>NZ_JBEPQT010000042.1:0-36439 GCF_040547985.1 Bradyrhizobium sp. LB14.3
TCTTTCCCGCCATGGAGGCCAGCGAACCAATTTGGTGGCGCCGCTGCATTCATCGGCGAGAAGTTGTCCAGTAACATTCTGGGTGAGGCAATGCGGGGGTCAATTTTGGACGCCGATCCCCCGGCTTAGGGGGTCAATATGACAGACGACGTTGGGATCAAACTGCTCAGGGCCCCAGAGGCGCATTTGTTCGTGCTCCGGATGGCTGGGGTCGCGGATGGCGTCGAGGTATTCGGGATAGCCTGACGCACCGCCGACATCTTCCGGAGGACAACGGCCGGCGGCCTCGAGCAAGAGGGGAAGTCCCTCCGGTGTCGTGTTGTCGAACCACTTTTCGAGCTTGATCACGTGATCCCAGCTGTCGCCGAAGTCGTAGAGATAATGGATCGTCTTCGCGCCGGTCTCGTGAACGATATTGGAGAGCCGCGTCTTGCGAGCATCGATAGGCTGAGGGCAAAAATCTCCATCGGGATCAGGGATACCCCAACGTCCTTCGCCAGCCAAAAACTCGAAGAGATGGCTATTCGTCCAGCCAAACGCCGCCTGAAGCGTCAGATGCAGCCGATCAAGGCGCAGCGTGAGCGGCACGACAAGGCATCGCATCACCTCCGGTTTCACGTCCTTGAGAGTCACCTTGATCCGGACCGCGGTCGTGCTGAGGCTCATGCCGCAAGCCTCGGATCTTGTGCATGCATCGTATAGGTGGATGCCCAGGGAAGCAGTTCGTCCAGCCGTGCCGCCGGCCAACCATTGACGAGCTTTGCGAGAACGTCGGCAAGCCAATACTCGGCGCTGACGCCGTTGAGCTTACAGGTCTCAATGAGCGACGCCAGCAATGCCCAATTCTCAGCACCCTCGTCACACCCGGCGAACAGGGCGTTCTTGGCATTGAGCTTGATCGGCCGCATCGCACGCTCGACTGCGTTGGTGTCCATTTCGATGCGCCCGTCATCAAGGTAGAGCGTCAAGCCGTCCCAATGACGCAGTGCATAGCGTAAAGCTTTCGCCGTCTCCCTCTTCTGCGCGAGGTGACCAAGCTTCGCCTCAGACCACTACTTCAAGGCTGCAGCCAACGGCCGGGCATGCGCCTGCCGGCCCGCGCGGCGCTCGGCATCAGATCGGCCGCGGAGGGCTTTCTCGACCGCGTAGAGCTGGGCGATGCGCTCGAGGGCCTCGCGTGCAACCGGAGCCGGCGCCGGCGCAGCCTCGCGCTCGATCTTCACAAACTGGCGCCGTAGATGCGACCAGCAGAAGGCGAGCGTGCCGGACAGCGCGTCCGCACGCGTCTCTCGGGTCATGGTCTTGTAAGCCTCATAGCCATCGCAATGGATGATGCCGCGATAGCCTTCGAGCAGCCTCAAGCCATGGATGGCCCCACGGCCCGGCGCATAGGCATAGACCACCCCAGGCGGATCAGGCCCGGCCCAAGGCCTGTCATCGCGCGAGAGCGCCCAGAAGTAGCCGGTTTTGGTCCTGCCGCGCCCGGGATCCAGCACCGGCGCCGGGGTCTCATCGACACAGAGCTTCGGAGAGGCGAGTAGAAGCTCGCGCAGGCGATGCCACAAGGGCTTCAGCTCCTGGGCAGCATAGCCGACCCAGAAGGCGAACGTGGAACGATCGATGGCAATTCCGTGGGTCGCCAGCATCTGCGCCTGGCGGTAAAGCGGCAAATGCCAATGATACTTGGCGTCGATCACATGCGCGACGAGCTGCTCGGTCGGCAGTCCTCCCCTGATCAATCGCTCGGGAGCAGCGTGCTGGAGGACGACGCCGTGACAGGCGCGGCAGGCCAGTTTGGGCCGGCGGGTGACGATGACGCGATACTGCGCCGGTACGACGTCCAGCCTCTGGCTCTCATCGTGACCGATCTCAAAAAGGTCGCCTGCGCAGCACGGGCAGCAGGTTGCAGCGGGCATCAGGGTCTCGATGATGCGCGGCAAATGCTCCGGCAGCTTGCCACGATCGGCCCTGCGCTCGGCAGCTCTCTTCTCGCGTGTTTTGGGATTGGCGCGGTCCTCGGCTGCTTCGAGAGCCGCGACAGCCTGATCGATATCCTCCAGAACAAGCTGGAGCTGATCACCGTCAAGCTTTTCCGAGGATCGACCGAACCGCGCATCTTTTGCAAGCTTGAGCAACCGCTCGAGTCTGGCGCAGCGCTCCAGCAGAGCCGCGGCAAAGGCACGCAACTCGGCTGGATCGCTCGGCAGTTCATCAGGAAAATCAAGCGCCCCGATGCAGCGAAGATTTTATGTCCTACGCAAGTGCTTTCGGCTGCGGGATTCGAGGCGCATGCATGCGTGTCCAATCCATGCCGGCCAGAAGCGCCGACAACTGCGCGGCGTTCATTCGCATGACGCCGTCAACGACCGACGGCCACTTGAAGGCGCCGCCCTCAAGCCGCTTCCAATACAGCACAAGGCCACTACCATCCCAGACAACGATCTTCACCCGATCAGCGCGCTTCGCACGGAAGACCACCGCCACGCCCTTCATCGGATCGTGGCCCAGCGTCTCCTTCGCCAACAGCGCCAGACCATCCGCGCCCTTCCTGAAGTCTACAGGTCGGGTCGCAACGTAAATCATGAGGTTAGCGGGAGCCGTCAGCATGAACGTGTCCGGCGCAACGCAACAAACACATCACTCAGCACGGCAAGTCCAGGCGTCCCTCGCACCTCAACTCGTGCCCCATGGAGCTCAACCGTCACAACGGCTGCTTCCGGCGCCCCGGAGGGAGCTGCAGCCGCCGATGGCGACGATTCCGACACCAACGGCACAAACGACAGTGCACCCGTCGCAGCTGGCAGCACCAGTTGACCCAAACGCGCCCGGCGCCGCCAGTCATGCACCTGCTGGGGCCGGCAGCCATGGCGACGTGCGACATCTGTTACGATCGCGCCCGGCTCGAGACTGTCCGCGACAATCTGCGCCTTCAAATCATCTGGCCACTGTTTCCGGCCGCCGCCGGCGTACACTTCTATGCGCGGTGACAACGGTCGTCTTATGTCGTCCGAATGGTCGTCCATTGTGAGCACCCCTGCAGAAGATGACTCTTCTAACGGTGCTCCCAAGATCGCGCACAGACAATCTAAAGGGCCGCCGCGCTACGCTTACGATGAGCTTGGCGGATGGCCTGGTTCAGGCGCCGCGAAGCAGCATGCTGGATGCGGTTGAGGCTGTTGGGGATTGGGCGCCGTTGCGCGCCTTGCTGGGCAAGCGGGGCAGTGACGGTGCCGACAACAGCAGTTATCCGACGGAAGTTTTGCTTCGGGGCTTACTGGCCGGGATATGGCACAATCGGTTCGATCCAGCGCTCGAAGCCGCGATCGCGGATCGGTTGCCGTTCCGTCGCGTTGTCGGCCTGAGCCTGCAAGATCGGACGCCGGATCACACCAGGTTGTGGCGGTTTCGGCAGGAAACTCGCCAGTGACGGGCTAATCGAGAAGAGCTTCGCGGAGATCAATCGGCAATGGAGGACAAGAAGCTGATCCTTAAGCACACCCTGGTAGACGCCTCGTTGATCCGGCTCCGGCCACAACCCATGCGCCGACTTTTCTAGCTCCCGTCTCAGACAACGTAGCCCGGTCCGACGTACTTCGCGGTAAAAGCTGTTGAGCGCTGGCTAATTGTGCGGCCTGCCATAGTAGCCATAATGGCCACGCAGAACGGCGGGGAACGGCTGGTGCTGTGTGGCCAGTGGCACGTGCATGAACCAAGCCTCCTGGCGCAACGCCGTCAGTTTGCGCGTCAGGCGTATCCCTTCCGTGTTGTGCTCACCATGAACCGACCATCTCGGGTCGCCCGGAGTAGCGGGTGCTCGTTCCAGCCATCGGTGAGATCTGCGTGAGCACTCTTCCGCATCGTGTGGAAAGGGGGTGATGACCTCTTGAGCTTCCACCAGGAGAGGATCGCTTTGCTCGATCGCCGCGATGGTAACGGTCTCAGACTTTGATAGCGCATCGCGGCTGACCGAAGCGTCCCTCATGTGGATACGGCGAATGATCGTGTGGCCTGCATCCACTCCAGTGTGGATCTTATAGCCGAATACGCTCTTCTTCACGATCCGCAGATGGTTTGGGCGGTTCTCCCTGCGCATCGTTGCGAGTCTTGCCGGGCGGTGGTCGGAGTTCGAGACCTTGACGGCACGCTTCCACCGAATCGAGGCATCACTTGCACTTGAGCACAGGCGCCGATATGACGCGGGTAACTCTCGGGAAGAGCCGGCTGGGAAAGCCGCCCTCCCAGATCTGTGAGGGCAAAGCCGAATAGCCGAGCTACTCAACCACGATCCACGCCGCTCAGCCGCCGACGGTTCATCAGATGCTCATCATCCCGACGCGGGAGAGCGGTCGCGCGTGATGGAAACCGCCATTTTACGCGCCTGCTTCGCTTCAGCCGATTTCTTAGTACAGTTGTGGCAGCCTTCGCAGATAGTCTGATAAGAGTCTAGCCATCCTTCTGCACGAACTCTGGTCAAGACTGACACGTTAGTAGCTTCTGATGGCGGCGCTACAATGGCTGGCCTGTGCGGAAGCCCTATCTGATCGAGTAGCTGTCCAGGGCAGGCGCCCAGTGGTTTATTTTGTTCACTCCGCATGTATCACCCAAGAATTTGGCCTGATGTCCCTCATGCGGCACCGACGGCTGCAACGCTTCGCTCGATCGAAACTGAAAATGAATGGAGATATCCGATTAATTTGTCGTGGCAGCCGCGTGAAAGAGCGCCTTCGGAACACAGCATGTATGCTCAGACAAGCTAGGCAGTATTTTAATGCCGCGGATACAACAGATCTCATGGCCATCGATGGACGTTATGCGACCAGACACGCCGAATACTTTCCATAAGGGGTCGCACTCTCCCGAGAGAGCAGTTGATTTCATACGATGCTCTTACTTGGGCCTCGACAGCCATCCGTTGGTCGTCGCTGGGGCACTCGAAGCAATCGAGGCGCAACGCTCATTGCATTGGTCTAGTGACCGAACGTATCTCGGCTTTAATCTTCTTGAGCAGCTGGAAGACACTCTATCCGAGATGTTCTGCGCACACGCAATACTTTTCTCCAGTCTCCTGCTTGCGAATTTTGCAGCGATGAGCATCCTTGCTTCGGGCCGACTGACAGGCGGAAGAAAGCCGATCGTGGTGTTCGATTGTTTGCCGTATGGCTCTCTGTTTCTTTGTAGGCCGCTCTTCGGAGATGAACCGCGTGCGGGAACCATTGTCCACAATGACCTCGACGCTCTCGAACGATTGTGCCGCCACAATCCTGCAGTGGCTTATGTATGTGACGATATTTACTCGGAAGCAGGCCATTCTCGCCTAACCGAACTGCGTCGGCTTCAGGAACGCTATGGGCTGTTTCTCCACATTAGCGACGCTCATGGTATATCGATACTTGGACGACAAGGCGAAGGGCTTGCTCGCTCTCAGTTTCCGAAGGTGCTAGGCGATCGAACAAGCATAGCGGGCTCGCTTGCCGAAGGATTCGGCTCATACGGCGGCATGTTGATGGTCGGAACAAGCGACCACGAGGCTTTGTTTCCACGGTTCTCCACTATGGGTGGATTTTCAGAGCCTCCTAATCTGACAGCCGTCGGCGCAGCACTTGGCTCGTGCAAAATTCACCGCTCCGCAGAACTGGGGGAGCGGCAGCGGCAGCTGGCGCAACGCATCGACCTCTTTGACCGTCACCTTGCAACAGCCGAGCAAGGCAATTCACTTCCGATTAGAACGATCACGGTTGGCACGAAGGCCAATGCGACTAAAGTGGCCAGACGGCTTCTCGAGAAGCGTTTCTATACGGCAGTGACGTTCTTCCCAACGCTTGGGAACGGGACGGCCGGAATCAGAGTTTCCATTACATCCGATCATGACCCCAGCGACATAGAGCAGCTGTGCGACGGCATTCTGGAAGCAGTCCCCGAAATGACGGGAAAGCCCTACCCTCTGAGATGATGCATTTGGGCTGCCGATGTAGTTGCTGCGGCGACAATCGAATGCGATCATTGATAGACGGCCCCAGACCGTGAGCTGATCAGCGTTCGAGTCATTGCGACTGAACAGGAGTGACCTTGTCCTCGGTGTTATTCCAGTTCTTGAGTTCGCCCTTGCTGTTGGACTTGTCTGGTTGAGCTGTGAGAGCGACGGGAGTTGGCAAGGAGCCTTCGCTATAGTGCCGCGTCAGATTCCGGCGCCGTGCCGGGTTCTTGCGAAAAGCGAAGGTGGTCAATGCCGGCGACTATTAGAGGCTCCCTTCGCGGGCGGTTCGTCGCCTAACAACCCCAGCAGAGTATCCTTACTCACCGGCAGCATCAGTCGCGTAGCGAAGCTGATCGACCGTGAGCACGCGCTGCCGATCACCAGGCAGACGAAGGCTTCGAACATCAGCAGCGGCAGCATGTGTCATCTTCCGCCGCCGGTGGCGCACGCCGATCTCGCGATCATGCAGCACGTGGAGCGTAAGCGCTGTTCAGCGGCCACCTACCGGATGACGGTGTGATCTGCGAGTCTGCGGTTCGGTTTCGACCGTTAGGCTTAGAATGGACACAGTGCATACTGCTATCACGGAGCCGGTGCGGCGGCTCGAGGTCTTCACCGGAGCCGGTCGTCGGCGGAAGTGGAGCGACGAGGACAAGGTGCGGATCGTCGCGGAGATCGTGGCGAGTGGCGACTCGGTGTGTTCCGTGGCTCGACGGCATGGATTGTCGCCGCAGCAGCTGTTTGGCTGGCGACGTCAGTTGCGAGAAGCAGCAGGCGGTCATTCCGAAGCTAACGAAGTACAGTTTGTGCCGGCGGTGGTGGACGCAGTGGTACCGGCGCCAAGTGCTCACCGGGAGCGCAAAACGGTGCGCAAGGCAGATAGCGGGATCATCGAGATTGAAGTCGACGGCATCACGATCCGAGCCGGTCGTGGAGCGGATACGGCGATGATTGCGTCGATTGTCCAGGCGCTGAAGGCGAGCCGGTGATCGGTCCGTCAGGTGCGGTCCGGGTGATGGTGGCGACCAAGCCGGTAGACTTCCGCAAGGGCATGGAGGGTCTTGCGACCCTGGTGCGCGAGAGCATGGGTGCAGATCCATTCTCGGGAGCTGTCTATGTGTTCCGGGCCAAGCGGGCGGACCGGATCAAGCTGGTGTTCTGGGATGGAACGGGCCTGTGCCTGTTCGCCAAGAGGCTTGAGGATGGGACCTTCCGCTGGCCGAAGATCGAGGACGGTGTGATGCGCCTGTCGGCAGCGCAATTGTCGGCGCTGCTGGAAGGACTCGACTGGCGGCTTGTGCACGAGGCACGGGGGACGCCGGCGCCAGCGCAGCCCGGGTAGTTGTTGGCAGCGCTGCGGCGAAGTGAATCAGGACCGTCGGATGCGTCGCCAGATGGCTGCGCATTCCAGGGATGGTGATCAGGTGTTCCAGGCGATGGTGATCACGGATTCCAGTGATCGCGATCAGGTGCGGAGGCGAACACGGCTGACGATTGCATCTGGGCTCGAAATAGTCTCCTCGTCAAGATTGGCGGGTTGGTTTGGAGATCGTCCCGGCGGTCCATGGGCGGGCCCCGTGCGCGGCGCGGAGTGGCCCCACGAGCGACGTAGCGACGCGCGCGGGAGGGGCCTGTGGGCCGGCGGGGCGATCGTGCGCGAGGTGCTCACGGTTTTTTCTTTTCGCCAGCCTGACGCCGTAGACTGTCGCCCTTGAGCTCGATGCGATGAGCATTGTGAATGATGCGATCCAATATCGTATCGCCGAGGGTGGGGTCGGCAATGACATCATGCCATTGCGACACGGGCACCTGACTAGTGATCAACAACGATCCCTTGTCGTAACGATCATCGACGATCTCGAGCAGATCACGGCGCTGGTCGGCGGTGAGCGGTTCGGGTCCCCAGTCGTCGAGGATGAGGAGATTGACGCGCTCCAGGGCAGCGATCAGGCGCGCCAGACGGCCTTCGCCGCGCGCCTGGGCGAGATCGGCGAACAGGCGGGATGTTCGCTTGTAGAGGACGGAAAAGCCGTCGCGGCAGGCCTTGTGCCGAGCGCGCAGGCAAGCCAGGACTTGCCGGTGCCGGTTGGGCCGACAATGACCAGGTGGTTGCTGTCACGGATCCATTGACAGGTGACGAGGTTCTGGAAGAGCGAACGATCGAGACCACGGGCGGTGCGATAATCGACGTTCTCGATGGTGGCGGCTTGACGGAGCTTGGCACTGGTCAAGCGGCGCGTGAGGCGGCGGTTGTCGCGGGCGGTGACCTCGCGATCGACGAGGAGGCCGAGCCAATCGGCGTGCGGCATCTCGGCCGCCTCGGGATTGTTCTGCAGTTCAGTGAGGCCATCCGCCATGGCGGCGAGGCCGAGTGCGCGCAAGCGATCGACGGTGGGGTGAATGAGCATGCTGATCTCTCCTGATCAATTGTAATAGCTGCGGCCACGGATGTTGGTGTGGAAGAGGATGGGCGCCTCCTCGGCGGGAGGCGCGGTTCTGTCGGTGCCGTTCTTGAGGATGGCAGCGACCGATTTGTACGACCGGGCGTTGAGCAGCAGCGCCCGGGCACAAGCGGCATCGACGCGTTCCTGGCCGTAGCGCTTGACCAGCCCGAGAATGCCGATGGCCGAGCGGAAGCCCTGTTCCGGATGTGGCCGCGATCGCAGGATGACGTCGATCAGCGTCTGGGCATCGGGACCGACTTTGGCGGCTTCCGAACGAATGCGCTCAAGGGTCCAGTCGCGATAGCGGCGATGTGAGCTCGGCATATGCTCGGGAATCGTGGTCGGGCGATGTGGCAAGGTGCTGCGCAGATGCGAGGCCACCCGCTTGCCGCGGAGAAATATCTCGACGGTCTTTTGGGTGATGCGGGCCTCAACCTCCTGATGAACGAGGTTGTGAGGGACGCTGTAGTAATGCTTGGCGATCTCGATGTGATAATCGAGGTTGACCCGGCAGCGCTTCCACTCGGCGTACTCGTACGGCTCATCCGGCAAAGGGGTCAGCGCCGGACGATCGAGCTCCTCGAACAGGTCGCGGCGACTTCGTCCCCAGCTGCGCAACGGTCGATCGTTCAGTTCGACAAGGAGCGCGTGGATCGCCTCGTTGAGGGCGGCGAGCGAAACGAAAAGAAGCGGCGGTTGCGCAAGCGTGCCAGAATCCATCGCCCGACGATTTGGACCCCGACTTCGACCTTGGCTTTGTCGCGCGGCCGATACGGCCGCGCTGGAACGATGGCGGTGCGGTAATGGCGGGCGAGATCGGCATAGGTCCGGTTGACCATCGGCTCGTGGAAGCAAGCCCGGGTGATACCGGCCTTCAGATTGTCGCTCACCGTCTGCCGGGCCACGCCGCCGAAAAAGGCAAAGGCCCGAACGTGCGAGGCGATCCAGTCCGGCAGGCTCTGGCTGAGGCTGGCCTCGGCGTAGGTGTAGTTCGAGGCGCCGAGCACGGCGACGAAGATCTGCGTGCTGCGTACCTCACCCGTGAGCCCGTCAACCACCTCCATCGTGTGGCCGGAATAGTCGACGAACAGTTTCTCGCCGGCGACATGGACCTGGCGCAGGGTCGGCTTGAGGCGGCCGGGCCATTCCTTGTAGCGTTCGCAGAACCATGAGTAGCTGAAGCTGTCGGAGCTTGCGTCGCAATACTCCTCCCACAACAGCATCAGCGTGACGTTCGGGCGCCGCAGCTCGCGATGCACGAGCGCCCAATCCGGCTGCGGACGTTCCTCGCTGGGCCGATCAGAGGGTGGCGGATACAGGCGGTTCTCGAGCCGGACATCGTCATCCAGCTCTGGCCGCAACGGCCAGGTCAGGCCGGCGCGGCGGGCGCGGTTGAGGTACTTGCTGACCGTGCCTTGGGCCAAGCCGAGGCTGCGGGCAACGGCGCGTTGCGACATGCCGACGCTGTAGTGCAGGCGTAGAACTTCACGAATGTGGCGCATGGACAGTCTCTCTGTCGGCATCTCGATCCTCTGCGGTTGGGCAAAAGACCAAGGTAGCCGGGTTGCAGACTGTCAGCGGTGCGCGCCTCCCCGTTGCCCCCGATCATGATCGCTGGAAATAGCGATCACGATCGGCTGGAAACGATGATCACGATGCTCTGGAATGGGTGATCACGATCGGCTGGAACACCCAAGATGGCGGCGAATATGCTCTGATTTGGCTGTGAGCGACGTCCTGCCTGACGATCCGGAGACGCTGAAAGCGATGCTGCTCGCCGAGCGGTGCGAGAGCGAGCGGCTGCGTCAGATCATCAAGGAATTGCAGCGGCATCGGTTTGGCCGACGGGCAGAGACGCTGCCTGAAGACCAGATGCTGCTGGGCCTGGAAGACGTCGAGCAAGTCACAGCGTACGGCGAGACGGCACAGGACATCAGTGCACCTGAAGGCCGTGATGCGCGAGCTCGCAAGCGCCGGGGCAACCGTGGCGCCTTGCCGGCGCACCTGCCGCGGATCGAGGTCATCGTCGACATCGAGGACAGGACCTGTCCCTGCTGCCAAGGCGAGTTACATCGGATCGGCGAGGATAGAAGCGAGCGGCTGGACCTGGTCCCGGCGCAGTTCCGGATCCTCGTGACCCGGCGGCCCAAATACGCCTGCCGGGTTTGCGAGGATGGCGTCATGCAGGCGCCAGCTCCGGCTCGGCTGATCGAGGGCGGACTGCCAACGGAAGCAACCGTCGCACAGGTTCTGGTGTCAAAATATGCCGATCACCTGCCGCTCTATCGGCAAGCGCAGATCTATGCCCGCCAGCGCATTGAGCTCGATCGTTCAACGTTGGCGGACTGGGTGGGGCAGGCGGCCTTCCATCTGCGTCCGTTGCATGAGCGCCTCCTAGGCAAGCTTAAGCAACGGCCAAAGCTGTTCGCCGACGAGACGACGATGCCGGTGCTCGATCTCGGCCGTGGGCGCACCAAGACCGGTCAGCTCTGGACCTATGCTGCGGACGACCGGCCGCGAGGCGGCGCAGATCCGCCCGGCGTCGCCTATGTCTATGCCCCCGATCGCAAAGCCGATCGACCGATCGCTCATCTGGCAGGCTTCAAGGGGATTCTGCAGGTCGACGGCTATGCCGGCTATGGCAAGCTCGCCGAGCGTGGCGATGTTCGGCTTGCATTCTGCTGGTCGCACATGCGGCGTAACTTCTACGAGCTTGCCACACCCGGTCCGGCGCCCATTGCGAGCGAGGCGCTCAAGCAAATCGCCGAGCTCTATGCCGTCGAGAAGGACATCCGTGGCCGCAGCGCCGAGGGGCGCCGTCTCGTTCGGCAACAGAAACGCCGACCGCTGGTGGAAGCGTTCGAACGGTGGCTCCGCGCCACGCTTGCGCTGATCAGTCAAAAGGGCAAATTGGCAGACGCAATCCGCTATGCGCTCTCACGCTGGGAGGGCCTGACGCGCTTCATCGATGATGGCCGTATCGAGCTCGACAACAACGCCGTCGAGCGCTCGATCCGTCCGATCGCACTCAACCGGAAAAATGCACTGTTCGCTGGCTCCGACGGCGGCGCCGAGCACTGGGCCATCATCGCATCCCTGGTAGAAACTTGTAAGCTGAACGACGTCGATCCCCTTGCCTTCCTGACTGACGCGCTCACCAGGATCGTCAACGGTCACCCAAACAGCGAAATCGATCAGCTGCTTCCCCGGAACTATCGCGCGCAATCGCTCATAGCCGTGCCTGAGAACGAGGCTTACGGTCGAGAGCTGCATCTGGAGTTCCCTTTTGCCGGCTCTCGTAGGTCGCGAGGGCTGCTGGCTGCGGATGGGTGCAGTATCGGCCGTCGGCATGTGAAGACGCTGATGCGGCAATGGACATAGAAGCGCTCGCGCTAGAAGGCGGTTGGTCTGATCGTGGAAACTCCGGCTCCGCTTCAAGCGACAACTAGACGTGCGCACGTGCGAGAACAACGATGTGAATCGGTTCACAACCAACGCTTCTCTTTGGTGTCATAAGCCCCAGCAAGCGGATCACCGACGGCCATCAGCTCACGTTTGAGCACTTTATTGCTGGAGGTGGCTCTAGGAAGCATCTGCGTAAAGACGATGTATCGAGGCACCTTAAACGCCGCAAGGCGCGCACGGGCATGATTAACAATGCGCTCTATGGCCATGCTGTCTAATGCGATGCCCCCTCTCAATTCGACGACAATTTTGACTTCCTCTCCGCGCTTCAGATCCCGAACCGGCACCGCGGCTACGTCTGCAATCTCCGGAATTTCGCGAATCACCGCCTCAACCTCTCGCGCGGCGATGTTCTCGCTCGAGCGGCGGATCATGTCCTTGGTGCGCCCCACCAGCCAATAAAAACCAAGCTCATCGCGACGCATCAGATCACCAGTCTTAAACCATTCGCCTTCAAACGAGGCAGCATTCGCTTCCGGCTTGTTCCAGTAGCCCTTGAGGATCCCACGACCAGTGACCCACAGTTCACCGACTTCGCCAGTTTTAGTGGAACTGCCATCCTCGTTCATTAGCCGCAGCGCCCGAAATGGCGCGCGTATCCCGACTGAACCCGAGCTGCTTAACTCGTCCAGCTGGTTAGTCATTCGTGTGGCGAAACCGATCTCGGTCATTCCGTACGCTTCCTCGGTCCGTACTCGAAACCGTTTCCGGAATTGGCGCACTGTGTCAGGGCTCCAGCCCCAATTCAGAATTTGCTTAAGGCAAGTAGCCCCGTCTTCGTTGGCGGCCTCGGCTTCGCGCGCTATCAGCTCGGGAATCTGGCACCACTCGATTCGATGCTGCTTGACCCAGCGCATGAACTGTGTCGCGCTGAGTCGAGGAGCTAGGTAGAGCGTGCCACCCTGTCGATACGATCTCAGAAGATGCGCCGGCGGATCGACATAGAAGAATGGCTGCGCAGACAAATACCTTTGATAGGCGCCGTCATCCCAACACATTCCTTGGCAAGAAAATACGGCCCAATAGTCATGGGTCAACATGCACCCTTTTGGAAAGCCTGTTGTCCCTGAAGTATATTGAATGTTCAACAGATCATCAGGGCCGACATCCTCCTCTACCAAGGAGTCGTCGACGCGCTCGAGCAATTCAGCAATTGTAATGGGTCTTCCGCACGAAGGCTGTCCCGCAAGAATTACCCTCCCCTTGGCGAGGTTTGGGGGCCAAGGCTCCATCGACGAGAATATTGACCATACCTGTTCGTCTACGACGGCGAAATTGGCCTGTGTATCGCTAAGAACATATTCAATCTCTCTTCGCGTATATCGCATGTTGATCGGAACCATGACCGCACCAAGCTTCGCAATCGCGAACCACAGAATCGGAAACTCGATGCGATTGGGAAGCATCACTCCGATACGATCCCCTTTGCGCACGCCTATTGCACGCAACGCATGCGCATATTTGTTAGATGATCGGTCCATCTCCATGTAGGTCGCGCGTTCCCCGCGCTCGAAGACATCGATCGCTATGGTTGATCCGTGCGTTTTTGCCCGCATCGAAATCAGTTCGCCGATTGTGATGGTCTCATACGTGGATTCCACCGCCTCGACTTTGAGTAATGCATTTGCGACAAGCCCTTTCAGCTGCCTGGTCATCAAACTCGCAGGGGACATCATTGTGGACCTTTACATTCGGGAGACAACAGGAGGGGCGGGCGGCGACAATACTTGCATTGCAGATTCTTGGCGAAGCCGCCGATGTCTCTCCTAAGTCCAGCGGCTTGTTCACCTTGCATTCGCGGGAACCCCCAACTGCTCATTGATCGGCGCTTACCATTGCAGACTCTGTCCTCTCTGATGAGCTCAGGCACCAATTGACGGAGGATACTAGCTGGTTCTACGTTATTCATGGATATCGATGTACTACCTGATCTGATGGACAGCCCGTATCAGCTATTTGGACAAACAGTTGGCAACCGTTTCCCGTTGACCTTGCCCCAAAGTTTTGTTCAGTTTTGAGTTCGCCCTTACCGTTGCATTTGGGCGGTGGGAGCGGGCGCGGAGCCCAGGAGCCGCTTCAGCTTGGTGTTCTCGTCCTCCAACGTTCTCAGCCGCTTTGGGCTCGGAGACGTCCATTCCCGCCGAACTTGGCCTTCTATTTGTAGATGCTGTCCAGATCGGCCCCCGAACTCCCGACCTCGTGTTCCTTCAAGATCCCGATGATCCGCTCTTCAGTAAAACGATTGCGCTTCATGCTCTGGTCCTCGTCTTTGGGCCAGAGCGAACTTCAAACTAGATTGAGCCCGCGGGGCGAGGTCACCGTTCTTCTTCGTATCGTCTATAACGAGCACCGTACCGCGAATTGTCGTTCCAACCGTGTCGGCTTCGTCACGGCTATGTCATCAGTCCGACGATCCAGCGGACGATCGAAGAGCCTGCTCCAGCTGTTTTCTAGCTTCACGCGAGCCTCGCACGCGTTGGGCAAACGGCACGCCGATTGCTTGGATGAGGATTGCGGCTGCAAGGTTCGCAGCGGCACTGTCGAGAGCCCCACGTCTCGTTCGATCAACCTAAACGCAATGGGCGGACGCTGTCTGCGCTCGGAAATCCAAGAAGTGGGTAGACGGCAGTCATTCGAAACTTAATTACCTTTATAGACTAGCGGAGGCAGGTAAGCTCTCAGAAGGAGAAAACGAGCATTTCTGAGGTGTTCATTCCAGGTGGGGGGAATGAGGTGGAACTTAACCCTCATGTGCGCGCGACCACGGAGCAGATTGCGCAGCCCGCTCGAGGCTACGCGGCCAGTGCGGCCGTGGAGCACATCCAACTGCGCCACGTCGAAATGCGGCGTTGCACGCGCGATCCGGTTCGGACCGGAAGCGGCGCAGCGGACTATATTTGGTTCAGTACTATGGACTTGTGCGAGTTGCTCCCCGCAATAAGCTGCCACTGTAACATACGGCTTGAACAAAGGAGAATGAACGATGTCAATGAATGCGGTCTGTGCGATAGTGACGGGCTCAGCGTCGGGGCTTGGAGCGGCGACTGCGGGCCTCTTGGCCAAGGGCGGGGCGCACATCGTGGTCAACTATTCCAAGAGCCAGAAGGAGGCCGAGGCCACAGCGCAAGCTTGCCGCATTGCTGGCGCTGCCGAGGTCGTGGTGGTCCAAGGAGACGTTTCTCGCGATGATGATTGCAGAAAGATTGTCGCGGCTGCCGCGCCTTGGGGGCGGCTCGACTTGCTCGTTAACAATGCTGGAACAACAAAACATGTGCCGCATAACGATCTCGATGGACTCTCGGCGGAGGACTTCCAGCGGATCTATGCGGTCAATGCTATCGGGCCGTACCAGATGATCCGTGCGGCACGCTCGTTGCTTCAGGCCGGCGCCAAGGCGAGCGGACGGGCGGCCGCTGTGGTGAACGTCTCTTCGATCGCAGGCATCAATGGTGACGGCTCATCTATCGCGTACTCAGCTAGCAAGGGAGCGCTCAACGCGCTCACACCAACGCTCGCACGCGCGTTGGCACCTTCCATTCGCGTCAATACCGTTTGTCCCGGCTACATCGATACGCCCTGGTTCACGAAGGGCCGTGGTAACGCTGGCGCCCGGCAGATGCGCGAAGCCGTGGTGGCGCGTGTGCCGCTCAAAGTCGCCTCAACTGCCGAGGATATTGCTCAACTCGTCTGCTTCCTCGCAAGTCCAGCATCGAGCAACATGACTGGAGAATGCGTTCGTACAGATGCCGGCTTACATCTGAGCAGTTTGTTTGCCAAGGATTGAGCACTATCAGAGTACCTTGAGAACCCATCACGTGAGTATTGACGCGTCAGCCGCCCCCCACAATCGAAGAACTAGCTAAAGACGCTTCACCAGGCGCGGCAGATAGTTCTTCAGGCAATCTTTGCTGAGTTCGCATTTGTCATGACTGGTCAGAGCTTCAGTGCTTTACCGATCCGCTTGCGCGCTGGCAGCCTCCGTCTTGGCACTCGTCGCGGCCGCTTCCAGGCGCGCGGCGCGCTCGGCAAGGATCGACGCATGCGCGGCAGCAAGATCGGTGGGAAGCGATTCAGGCGCGGTCACGCTGGTGATGGAATCAGGTCCCTCGCCATTCGCGAGCCAAAAGCATTGCCCGACGGACGTCGTTTTCCGGTCTGCTGCGGGTGCCGCCAGTCGACGCCGGATAGCCAAATGAGCGAGTTGCGCGGTTGAGATCGTCACCAAGCCGTCTGCACCGCTCGGCCAATTGAAGCGCCTGCGTTCGAGGCGCTTCATGAATAGCAGGCGTCCTGGGCGCCATGCCAGATCAACTTCAAAGGTCGCGCAAACCCCGATGGAACAACTCGACGGTCCGGGTGGTGGCGCGAACATCCACCTGCTCCCGGATCAGGCCGTGTGGAACGGAGTAAAAGAAGCCGTCGACCTCGACGTGATAATCGAGCGAGACGTGGCCCAGGAGCCATTCTGCACAGTGATAGTCGGCAGCCGGCAACGGCGCCAGAACAGGCCTCTGGACGGTCTCGGACAATTGTCGGCGGCTGACGCTGATCCAGCGCATGACGTGGGCGTTGATGCGTTCCAGCGCGGCGGTGATTGCCGCGTTCGCCTCCGCCAGGGAGAAGAAGGTCTGCCGGCGAAGCGGCCCGAGGATATAGGTCTGGGCAAAACGCACTCCGGCCTCCACTTTCGCAATTCCCGGGGCTTTCTTGGCCGTGCCGGAAGGATGCCAATGCCGTAATGGGACGCCATCATCCCGTAGCTGCGATTGATTTCAGGGTCGTAGAACGAAGCCCGGTGCACGCCGGACTTCAGATTGTCAGGGAGGACGAGACGGGGCACCCCGCCAAAGAGCCCGACATCCGGACATGGGCCTCAATCCAGTCCGGAAGTGTCTGCGTCCAGCTCGCCTCGGCGTAGGTGTAATTCGAGGCGCCAAGGACGGGGACGAAGATCTCCGCGTGGCGCACAACCCCTGTTGCGCGATCAACGATCATGATCTTCTTGCCGGAGCAATCGACAAATACCTTGTCGCCGGCCGGATGTTCCTGCCGCATGGTCGGAGACAGCCGCCGCTCGACCTCCCGGAATAAATTGCAGAACCGGCTATAGCCATAACCTTCCGGGTGGACGGCCCGGTACTCCTCCCACAGCACCATCAGATTGACGCCAGGCCGCTTCAGCTCACAGGCCAGCGAGGCCCAATCCGGCTCCCGGCGCCGGCGGAAGGCGCCTGACGCCGGCATGGGCAAACAGGCGTTGTTCAAGAACGGCGTCGGTCAGATTGCCCGCCAAAGGCGGCGCCAGCCCGGCAGTCGAGGCACGCTCGAGAATGTCCTGGATTGTGCTGCGCGCCAGCCCGAGCGTGCGACCGATCTCCCGGGCGCTCACCCCATCACGGGCAAGCCGCAGCATCTGTCGTATCTGTCGCATGGTCAGTTCTCTCTTGGCCGGCATCAGCTTCCCTCGTTGATCAACGAGGGACTTGATGGCTGAGGGATTGACCCAAACGAAAACGCCGACTTCCAAAGATCCGGCCGGCTTCCAATCGGAACGCCGGCCGGTTTCATTTCGGAATCGTAGCCGGGTTCAAAGCGGAACGTTGGCCGGCTTCAAGTCGGAATACCCGGCCGGACTAAACCGGAATCCGCAATCTGGATTGTGCCGCAGGTCACGGAGGGCGCGTTGACGGTTGACGGTCTGGGGCAATGGAGACTGCCACAAAACGACTTCCTCTTTCTGCCGCGGCATCGGCTCAGGCCCACAAGCGAGGACGCCGGTGCGCGCTGCCGCCGCACCAAACCGTTAGCAAATTGTCGTGAACATCATCGCGTCGAGCAATATCGACAACTGGCTGTTGGCGCCAGAATCGGTTCGAGGATCCGACGCTTCTGCGCAGTGGTCCACCGCCTGCGCCACTCTGGACCGGAACGAACTGAAACCGGGATGTCACGTTTGCTCATTTGCTAGCAAATTAATGAGCAAGCCATCTCACGGTCGGAAGCCATCTGGGAAGGCGGCCCTCACCAGCTTTCAATTACCCACAATTTCTGTGCCGACCATGACGCCTGCGCGATGTCGGTCAGGCGCGATAACTCGCGCCACATGACCATGTTGCCGGGCGGAGGATTGTTGGCGTGGGCGAGATAGCCACCCAGTCTGGCGGATCTTGGTCAGATAATGTGAAAAGAGTTTCCGTAGAGCTTGAGGTTTGTCATTCACGAGGCGATCGAGCAGGACGATTTCCCAGTGCCCCTGGAGCTGAGCGATTGAGCATCGTGATCCAGAAGACCTGCCAACTCAGGATGCAAAAGACCGAGATCAGATTGGTCAGACGCTGGGCGGTCCGGAGCTTCGCGTCCTCAGCTTTGCAGCCCGATCTAAAGATCTTGTGAGACTTCGATTTTCATCTCAAGGCATACCATTCGAGCTTCTCGATAGGGTCCGTGCGGGAGCCAACAGGCAGATCGGTGATCAGCTTCCACTCTATTTTCTTTCTGTTCTTCGGCGTCGCGCGCTCTGCGGCATGTATTACCGTCAAGGTCAGCGCCGGATAGCGTTTCTGCTTTCCGATCGTCGGCAACACGCGAACCCTGCGATATCTGATTTCGAGGATGGCTTGATCGAGATTGCCGTTATTGTCTCTGACGTCGATGCGATGCCGTCCTTTGACGGCGACCTCGTCCATTTCGTCGCCGATCGTGTGATCTCCGTGCCCAGCCAAACGGTCAACGCAAGTACCGATCACGAAATGCGTTCGAGCTTCTCGAGCCGCCCAGAACAGATGTCGCTCTCGCGATCACCAACATGAACGCACCGTCCCCGATCGCCCAGCAGCTCTGTGGATTGCCGGTATTGTCCAGCCACCGAATGCTCTCCTTCTTCTCGATGGGAACGCGCGTCCGATTGATCTACTTCTTAAGCGCGGCGGTCCCCTTGAATTTCTTGCTCAGAATTTGAGGGCCGTCAGTCCAAGCGGCAGCCCTTCGGTCATCACCGCCAGGCTCGACTACTCAGGCTTCCTGCCTTGTCCCGGCCGCTGGTTATGCTCTTCGTGATCCCGATCGCGTCTGAGTTCTCTCTTTGATAGCTGAACTCGGTCGTATCATGGAGCACTAGAACAGGACCGTCGGCGGCAATCGTGCGCTCACGCGTCGATTGACCAGCCAGAATGTCCGCCTCACTGACCCGGTCGTTGGAGAAAAACCGATAAGCTGCCTTGGCGTTGGCCCAGTCTTGGCACACCAGCGGAATGCTTTGGCCCATGGCGCTCCCGATCTGCGCTACCACTTTGCGGAGCCGCTTGTTCAGGCGCTCGTCGGCAAGCTGCAGCCAGCGAACTCGCGATCAAACCATGCGTCGGCTTCTTCGTCCATTGGCACCGCCCCCTGCGAATCGGTGCCAGACAAGGAATCACGGTCGATTCCTGCGATGCAATAGTTTGTGCGCTCCCTCAGCCCACTCGACTAGATGTGGGTAATTGAAAGCTTCACCGGAGGGTAACTCCCCTCCGGAAGTCGCCTCGGTTGCTAACCATCATCACGCGAACCGTTCCGGAGGAGCCGATCGACGGCTTGCCTTCAGCGCTTGGACGATGGCTGCGATCGTCCTCGCATCCGCGCTCCGGCCGACTCGGATCGTGATGCCATCGAGTTCAATCTCAATACCTGCGACATGCAACGTGGCCTTCATCGCAGCGCTTTGCGCTCCTGTCCAACAGCCGCCGTCGGTCCTATGGCGTCCAGCACCACGAGTACAAATTTGCAGCTCATCCGGCCGGTGGTCTTCAGCCGGACGCATGCCATTCGATCGCCCTACCAACAGCTCGAACCGAAACCGCCGTACCTTGTAAGAGCGCCCCGCCGGCGAATGTGGGCGGGCCTCGATCAATCTGGTCGTCGTGACAGAGCCCATTCATCTGCGAGACTGGGATAACAACTACTTCGGGGTGCTTTACCATGAGTGCTTTGAGAGAGCGGCCAAGCGGAGAATCATCTTCGATGCTGGTGGGCAAGTCCCTGCCCCACAGAAGGAGGTCAATTTCACCACTCTCTCCGAGTACCTGCGTGCAACGACTTAGGGCCTCAGAATCAAAAGCGGCTTGAGCGCTCAAATCTAGCGGATTAACGCAATTGGCGAACTTCGGGAGCACTTCCCCCAGTCGTTCGCGCAATTGACTGGAGAACGAAACGAGCTTCAGGCCTGGTGTTGAGAGAATTAAGTCGGCAACAATATTGCCCATCCCACCCGAAAAACTTGCAAAAGCTAAGCGATTGCCCCGTGGCTTGCGACATACCTGGAAGGCAACTACGGTCTCGATTAAGTCCTCCGCCGAGTCAACTGTAATTACACGCAGGTCGCGCAGCAGGTCGATCTCCCATTCATAGCTGTTCGCGGCTTCTGTCGCTGTATGTCGGCTAATCGCCTTTCGCACCTCAGGATGAGCGCCGACGTGCAACATAATGATCGGCTTGCCTTTCTCCTGAGCGCGCGTGCAGGCAAGAGTGAAGCGTTTTGGATCCTTGATGCCTTCACAATAACTGATGATTATTTCAGTTTGCGGATCGTCAGCGAAGAAACTGATTAGTTCGGCAGTCGTTACGCTGACTTCGTTGCCAGTGGTCGCGATTTTGCTGATGCCAACCCCTCTCCTCATTAGTGGGTGCATGACACTCACCATTTGTCCGCTCTGAAGCACGCCACTAACGCCCCCAGGGGCGACCCTGGCGATCTTGCTGTCTCCAACTGCAACTAACGAACGATGCAAATTAATGACACCGAATGTGTTAGGCCCGATAACGATCGTTGTCGCCGAATCTTCTGCCCAGCGCCGAAGCTCCTGCTGCCTAATGCGGCCTTCCTCGGTGTCAAGTTCCGCGAAGCCACTCGAAATGATCTGTACGGCAGGCACTGAGTTTCGCTTACATTCCTCCAGAAGCGGGAGAATGTTTTCTGCTCGAACGCATAACACGGCCAAATCCACCTGAAACGGAACGTCTGAAACGGACCTGTAACAGTTCACGTCATCAACCATAGTGTAGCTCGGGTTGACGGCGGCGATATTTCCGTCAAAGCCGAAGGATACAACGTTGCCAAGGATGGTTTTTGCGAGGCTCGGTTTGGGCGAAGCACCAATCACGGCAAGCCCCTTCGGCTCGAAGAGGCATCGAAGGCTCATTTTGTGATTGGCTGTTCTCGTCCTACCCCAAGGTCGCGCGACTGAGTGCATTCGGCCCTCCTCTCACTGAGTGTTGTCGCTTGCCTTGGCAATGAATGTGCCAGCTAGATTCAAGCCGCTTACGCATCTGTTTTCAACGAGCGGCAGGTCCGCGTACTGCAAAGAAGGGCGGTTTCACCCGATGCGCCTCGTGCGTTTGTCAGAAATTGGACAAGGTTGGGAGCCATTTGTGTGCGAGTTGACAAGGCAGGCGACGTTGCAACGGCTGGGCGAACTCTTGCTTATAAACTTGTCTGGCTTGAGTACGCGGAGAGACTGCCAGCACGGCGAACGTCTTGATTGAGCGGAGCAACTCCTTCACTGATAGCGAGCCGCAACCAGGCCCGTCATTCCAAATCGTCGAATCGCAAGCAATCGTACCGCTTCTCCAAGTGGTTCTAGAACGTACGCGAGCGCGTTCAAGAGGAAAGCACTTCCGCCGCATCGGAAGCCGCTACGACCGGCTGGCGCGTGACTATCTCGCCTCGGTTTGCCTTGCCGCCGCCCTCACGTGGTGGAGTTAATTAGTGGGGACCTTGGTCTGAGCACTTCTCGGGCAGAGTGCCGAGTCTCGTCAGCAGGGCAAAAGTGCTCTACCTGCTCGACTTCCGGCAGTGTTCGCCAGCGGACAAATGCTCATGCAATTAGCGCGATAAGCACCAAGGCCAGGTCGGACGAAAATCGTTGGAGACACGATCCCATTGGGCGAGAAGTTGTATCGCCGCGCTCGCGCGACGCCGGACGCGCCGGCAGTTAGTGTGGCGAGATCAGCCTCACGAGCAGGCGGTTGGAGGCCAGAGCGAACCGAATCGTCCCGCCGAACTCGGCCTTCTATTGGTAGATGCTGGCGTCGCTGACGTGGTGCTTGCGCCACAGATCGGCCGCCGAAGCCCCGACCTCGTGCTCCTTCAAGATCCAGATGATCTGCTCTTCCGTGAAACTCGTCTTGGGCCAGAGCGAACTTCAAACTGGATTAAGCCCCTTCGGCAAGTTAAAACTCGTGCGCCTCAAGTGCATCACTCCCTTCGCGGATCGTTAAACCCTAGAGAACCGAAACTGCGTAGCAGCATGAAGACCCAATTCTGATCCTGTCGCAAAGGCAATTCACGGCGTATAAACTTCCATGGTCGCGACAGCTGCCATCAAAGTAGGTAGCTGCCCATCCGTGATCAGCAGCGTACTATAATTGCCGACGCCTGCTAAAGCAGAGGTCCCTATTACCGGAGAATGGGTGTGCAAATGAGTAGTGCAGTTGATCTCTTGAAGGCCGCTCACTTTCTTCGAATGTATGGCGATGCGGCCGCCGAAAAAGGCATCAGGCTTTCGATGGGATTCGATTTTGACCAGTATGTGTCGATCGCGCGAGCCACGCCAACAAAGGGCCCAACCCAACCAGTGTTCCGTCCAGATCGGTCTCCGATAAACCTGTATGAGGGATACTGGATAATTGGCTGCGATGAGAACAACGAGGTTGTATACCTGGAGGCTGCTCGATTGTTTAATCTTCAGCACAGCAACTTGGGAGATCATTTTGAATCGTTGAAAGCGTTCTACGGAAAGCCGGAGAAACATGCACATCCACAAGATAGTTGCATCTGCACGGCGCCGAGCGCGAAGAAAATCACAGGCAAAGTAGCATACCACGGGGACCTCTGGGTACGCAGCGACTTTAGAGGACAAGGTATACTGAAGAGTGTGGGGGGACTAGGGGGTGGGATCAGCCTTGCGATGTGGAATCCTGACTTCTTATGTTGGCTTGGACCGCGATGGACCCTCGAAAAGGGTGTCTACAATCCACCCCATCGCGAATCTGGCGGGGCCATATTGCAGTTGGTTGAAGAGAACATTGCGGAGCACAACTGGCTTATGTGGATGACGCGAGAGGAGTTGAGGCGCGTTGTGTCTTGTGACAGTACGGAGCCCGCTGTTGCGTCATCCTAGCTCGCCATCTACGCGCAGCCGTCCAGAGATCGCGATGGCGCCCTACGGCAATGAATATCTTAGTTGAACAAAGGTGTGTACGGACAAGTTATGTCTCGTTCGCTCGCTGAAACCTTCGCCGCGTTAGCAGAACTGATAATGCCCTCGATGTCATCGTCGAAACGTTCACCCTTACCTGTTAAACTAATGATATCCAAACCGGTTCTGTAGGATCTTAAATGCCGATCTACTATCCGGATATCCTCGCACAAAAAACGCAGCCACGCACCTTTACCTATAACCGCAAGGACTTGTTGCTGTATTCGCTCGGGATCGGCATGGGGCGCGATCCAATGGACGAGCGCGAGTTGCGTTTCGTCTATGAAAAAGATATCAGGGTCTTGCCGACCGCTGCCACGGTGCTGTCGTCAGGCAGCGTCCAGCACTCCAGCCCCTCGCCAGACCAGAAGCCGGGTCTTCGGATCAGCCAGCTCAATCTCATGATGCTGGTGCACGGCGAGCAGAAGATCGAACTGCACAAGGCGTTGCCCTCGTTCGGCACGTTCACGGCCGCGAGTCGTACGATCGGCGTTTATGACAAGGGCGAAGAAAAGGGCGCGGTCGTCGTGGAAGAGACCGTTTGGACCGACGCGAATGGTGAAAAAGTAGCCACGCTCACCGCCTCAACTTTCGCCCGTGGCGACGGCGGTTTCGGCGGGCCGTCGCATGGCGGCCCTGAACCGCACCTTGTCCCCTCACGTAAGGCGGACGACTTGGTCGCGTTTGATACCCGGCCGGATCAAGCGCTGCTCTATAGACTGAACGGCGACCTTAATCCGCTGCACTCTGATCCCGATTTCGCGAAGCGGGCCGGCTTCCGGCGGCCGGTTCTGCATGGTCTATGCACTTTCGGCATTACCTGCCGAGCAGTCTTGCAGGCGTTCTGCGGGTACGATCCTACGAAAATTCTGAGCCATCAGGCGCGCTTCTCGGCGCCCGTGTTTCCCGGCGAGACTATTACCGTCGATCTCTGGCAGGACTGTGATGTGATCTCGTTCGAAGCCCGCGTGATTGATCGCTGCGCGACGGTGATTAAGAACGGCAAGACAGTGCTGCGCTCCTAGGCGTGCTCGCCTAGCCAGTTACTGGTACCATTGACCTCCAGACGCTCGCTGCAGCGGGGTTGGCAGATCCGGCTGTACTGATGCGCAGCCCCGTTAGCTGCTGAGACTGCAACGGAAGTCCTCAGCCGATAACCAGCCGGCGACTTCCATCGAGCGACGGTCAGACTCTGGGATTCCG
The DNA here is from genome assembly GCF_040547985.1 of Bradyrhizobium sp. LB14.3. Classification (NCBI taxonomy): domain Bacteria; kingdom Pseudomonadati; phylum Pseudomonadota; class Alphaproteobacteria; order Hyphomicrobiales; family Nitrobacteraceae; genus Bradyrhizobium; species Bradyrhizobium sp. LB14.3. Next base: position 24,321 of record NZ_JBEPQT010000042.1, read on the forward strand.
TAGCGAAGCGAGACCCAACGGTGGACCACCCGGAACTGGAGTTTTGCGCCTGTGATCACGTTGGGCGGGCTGGTAGCGCCGGCGTGGTTTTACAGCAAAATCGGCGTCTTATTGTCGATCGATCCATCGGGGCGTTATTCGTTATGACATGTGCCAAGTCGCCACCTTGGGCGTCCGCAAGGGATCCGAGTAAGGGCCTTGAGGCATTTGGGTCGGAAGCGGCTCGATAAACGCTTTGTCGGTTCGTTTGCCGAGCCTGGAGAAGTCCAGCGGGAGGCCGCACTGGTACGCCCATAGATGAAGATCGCGCGACACGAACTCGCTGCCTTGATCGACCCGGATCGTTGCCGGCCGTCCCACTCCTTGCAGGCCCTTTCCAGCACTTCCACGACGTCGTCGCCGCGGAAGGTGAACCGTGGCGCCAGCGCCGGCGAAAAACGGAGAAGATGTCGACGATCGTAAGCACCTAACCCTTGTGTCCCGTGCCAACTGGTCATCTAACGATGTCCCCAGGTCTCATTCGATCATGTGGCCGGCCCGCGATCATCCCGCAGCTTGCTGCCCTGCCGCGGCGGTTGGGGATTTTGTTGCGTAATTGCAGCCAATTCGCGATAGATGCGCCGCCTTTCTTCCGATTGAATACGCCGCCTGGCTGATCTCGGCGTTGCGGTTGCCTTACTTCGGCATGAACGCCTTCAGGGCGTCCGAAAAATTTAGGCGCCTTCATCGTCTTTCGCTCGTCTAGGGGATTCGGAAGGAAAAACCCTAGCCAAAAACGGTCCGGCTTGTCTTAGATCATGCATGGGGAACATAATGCCGTGCCCCGCCAACTAGGCCAGTTTAAACGGAACTTTCCATCTATGATCCCCTGATGGGACGAGGAGAGTTCCATGAAGGGGATCGAAGTATTCAGAGACGCAGATCGCATTTGTGTTGAAACGGGCTGAAGACGGCTCGGCGGTGGCGGAGGTCTGCCGCAAGGCCGGGATCAGCGAGGCAACGTTTTACAATTTGGCGGAAGAAGTATGCGGGCTTGTTGCCTTCGGAGATCAAGCGGCTACGTCAGCTTGAGGAAGAGAACAGCAACCTGAAGCGGATTGTCGCCGGCCTGTCGTTGGATAAGGCCATGCTTCAGGATGTGCTCTCAAAACGCTCTGAGGCCTGGCCGCAAGCGCGAGCTTGTCGACAAGGTGCGACGTGACTGGAAGGCTCTGTCAGGCAGGCCTGCTCCACTCTTCGAATTGATAGCGCACTGTAGTCTACAAGTCGAAGCGTGGCGACCAGGCCACTCTAAAAACTGAATCAAGGACATCTGCGACGCGGGTGAGATACGGATATCGGCGCATTCATGTCCTGCTGAAACGCGACGGGTGTCAAAAGGGGCTATCGCCTCTACCGCGAGTTGGGCCTGCAACTGTGCAACAAAACGCCCGAGCGACGCGTCAAGGCCAAGCTGCGCGAAGATTGAACCGGTACAAAACAGATCACCAGACCTGGGCCATGGAATTCGTTAACGACCAGCTTGCCACCGGCCGCAAAATCCGCCTGCATTGTCGACCTCTTCAATCGCTTCTCGCCAGCGGTGGATCCGCGCTTCAGCTATCGAGGCGTGGACGTTGTGGCGACCCAGGAGCGCATCTGTAAAGCCTTTGGCTACCCAGGACCATCGGCGTGGATCAGCGGTCGGACTTCGTTTCCCGCGATCTCGACATGTGGGCCTACCAAAGGGGCTCCTTTCTAGTCTCATCTCGGCAATATCGTCCCTATCCCAAGAGCACGGGCTTTTCTAATCACCAAATCAGCTAGCGCTAGATCTGCGATCACGAAGCCGCGGAAACTGAATAAGGCCCTCAATGGTGCTCGAGACCCTGGTGGATGGAGAGCAAGGTGCACAAGGTCATCCTGATAGCTTACGGAGTCTACGTGGCGTTGCGATTCGTCAACTGGCGATTTGTCTTGCTCCAGACTATCTGTAACCAGTCTGTCGAAGGCTGTGAGGGTTTCTGACCGCCAGCTCCGAGATCCGTCTATGGCGGCGACGAATGATGAATCCGGCAGCAATCGGGCGTCCAGAAAAGATTTCAATCCCGGCGAGCTAGGTACCATGGAGACCACGATGTCGGCTTCACTCAACAATTCGTCGGGAGTCTTCGCTATGACTGCGTTCAGCCGCATTTCGGAAGCGGCAGCCGCAATTCGTTCCGCAGAGCCGACGCTTCGACTTAAGAGAGAGATGTTGCGTAACGTTGGAAACAGATCTCTGAACGCTTCAAGATGACTAAGTGCCTGCAAGCCGCACCCGACCAAAGCGATAGTTCTGGGGGTTTCTGGCGCGAGATAGAGGGCTGCCGCCGTCGACATTGCCGCAGTCCTTATCAAGGTGATGGAATTTGCATCGAGAACTGCTACTGGTGCTCCTGTTTTGTAATCGCTCACGCAGACCAGGCCGTTAACTCTTGGCGTGGTCTGATTCCCTTCCACTACCCCCACCCATTTCATTGCAGCTATACTATTAGCTTCGGATGCCGAGCTCGTCGAGAGGAACCAGGAGCCAACATCATGACCGATGCTGATGGCAGATTTTGGCAGACCGATATTGCGACCGAGCGCATTATCACGGAAGCAGGCGAGCAGTGCCTCGCGCGCCTCCCGAGGTGAAATTGTCATCTCCTGGATATCGGCATTCGATAGATAAAGGAGTTCAGAGGACATTGCTTGTACTTTCATGTGAGAGGAACCAGCCCGCCATACCAAATCAGGCGAAGCAGCTTCGGCTTTGGAATGTGCCGGTGGTGGCGACGTGGTTCAAATCCTGCTTGCCGCCGTCGCGGCGACATCAAAAAGAGTTGCTGCCGATTCGTGAGCTAATCAGCGTTCGTGTTGCTGTCGTGGATATCGAGTGTCCGTGTGAGTACTACGAGCGATCTAATGATGTTCTCCTCAGGCATAGAGCAAAGAGCATTGATGATGTAGACATGAAAGAAGTCCGTGGACATGATGCAGGTATCCGCAGTTCGATCACCATCGTGATATAGCTTCGGCAGTATTCGCGTCCATCAACTCTCGCCGTGAGATTCAGGTGCCACAGCGGCTCAACGCATGTACATGCGAAAGCAATCACCGTGCCAACGCCGCCCCCGCTCTGGAATGAATCGATTATCTTTGCTGAAAGGGGCCGCTCAGCCGCTGGGGAAATGTGTTTTGAACCCGACAAGAGCTCTGCGGCTGTGAGAAACGGGACAACAATCTCGATCGTCCGCCAAAAGGCAGGTTGCGATCTGTGGATGCGATTTCCCGCGTGTTCGTCTTTAAAGGGCTCATCACTGCGCGGCATCTGTGCCGCGCAGTGCGTTGACATCCCGGCCCTCGGTCCAAGATCGCCTGCTGGCGCCACGGCGCCGGAGCGGCGACCGCTTCTACCCGCATCCGCTCCGGCGCGCCGCGCACCATGAACGCTGCCCACATCAAGCCGTGATCGTGAGGACGTTCGAGATTTGCCCTGAGAATGCTAGTCATCGGAGCTCCCGCGAGGTGGCGAGTGCCAGCGGCCAATTGGTTCGACGGTACAACGCATCTGGCGGGCGTTTGGGCTTCAGCCGCCCCGGATGGAGACGTTCAAGTATTGGGCCGATACGAACTTCCTGGCCAAAGTGCGCGTTGTCTTGGGCCTCTAAGTCTCACCGCCGGAGCATTCCATCGTTCTGTGTGTGGATGAGAAGTCCCGAATCCAGGCGCTGGACCGCAGTCAGCGGATGCTGCCGATCGCTCCGGACCAGCCGGCCCGAAGGAGCCATCACGCCAAGAGGCACGGCACCACATCACTGTTCGCCGCCCTGGAAACTGCGATCGGACGGGTTACCTGCAAGTGTACGGACCATAGCGTGCCGCCGAGTTCCGCAAGTTCTTGGGCGAGATCGAGGCCGCCGTGCCGCGCGAACTCGACGTTCCTCCATCTTTCACAAAGCTGTACGCATGAAGTTCGGTTATTTACCTCCTGCGTGGTCTGCGGCACACAATGCCAGATCACGTTCAAAACGGCGGCCCGGCGACCGCGGTAGCAAAATAGATGACCGCCCAGCGGATCACGTTTCGATATCTCTTGCAGCTGCAAGGCTAAGGACGGAAAACGTTTCCGCGTGTCAGCGTAGCCGGTCACCACACGCCCGCCCGGCCGGCCGGCAACGGGATCATCGCGGCCGTCCATTAGATAGTGCCGCTACCGCTGCCGTCAGCGTCGGGGCGTCGACCGAGCCGGTGATCCGCATTCGAACTCCGGCCGCGAACTCATTCTCAATAGCGCCGCAGCGCACGGAAGGTGCGTTAACGGTTCGCGGTCCGGCGAATTGGACACTGCCTCAAAACGGACTTCCTCATCCTGCCGCGGCACCGGCTCAGGCCCGCAAGCGAGGACGCCGGTGCGCCTACCGCAGTCTAACCGTGATCATATTGCGGTAAACATCGTGGCCGCGAGCAATATCGACAACACTGGCTTCAGGCGCCAAAGTCTCATCGATGAGCCGAAGCTTCTGCGCAGTGGTCCACCCCCCTGCGTCGCTCTGGAGGGGACATAACCATAACCGTCGTCACGTTTCTTCATTTTCTTGCGATCATTGAGCAAACGATCTCACGCTCGGACGTGATCTGGGAAGGCGGCTCTCACGGGCGGGGTAACCGCGCGGGGCAGTGTTAGATCCTCTCGCTTGTCGACCGCGAGATTACCGTGACACCTCCGGCAGACTCACCTGCGGTGCTCCCACGGCTCGCCACCGAGCCCCCACGCGGTTCTGCAAATCCTCAACCAGAGCAGAAGGCTCTGGCTGTCAAGCACGACATCAACATGCTCGAAGCCAGAATTGCCAGCCAGAAAATGATGGAGCCGGTAAACGAGGCTCTGCCGGTAGGAAATGTTCTATTTTTTGGGACCGCCCGCCGCTCCTTCTACACGCGGCGGTTTGGGATTGAGATTTTCTGCGCCGGTCAGGCTATTCCGTCGCCGGTTCTGTTTGTCCGGGCTCAACGGACCTCAACAGCCGCAACAAATGGCCGTTCAGGAAAGTAAAATTACCGTTGTGCTGGCCATCTACGACTCCGAAGAGTGTTCGCCAAACGCCGCCTCGTACTCTCCAGTGATTTCCTTGATCAGCTCGGCGGCACGCATTACCGAGCGCACGCCTGATACCGCATGACCAGCACACCTGATATTGTCCCAGCGCGGCGGGCCTTCGCTAGCGCTCGGCATTGCGCGCGCCTCGGACACTGACTCGTCAAGTTTTGAGGCATCGAGACCTGCTGCCACGATTGAGCTCCGCAGCACGTTCGCATTGAGCCCCCAGAATGCGTTGGTCAAAATGATGTCATCAATCGTGCTATCGAGTAACATCTGACGATAGGCGTCGCTTGCCATGCTTTCCCAGGTAGCAATGAAGCGAGTGCCCATGCAAGCGAGGTCGCACCCAAGCATGCGCGCTGCCGCTAGCGAAATGCCGTCTGTGATTCCCCCTGCAAGTACAATTGGACCATCGAATATGGCGCGGACCGCGCGAACAAAAGCAAACGGATTAGCCCACCCTGTATGGCCTCCCGCGCCGGCGGCGAGCAAAATCAAGCCGTCCGCACCGGCCTCGATGGCTTTTTCCGCGTGGCGCAGCGAGGCGATATCGGCGAACACGAGACAACCAATTCCGTGCAGGGCATCTACTGCAGCGGCGGGCGATCCCACGCTGGTGATTACAATCTCCACCTTGTGACGAACAAGACAGGCAAGATCATCCTTGAAACGTCGGTGACGGATCATGAGCGTTGGGCAGTGTGGCGCGACAGGCAGATCCGGGCTGGCGAGATCATGTTCAATCCTAACTAACCAATGATCGAGCTCCTCAACTGATCGGGCATTTGTGGTAGGAAAGGCGCCGATGGCGCCCGACCGGCAGACGGTAGTCACAAGGTCCATTCCGGAGACACCGGCCATGGGGGCGATGATCAGGGGTACAGTCAGCCGGGAAGAAAGAGCATTGGGCAACCTACCACTTTCGCATAGTGCAGTCACAGCTATTGTCCTTTGCGCTTGATGGCGTTTAGCATGGGAGGTCGTTCAGCGCTCCTGCGAGCATGGCATTGCGCAGTGCCGATCGAATAAGCAGTGCCGAGTTCGATGCAAAACGAATCGGTTCCGACGTGTCGTGCAAGCCGCGCCGACAAGCTCGTCGACTTGCATCACGAACTTCTCGAATAGATTGTTGATCAACGATGCTTACCTAGATGGACCTGACGCTTACCAGCCAATAAGTGGCACGCTCATAAGATCCATTCAATTACTAGCGCTGAGAGTTGACTCGATCACACGTGGTCAGTCAGCTCGCTGATTCGAGGTGCAGGAGCATGGGGCGGACTCATTCTGGGGGCAAGTCCGGATACATCGATCTCAGGACCGCACGTCGCCCGCGAATTGACGGCGATCGTCGAAGGACGTGGCAAGTCAGGAATGATCCTGTCCGACCTTGGTCCCGAGTTCACCTGCAACCCCATGCTGGCCTGGAGCAAGGACAGCGTTATCGATTGGCACTTCGACATGCCGAGAAAGCCGATGCAGAATGGCTTCATCGAAAGCTTCTATGGTCGGATGCGCGATGAGCTGCTCACGAGACCATGTTCTTCGATCTCGACGACCCCCCGACCAAGCTCGCCAGCTGGGTCGCCGACTACAAAATGCGGCGGCCTTACTCGTCCCTGAAATATCTCACGCGGGGCCTACGCCGCCCATCTCACCGAACTCCGTTGCTCCAACCGCGCCACTTAGCGTCCAAACCCCCGAGACTCTAGTCACCGCTGTATAATTAGTTGGTGGCAGGTTAGGTTGGCGCAACACCAGGTTTTTTCAGCCAGAACAGCAACTTGTCTAGCGCCTCCGCCGGTGTTTTCCAGCCCAGTGTCTTCTCGATCGGGCATTGAGCGCAGCTGCCACGACGGATATCTCATCGGCGCTGTGGAGGGAACCGGAAGCAGGTCGGCTTGACGCGCGGCGAGCCACGCGGCTCGGGCTGTCCCCTGACACTTCGGACAGTGCCGATTGCGGCAGGAATTATAGCCAACGCGTGTGTGACGATGGTCAAGCACACCTATGACCTGTCAGATGAGGTACTGTGCGAGCGCTGGGTTGAGAACCCCTATTACCAGTATTTCTGCGGCGAGGAGTTCTTCCAGCACCGACTGGTGTTCGACCGTTCATCGCTGACGCGCTGGCGCAACCGCATGGGCGAGGAGCGATTGCAGGCGCTACTCCAGGAAAGCCTGTCGGTGGCCGCCAGGACCAAGGCGATCAAGCGGTCCGAGCTGTCACAGGTGATCGTCGATACTGCAGTGCAGCCCAAGAACGTGATGTTCCCCACCGATGCCAGGCTGCTGAACCGAGCACACGAGAAGCTCGTGCGGCTGGCAAAGCAACACGGCGTGAGTCTGCGCCAGTCCTATACACGGGTCGGCAAGTTCGCCCTGATCCAGCACCAGCGTTATGCCAGGCCAAGCAGTTCAATCGCGCCAACCGGGCGCTGAAGAAGCTGCGCACGTTGCTCGGCCGCGTCATTCGCGACATCACCCGCAATCGAGGGCGACAGCGGGCTCGAAGCGGTTTTCGCCCAGCTGCTGATGCTGGCGCGGCGCGTGCGCGAGCAACAGCAGCGTCAGCGCGGACCGAAGGTCTATTCCCTGCACGCGCCGGAAGTCGAATGCATCGGCAAGGGCAAGGCCCATCGGCCATACGAGTTCGGCATCAAGGTCTCCGTCGCCACCACCCTCAGCCACGCCAAGGGCGGACAGTTCGTCACTCACGTGAAGTCCATGCCGGGCAATCCCCTACGACGGACACACCCTGGCAACCGTGATCCCGGAGATGGAGGCGCTGGTCGGCAACACCCTCGATCGCATCTTCGCAGACAAGGGATATCGCGGCCACAATGCACCGCTAGACCACAAGCTCAGAATCTTCATCTCCGGTCAGAAACGCGGCGTGACGCCCAGGATCGAACGTCAGTTACGCCGCCGGGGCGGCCGTCGAACCCGTGATCGGCCATCTCAAAGCCGAGCATCGAATGGGCCGAAACTATCTCTGGTACCGCCAAGGCGACGCTGCCAACGCCATCCTCGCAGCGGTCGGCTACAACTTCCGCCGCCTGATCCGCTGGCTCAGGCTTTTGTTGTGCCAGATACTCCTCGCCCTTATGGCAACGATTCAACCCGCTCCGGCTTAAAACCGGCGTTCTTCACGGACGACTAATCCGCAGCGGGATGCGGGTCATGACCCGCTCCGACACCCGCTCCAACAGCCCGTCATCGAGATTGCCGATATTCTGCGCCGGCATGGCGACGCCTATCGCCGCGTACATGCCCGTCATCTGGGGCGGATCGAGCGGAGCGTGATGAGCGCGATCGTTGCGTGCCGGACCGAGGCGCTCGGCGGCCACATGGAGGCTTGCGGCACGACACGCGTTGCCTATAATTCCTGCCGCAATCGGCACCGTCCGAAGTGTCAGGGGAGAGCCCGAGCCGCGTGGCTCGCCGCGCGTCAAGCCGACCTGCTTCCGGTTCCGTATTTCCACGTTGTCTTTACACTTCTCGCACCGATCGCCGCGATCGCTTTCCAGAACAAGGCCGTCGTCTATGGCATCCTGTTCAAGGCTGCCGCCGAGTCGATGACGACGCTCGCCGCCAATCCACGCCGGCTCGACGGTTTAATCGGCGGGTCGCCGTCCTCCACACCTGGGGACAGGCACTAATGCATCATCCCCACGTCCATTGCGTCGTTCCGGGTGGTGGCCTCTCGCCCGATGGCGCGCGCTGGATCGCTTGCCGACCGAACTTCAGAGCTGGCCGTCAAACCGTTGTCCAGGCTATTTCGCACACTTTTTCTCAAACGCCTGTCGGGAGCCTTCAACTTCGGTGCCTTGCGTTTCTTCGGCGATCTCGGAGCTCTGGCCGAGCCGGCGCCTTTGCGGCCCACCTCGACGCCATGCGACGCATCAACTGGGTTGTTTACGCCAAGCGGCCCTTCGGCGGGCCCGCACAGGTGTTGGCCCATCTCTGCCGCTACACCCATCGCGTCGCCATCGCCGAAAGCCGGCTCGTCGCCCTCGACGAAGATCAAGTCGCCTTCTCATGGAAGGACTAGCGCCAGATCAGCGCCAGAAATATCATAAAGCTCAAGCCCCGACGAGTTCATCCGCCGCTTCCTTCTTCACATGCTGCCCGATGGCTTCCATCGCATCCGCCACTTCGGCTTCATGACCAACGGCCAGCGCGCTGCCAAACTCGCCCTTTGCCGCAAACTTCTCGATCGTGAGCGGACAGTGCCAAACGATGGCGAGCCGTCGCCTGTGGATTCGGAAGCTCTGACGTCGGCCAAGGTTCCGCCTGTCCTGATTGTGGTGGCGTCATGCGCATCATCGAGCGCTTTCGACACAGCTACAGCCGCTCCAACCCTCGAACCCCACCGTTGCGATGCGACACATCGTGAGCCCAGTTCGTGCCCTGCACGACGATCATCATTCTCAGCGTTTCGATCATCGCCGACGCTGTCGAAGTCGTGCGGCCACACCGCGCGACGATAACCATTCAATGCAGCGGCCCATCGAGCGCGACCGCCTGCAAAACGCGCCCGGGCTCAAATTGCCGCCGATGCGCAACCAGCACGTCTCCGCTTCAGATACACAGTCCGCCGATAGTTACTTGCGATCGCGAACAATCGCCATAGCCTCACCACCTTGCCCACGCGCCTTCGTTTAATCCGAGTTCAATGAGGTCGCCTCACAGGCGTCTGCCGTACGTTCGCGTCTGCGCGACCTCACAGAACCCTCCAGATTCTCAAATCAGTGTGTTTCTGATTCACCATGCTGACTGGGTGGAGGCCAGCATGGATGGGCAAGCCTTATTCTCTGGATCTTCGCAAGCGCGTGGTGGCGGCGATTGAGGGCGAAATGTCCCGCAATCGGGCCGCCAAGCAATTTGGAGTGGCGATCAGCAAGCGATCGGCTGGATGAAGCGGGTCGATGAGACCAGCGTTGCGCCGGGCCAGATGGGCGGGCACAGCCAAATGCGGTTTCGGGAGACCACGCGGTCTGGCTGTCGCAGCGGATCAAGGACGGCGATTTCACCATACGCGGGCTCGTTTCCGAGCTTGCCGACCGCGGGCTGAAGGTCGACTACCACTCGGTGTGGGACTTCGTGCATGCCGAGAAGCTCAGCTTCAATAAACGCGTGGTGGCAGGCGAACGCGATCGTCCCGACGTGGCACGGCGGCGAGCCCAGTGCGACAAAGTACCAACGTCGCGTCGAAGCTGAGCGGCTGGTCTTCATCGACGAGACCTGGCCCCGGACCGACATGGCGCCGTTCCGGATGGGCGCCGCGCGGGCACAGGCTCCCCGCCAAAGTCCCTCACGGCCGCTGGAAACCATGACATTCCTGGCAGCCCTGCGCCATGACCGCATTGATGCGCCATGGTTCATGGAGCGACCAATCGATGGCGAGAGCTTCCGGATCTATGTCGAGAAGGTTCTCCTGCCGACTCTCCGTCCCGGCGACATCGTCGTTCTGGACAATCTCGGCAGCCACAGAAGCAAAGCCGTAGGCCAGCTTATCCGCTCCGCTGTTCTTCCTGCCAAAATACTCACCCAACCGTAAGCGCTTAGCCGGGACCCTTATTGGAGCTGGCTTGACGCTTTGCGGAATCGCCACGGCATGAGGTCTTTGATTCTGCTATGCGGATGGCCGTCGATGATGGCCTCGAGTGTTTTGGCGATGTAGGCGGCCGGGTTGATGTCGTTGAGCTTGCAGGTGGCGACGAGCGACGCAAGCAAGGCCCAATTTTCAGCCCCGACCTCATGCCCGGCGAAGAGAGCATTTTTTCTGGTCAGGCAGACTGGCCGGATGGCGTTCTCGACCGGGTTCGTGTCGAGCTCGAGGCGCCCGTCTTCGAGGAAGCGGGTCAGCCCCTGCCAGTGATTGAGCGCGTAGCGGATGTCCTCGGCGAGCGTCGAACCGCTGGAGATCATCGACAGCTGTTTCTCGAACCAAGTCTTTAACGCGGCGATTATGGGCAGCGAGTGCTCCCTGCGCGCGGCCAGCCGGATGTCCGGCGATGAGCCGCGCACCATGGCTTCGATGGCGTAAAGCTGTGCGATGTGCCGAACGGCGGCCTCGGCGATCGGCGATTTGCTGTTCCGGGCCAATTTGACGAAGCGCCGGCGCAAATGGCTCCAGCAATGCACGAGCGTCCACGGCCCTTGCGGTCGAGCGACTTCGGTCAGCCGGTCATAACCGTCATAGGCATCGCATTGCAGGAAGTGTCCGCAAAAGCCATCCAGGAACTGCTCCGCAAAGGCACCGCTGCGACCGGGGGCATATCGGAACAGCACGATCGGCGGACTTGGGCCGCTGTGGCCGCGGTCGTCGGAGACGATCGCCCAGAAGTACCCCTTCTTCGTGTGGCCTCGCCCGGGATCGAGCACCGGCGCCGTGGTTTCGTCCATGAACAGACGATCCGCCATGGCTAGGCGCTGGCGCATGTGGTCCGCGATAGGCTGAAGATGGAAGCAGGCGCGGCCGGACCAGTTGCCCAGTGTCGCCCGATCAAGTCGGATGCCCTGACGCGCATAGATCTCGGCTTGGCGGTAAAACGGCGTATGGTCGCCAAACTTGGAGACGATCACGTGCGCAATCGCCGCTTCGGTCGGCAGCCCGCTGGGCACCACGTGCTCCGGTGCGTGCGCCTGCACGACAGGGCCCGAGCAATGGCGACAGATATATTTCGGGCGGCGCGTGACCAACACCCGCCATTGCGCCGGGATCACGTCGAGGCGTTTGCTGACGTCCTCGCCGATCTTCGTCATGGCACCGCAACCGCACGGACAGAGCGTGCTCGCAGGCTCGATGATCCCCGCGGCAAATGGGCAGGCAAGCAGCCGCGATTGCGATGAGAACCTTGATCCGGCACGCTCCGCGATCGGCCCTTGATCACAGCCTCGGCTCTCTCCGGAGCCGCGTCCAGGATGCCTTGCGCGATCTCCACGTCTTCCAGCGGCAAGTGATACTGATCTGGCCGCAGCTTCTCGGACGTCGCGCCGAACTTCTC
>NZ_JBEPQT010000043.1:0-32633 GCF_040547985.1 Bradyrhizobium sp. LB14.3
CGCCCATTGGGCGTCAGTCAAAACGAATCGGTCCATCCCAAGCTTGAATCACAACCAAGCCCCGATGAGAATCCTGAATCCCAACAGACCCTAGGATATCCCTTAACCCTTCCCCCAAGGGAACCCCGAGGAGAGGATCAGAAAGTTGGGAACCTTTCCCTTGGGCCGGCATCCAATGTCCGGAACGAAGCGAAACGAGCAGGTGACCGCCATGCAACGGACCGCAGCCGGCCTGTCCGCCGGTGCCAAGACGTCAGAAATCCGGGCATTGGAAGCCGAACTGGTCGACCGGGCTCGGGGCCGGGACGAGGCCGCGCTCCGTGAGATCATGCAGGCCAACAACCGCAGGCTCTATCGGCTGGCGCGCGGGATTTTGCGCAGCGACAGCGAAGCCGAGGATGTGGTTCAGGAAACCTACGTCCGCGCCTTCACCCATCTCGACGGCTTCCGCGGCGAGTCCGGACTGTCGACCTGGCTGTCGCGCATCGCTATCAACGAGGCGCTTGGCCGGGCGCGAAGCGCCAAGTCGCATGTCGAGCTCGGCTCGGTGCCCGAAGCGATGCTCGAGGCGCAGATCATAAAATTTCCCGTTTCTCCCGCAGGCGATCCGGAAAGGACCATGGCCCAACGTGAAATCCAGCGCGTCGTCGAGCGCGCCATCGACGAGTTGCCGGATGTCTTCCGCATGGTCTTCGTCGCACGCGTCATGGAAGGCATGAACATCGAGGAGACCGCCGAGCTGCTCGGCGTCAAGCCCGAGACCGTGAAGACGCGGCTGCACCGTGCCCGCACCATGCTGCGCGAGAACGTCGAGAAGGAGATCGGTCCGTTGGTGATGGATGCGTTCCCGTTCGCCGGGTGGCGCTGCGAGCGGCTGACCGTGTCAGTGCTGAAGCGGCTCGGCATCGGCGGCTGAAGTTTTTCGGGAACGTTCGCGCGAAAATTCCATCCAACGCCTGTGAAGCAAAGCGCCGGCAATCCGTCCGGCAGCACAGGAGTGTCAAACCATGTTTGTTCGTTGGAGTGCGGCGATCGCCGCAGCAATTTTGTTGTCGAGCCCCGCGCTGCTGCAAGGCGCCAGAGCAGCCGACAAGCCGACCGATCCGCAGATCGCCCACATCGCCTACACCGCGGGCGTGATCGACATCAACGCGGCCAAGCAGGCGCAGAAGAAGGCCAAGAACAAGGATGTGAAGGCATTTGCAGAGGACATGCTGCGCGACCACGAGGCCGTCAACAAGCAGGCGCTGGCGCTGGTCAAGAAGCTGAACGTTACGCCTGAAGACAACGACACCAGCAAGGCGCTGTCGAAGCAGGCGAGCGATAAGCTGGCCGAACTCGGCAAGCTGGACGGTGCGGCCTTCGACAAGGCTTATGTCGCGAACGAGGTCGCCTACCACAAGGCGGTCAACGGCGCGCTGGAGACGCAGCTCATTCCGTCCGCCAACAATGCCGAGCTGAAGAGCTTGCTGCAGACCGGCCTGAAAATCTTCCAGGGGCATCAGCAGCACGCCGAGCACGTCGCGGCTGAACTGAAATAGGGAGAGACGATGATGCCGGGACGATTGTCTGCGATCGCGACAGCGGTCGTGCTCGTGGCGATGGCCGTCCCGGCGCACGCCGCGACCATAGAAATCACGATGGAGAATCTCGAAATGTCGCCGAAAGACGCTTCGGCGAAGGTCGGCGACACCGTGGAATGGATCAACAAGGACGTCTTCGCCCACACCGCGACCGCTGGGAATGGCGATTTCGACGTGAACCTGCCGGCGAAAAAATCGGGAACGTTCGTTTTGAAGAAGGCGGGCACGGTCGATTATTACTGCCGCTATCATCCCAACATGAAAGCGACGCTCAAGATCGAGCCGTGACGGGCTGGGGCGCGCATTCCCGACGGCTGCGGGAACAACTCCCGGCCCTGACGAGACTAATGCTTGGCCCGGGGGAGGCCGCTTCCGTGCGATAAACACGGCAGACTTCGCGACGTCTTCGCCAAGACTTCGTCGTAAAGTCATTCATCCGCAGACTGGCCCCGCCCGTGCGGCGGGGTCATTTTCGGCAAGGCTTACTGCCTGGAGAAAGGCTTACTGTCTGGAGATGTCGACCGAGAATTCGCCGTTGCGGATCCGGCCGGGAAAGCCCTCGACGAATTTCGCCACCGCGTCCTCGCCATAGGTGCCGACGAGCTCGGCCAGGGCCGCGAACAGGCTCGCCTGCGCCAGGCAGTCGCCGTCGACGCCATCATGGCGCGCTTCGGCCCAGGCCTCGTTGAGATAGCTCAGTGCGGCCTGTTTCTGCTCGTGATCGGGCAGCGGCGCGCGGGCGGGGGCGTAGGACACTGGATGGCTCATGAAACTCGACAGGGCTGGAGGCGCGTCCACGGCGATGCGCTGTGCGAGAGGTGTAGCACGCGCGTTAACGCCCGCTAGGCCACATCTTTAGGAACGGTTAACGGCTGTGTACAAAGACGATGACAGGGTTCCCCGATGCCCAACCCTCATGGTGAGGAGCGTGCGAAGCACGCGTCTCGAACCATAGAGGCCCCGCTGCAGCAGCAGGGCCTTTCATCCTTCGAGACGCGCGTTCCGCGCTCCTCAGGATGAGGAGTTCGCGGTCTGGATGCGGTTGGCAGTAAATCAGTTCGCGTAGCGTGCCGTGAGATCGCGCGAGATCTTCGAGCCTTCCTCGATGTAGCGGCGGATCGCCACCGTCGCGGCCGGCGTGCAGCTGCGATAGGTCTGCTGAAAACCGTTATAGCCGCGGTTGAAGCCGGCGATCATGCGGGTGCGGCGCTCGCCCGCGGGGGTTTCGGCATCGATCAGCGCCTGCATCTCGCTGCGCCATTTGTTGCCCTCGTTGGACCCGCAGATGCCGCGCAGATAGTGCAGCCCGCCGAGGATCTCCGCCAGCCGCTGCAAATCGCCGTCAAACGGCGCTGCCCCGTCCTGGGCCCGGGCGGGCGCGGAGGCACAGGTGAGAAGCAGGGCAAAAATGGCCAGAAATCGCGTGGACATCGGCGGGGTGTATGCCCCCTCGGGGCGGTAGACGCAAGGCGGGGTCAGGGGCCGATCAGCCGGTGGGCCGACTGGATGACCTCTTCCAGCCCTCCGGTCAGCTTGAGGTCGCCGAGGCTCGCCAGGGCCTCTGGGGCGACCCAGCGGTAATCGTCGAGCTCGTCGTTGAGAACAGGCTCCCGCGCCACCCAGCGGGCGGCAAAGGACATGATCAAATAGTGGCCGGCGCCGGCCGTGGCTGGCAGCACTTCGCGCCAGCCGGCCAGGCCAATGATGTCGATATCGAGCGCCGTCTCCTCGTCGACCTCGCGCGCCAGCGCCTGGTGCAGCGATTCGCCGAACTCGACCCGGCCGCCGGGCAGCGAATAGAACCCCTTTGCGGGCGAGCGCGCGCGGCGGGTCAGGAGCACCTTGCCGTCGCGAAAAATCGCGGCACTGACCGCGAGCTGGGGATGGGTGGGCTGGACGACCGCGGCCATGACTTCACCTGCTCGGGCTCAGTTCGCCATGATGGTGTCGACGTCGGCTTCCGCACCGCCATTGATGATGCCGCCGCAGGCCGCGATCAGCGGCCTGACCCAGACTGCGGCTTGCTCGGCGAGGCGGACGCGGGTCGTGTCCTTCTCGACCTCGCGCATGGCCGAGCCGACCGCTGACAGAATCGAGGTCATGGTGTCGGTGAGATGGTCGAACTGGGCGCGCACGTTCGGGTCGGCCTTGTCATAGGCCTCGATCGCCAGATCCCGGGCCTTGAAATTCGAGGCGGTGAAATGCTCGGCGTAGGACAGCGGCGACCAGGTCAAGAAATCTTCCGCGCATTCCGGCATGTCCGGGACCATTTCCAGCAGCATCACGGCTTCATTGAAATGGTTGAGATAGTCGGTGGCAAGCCCGGTCCGCGGGTTGATGTTGGCGACGCGCAGCCGCTCGGCCCAGGCCGCGGCCTCGGGCCCCGTCTGTCCATGCATTCGCGCCGGCTGGGGGACCGTTGAGCTCATCTGCCGCAGTGTTAACGTTCGGGGTTAAAAGGACCTGAACGGACCCTATATAGGCGCTCAAGGATGTGTGGACGCTTCGTCATAACTTCAGCCCCGGCGGCTTTGCGGCAACTGTTCGGCTATATCGAGCAGCCGAATTTCCCGCCCCGGTTCAACGTGGCCCCGACACAACCGATTCCGGTCGTGCTGGCCGAGAACGGCGCGCGGCATTTCCGCCTGATGCGCTGGGGCCTGTTGCCGGGCTGGCTCAAGGATTCCAAAGGATTTACGCTGCTGATCAACGCCCGCTCCGAGACGGTGCTGGAGAAGCCCGCGTTCAAACGCGCGATCCGCCGGCGGCGCGGCCTGATTCCGGCCGACGGCTATTACGAATGGAAGTCGATAGACGGCCGCAAGCAGCCCTTCTTCATCCACCGCGCCGACGGCGAGCCGCTCGGCTTTGCCGCATTGTTCGAGACTTGGGTCGGGCCCAACGGCGAAGAGCTCGACACGGCCGCGATCGTCACGGCGGCGGCGAGCGAGGATCTCGCCACGTTGCATGACCGCGTGCCCGTCACCATCGGCCCGCGCGATTTTGAGCGCTGGATGGACAGCCGCAGCGATGACGTCGACACCGTGTTGCCGCTGATGACCGCCCCGCGCATCGGCGAATTCGCCTGGCACCCGGTCACCACCCGCGTCAACCGTGTCGCCAATGATGACGAGCAGCTGTTGCTGCCGATCAGCGCGGAGGAGATCGAGGCGGAGGCGGTGAAGCCGAAGAAGGTCGTGCGGAAGGCGGTTGGATCGGAGGATGGCGGGCAGGGGTCGTTGTTTTAGGCGGCGGCGCCCTCAAACAATCTCCCGCGCCTTCAACTCCGCAATCGCCGCCGCGTCAAAACCTAGCTCGCCCAGCACCGCATCCGTATCCGCGCCGAGCTCCGGCGCCATTCGGTCGAGCTTGCCGCCGCCATGGGCGAGCTTGAACCCGCTGCCGGCGAAGCGCAGGCGCCCGTAGGGCGTATCCAGCTCCTGGATCGCGCCGCGCGCCTTGATCTGCGGATGGTCGATCACCTCCTCGACCTTCCAGATGCTGGCGCAGGGCGCGCCGGCATCTTCCAAAATCGTCTCCCATTCGCGCGCAGGCCTCGCCGCGAGCGCCTCCTCGATGATGGCGCGCAGCGCCGGCTCGTTGTCGTTGCGCGCAAACCAGTCGGCGAAGCGCGGATCGGTCAGCGTGTCCTCGCGGCCGAGCGCAGACATCAGCGCGCGATATTGTTTCTCGTTGTTCACGGCGAGCAGGATGTGGCCGTCGCCACATCGAAACAAATTCGCCGTGGTCCGGCGGCTCACGGCCTGATTGCCCGACAGTGTCTGGCGATGGCCCGCGACCGACCAGTCCGCGATCTGCCCCGACAGAAACGCCATCGTCGCCTCCAGCATGGAGACGTCGATGAGCTGGCCCTTGCCGGTGCGGTCGCGCTGGTACAGCGCGCTCGACACGCCAAAGGCGGCCGTGGCCCCCGAGAGTACATCGCACACCGCAAAGCCCGCGCGGGTCGGGCCGGTCTCCGGATGGCCCGTGATCGCCATGATGCCGGACAGCGCCTGCATCTTGCCGTCATAGCCGGGGCGCAGCCGATCCGGACCGGTCTGGCCGAAGCCGGATACCGCGCAGTAGATCAGCTTCGGATTGATCGCGGACAGCGCCTCATAACCGATGCCGAGCTTGTCCATCACGCCCGGCCGGAAATTTTCCATGACGACGTCGACATTTGCCGCGAGCTTCTTCACGATCGCGATCGCATCGGGCTTTTGCAGATCGAGGGTCAGGCTGCGCTTGTTGCCGTTGATGGCCTGGAACGCCGGCGCGAGGCCGCGGTCCGCCCATTCGCGCGACAGCGGCGTGCGGCGCATGTCCTCGCCCTCGCGCCGCTCGACCTTGATCACGTCGGCGCCCAGCAGCGCGAGCTGGTAGCTCGCATAAGGGCCGGCCAGCACTTGCGTGAAGTCCAGGATCTTCACGCCTTCGAACGGTCGCGTCACGTCGCTCTCCCTTTTTGTTTTGGTTGTCGGAGGACGTCAGGCGGCGCGGTTGCCGCGCGCGAGCTCCTTCTGCTTGTCAAATTCGGCACGGCGGCGCGCCAGCTCTTCAGGCGAGAGCTGCGCGACGTTGTTGTAGTCGAGCTTCCAGGAGGCATCCTCGCTCCAGCGCAGCGGCGACTGCATGGTGGTCTGCGGGCCGCTCGCAGTCTCCAGCAGTTTCAGCGCCAGTTCGAGCGTCTGCGCCTGCGAGGCGATGTCGTGCGGCTTGCCCGCGGAATTGCCGAGCGGGAAATCGCTGAACAAGAAGCGCGGCACGGCGGCGTGTTCGATGATGTCCTTGGCGCAGCCCATGATCACGGTTGGAATGCCGTTCGCCTCGAGATGCCGCGCCACCAGCGCGGTGGTCTGGTGGCAGACCGGGCAGTTCGGCACCAGCACGGCGACATCGACCTTGTCGACAACGGCCCGCGCCAGAATTTCCGGCGCGTCGGTGTCGAGGGTGACGCGATGGCTGCGGTTGGTCGGCGCGCCGAAGAAGCGCGGGGCCACCTCGCCGATGCGCCCGGCGGCGCTCGCCTTCAAAAGCTGCGGCAGCGGAAACCAGGTGCCGTTGTCGGTGGCCGAAGTGTGCTTGCGGTCGTAGCCGATATGGGAGATGCGCAGGTCGTGCGGCTTCGCGGTGTCGCCGTCATAGACCTGGTAGAACTTCGCGCTGCCATTATACGCCGCGCCCGGCCCCTGGTCGCCCTTGTCCGGATCGTACGGCGCGGCCGTGGTGATGATGGTGATGCGCGATTGCGCCAGCGGCTTCTTCAGCGGCTGGAACGGCGCCTCGGTGTAGTGGGCCCAGCGATACGCCGTGGTGTAGCCGATCGCGGTGTAATAGTCCCGCGTGCGCTGCATATAGGGGACGGGGGCATCATAGTCGGGCGCAAAGCCGAATTCGTCGTCGCGCGAAGCGGTCATGGGGCGCGTCTCCTCGTTCTTGTTGCGGCCAGACTAGAGATAGTCGGGGGTGAGCTCAAGGGCAGGCAAGCTCACCGAAACAGATGCAGCGCCGCGTATTGCAGCAGCATGATCGCCTTGGCGTCGATGATGCGCCCGTCCGCGATCATCGCCAGCGCCTCGTCGATGCCGAGCTCCAGCACCTCGATGTCCTCGCCTTCATGTTCGAGGCCGCCGCCGTCGCTGACCCGCATCTCCGGCTCGTATTCGGCGACGAAGAAATGCAGCTTCTCGGTGATGGCCCCGGGACTCATGAACGCCTCGAACACTTTTTCGACGTGGTGCAGGCGATAGCCGGTTTCCTCCTCGGCCTCGGCGCGGATGCGTACCTCGGGCGAGGCATCGTCCAGCACGCCGGCGGCCGCCTCGATCAGGAGATCGTCGTAGCCGCGGATGAAGGCCGGCAGGCGGAATTGCTTCACCAGGATCACCGTGCGCCGTGCGAGATTATACGGCAGCACGGCCGCGGCGTTGTCGCGTTCATAGGTCTCGCGGTGCTGCGTTTGCCATTCGCCATTGGCGCGCCGGTACTCCAACGTGGTGTTCTTGAGGGTGGTCCAGTTGTCCGAGAGCACGCGGACGTCCTTGATGCGGACGCGGTCGGAAATGGTCATGGCTCGATCTCAGTTGCTTGCTCAGTTGCTTGGAGTCGTGTCGCGGCCGTCGAGCCACTTCTGGAACATCACCGAGGTCGATTCCTCAAAACCCAGCGACTGATAGAACGCATTGGCCTGCGCGTTCCCACGGCGGACCAGGAGCTGGAGCTTCAGAATTCCAGCAGCGCGCAGCCAGTCCTCGGCGGCGGCCATGATCACCCGGCCATGGCCGCGCTTGCGGCCATCGGGGTCGACCGCGACGTAATAGACCCAGCCGCGATGGCCGTCATGGCCGACCATGACGGTCGCGACGATCGCGCCGCCGTCGCGACCGATCAGGATGGTGGAATTGTCGCGCCGTCGCGCAAGCGCGATATCCGAGTGCGGATCATTCCACGGCCGCGTCAGGCCGCAGCGCTGCCACAGCGCGACCACAGGCTCGACATCGGCATCGGCGATCGCACCGATCTCGAGAGCACTCACAGCACTTTTCCCGGGTTCATGATTCCGAGCGGATCGAGCATCGCCTTGATGGACCGCATCAGCTCGATCGCGGTCTTGTCCTTCACGTCAGGCAGCTCGTCGCGCTTGAGCACGCCGATGCCGTGCTCGGCCGAGATCGAGCCGCCCATGCGCAACACGATCGCGAACACCACCGCGTTCATCTCGTGCCAGCGCGCCAGGTAATCCGCGGTGTTGGCGCCGATCGGCTGGCTGACATTGTAATGCAGATTGCCGTCGCCGAGATGGCCGAACGGCACCGGTCGCGCGCCGGGAATCAGTTTCACCACGGCGGCATTGGCCTCGGCGATGAAGGCGGGCACAGTAGCGACGGGCACGGAGATATCGTGCTTGATCGAGCCGCCCTCCGGCTTCTGCGCCGACGACATCTCGTCGCGCAGCTTCCAGAAGCCGGCGCGCTGGGTGAGATTGGCCGCGATCACGGCGTCGTCGACGATCTCGTCCTCCATGGCGCGGCCGAGGATCGTTTCCAGCGGCGTGCGGGCGTCGTCGCCCGGAGAGGACAATTCCATCAGCACGTACCAGGGATGTTTCTGCGCGAGCGGGTCGCGCACGTCGATGCCGTGTCGGATCGAGAAATCGACCGCCATCTCCGAGAGCAACTCGAAGCTCGTCAACGCATTGGCGGCCTCGCTTTGCGCGATCGTCAGGAGCTTCAGCGCTGCGTCCGGCGACTTCAGCCCGACGAAGGCGGTCTCGATCGACCGCGGCTTTGGAAACAGTTTCAGCGTCGCGGCCGTGATGATGCCGAGCGTGCCTTCGGCGCCGATGAAGAGGTTGTGCAGATTGTAGCCGGTGTTGTCCTTCTTCAGCTTCGACAGCACGCCCAGCACGCGGCCGTCGGCCAGCACCACCTCGAGCCCCAGCGCCATCTCACGCGCGACGCCATAGGCGAGCGCGGCCGTACCGCCGGCATTGGTCGAGAGATTGCCGCCGATGGTGCAGCTTCCTTCGGCGCCGAGCGAGAGCGGGAACAGCCGGTCCATTTCAGCGGCCTTCTGCTGCGCGATCTGAAGCACCACGCCGGCCTCGCAGGTCATGGTGTTCGACGCAGTATCGACCTCGCGGATCTTGTCGAGCCGGCGCAGCGACACCACCACCTCGCCATTGTGCGGCGTCTGCCCGCCGACGAGCCCGGTGTTGCCGCCCTGCGGCACCAGCGCGATTTTGTGCTCGGAGGCGAGCTTGCAGATCGCGGCGACCTCCGCGGTCGAGCCCGGGCGCAGCACCAGCGGCGAGCGGCCGTGAAACAAATTGCGCTCCTCGGTGACGTACGCCTCGATGTCGGCCGCATCGGTGATGGCGTGGCGATCGCCGACGATCTTGCGGAATTGTTCGATCAACTCGGCCGCAAGCGGAGGCGTGGCGGAATGATTAATGTTCATGGTCTTGTCTCTTGCTTCGCTCTTATCTCGCCACGGCGGCCCGGCGCAGCCGGTCATTGATCGCTTCGCCCAGATCGTCTTCGGGGATCGCCATCACGGCGATTGCGCGCGGCCTCCTGGCATCGAGGGCGCGAAGATAGCCGAACAGATTGGCGGCGGCTTCATCGAGATCACCGGTGGGCGACAAATTCATGACAGCGGCGGCGGCGTCAACGCCCGGCAGGCGCGCGGGGCCGAACGCCAGCAGCGCTTCTCCGGGCGCAACGTCCTGCGCATTGAGCCGCACATTGGCGCGCGGCGCGTAATGCGAAGCCATCATGCCCGGCGCCAGCGGCTGGCTGTCGTCGCTGTCGGCCTCCGTGGGCAGTCGCGCCAGCGGTGCGCCGAGCACGGCTTCGATCCGCTCACGCGACAGCCCGCCGGGCCGCAGCAGCATCGGCGCATTGAGGCAGCCAACGATGGTCGATTCGACGCCGACCGTAACAGGCCCGCCGTCCACGATCAGGTCGATCCGCCCCGCAAGGTCGCTTTCGACATGGGCGGCCAGCGTCGGCGAGACGTGGCCGGAGAGGTTGGCGGACGGCGCCACCACCGCCCCGCCAAAGGCGCGCAGGATCGCCTGCGCCACCGGATGGGCCGGAATGCGGATCGCGACCGTGTCGAGGCCCGCGGTGGCGAGATCGGCGACCGGGCAGTTTTCCGTCTTCGGCACCACCAGCGTCAGCGGCCCCGGCCAAAACGCCTCCGCAAGGCTCGAGGCGCAGGCGTCGAACCGCCCGATCCTCCGCGCGGCCGCGAGGTCGGCGACATGCGCAATCAGCGGATTGAAGGCCGGCCGCCCCTTGGCGGCGTAAAGATGGGCGATCGCGCCGGCATTTCCGGCATCCGCCCCGAGCCCGTAGACCGTCTCGGTCGGGAACGCGACCAGCCCGCCGCGGGCCAGTATCCGGGCGGCAGCTTCCGCGCCGGCCTCGCCGGCCGGTAAAATCAGCGTTTCAAGACCCGTTTTCACAGGGATAAAATTCCTCGGCTCGGCCGCTTGCGGTGCGCCACACCCAACGCTATAAGCCGGCCTCTTGTCGGAGTGTGGCTCAGCCCGGTAGAGCACTGCGTTCGGGACGCAGGGGTCGCAGGTTCGAATCCTGCCACTCCGACCATTCTTCCAAAAGTCGACGTTTTCCTAAAGGCTTGTTCCTAAGGGCTTGGCGGACCGGCCGCCAGCGCCTCGGGAGCGCCTTTCTGCAACGATTTTCGGGGCGGGTCCACGGCCGATTTGGCCGGGCAGGGCGGCTTGTTGCGGCGGCATGGCTTGCCGGGTTCAGGACGAACCGGTCGGGTGGGGCTGGAACGAGACGACGATCCGCTTGGCCTTGATCCGGCCGTGCACGCCATAGCCGGACTCGAAGCTCAACGTCGTACCGTCGGGATCGATCTCGATGCTGAACGCGAAGATGATACCGGCTTCTGTAAAATCGAACAGCTGGACCTCGATCAGCTCGAAAATGCTAAACGTGACGTCCACATGCTTCGTCAGCACGAAATAGCCGTGTGCATCGACCTCGGACGTCATCTGGAACGCGTGGGCGACCAGCCGGCTTGGCGCGCCCTGGCGAAGCTCCAGCTCCCGCAACGTCGCATCGTGGAATGAGGGGACACTCTCGAACCAGGCGCACAACGCTATGCCGCCTTCCAGATCGCCAATCGCTGCTTTCGCCTTCAAGGATATCCCGTGCGCAAATTTGTTGCGCAAGCTACCGGATTTCAATGCCGGTGCACCTGACACGTCGAGCAGCATAGGTAGAGAAAGCGAAACCCATCAATGTCGCGCGTCCGCGCGGATCGCGGCGGCCCATCGATCCTTAACTGGAGAGAATCAGTTGCCAGCCGGTCACGCCGACGGCTAGATGAACCCACAGTCGATCGCACGTTCGGCGGCGCGATCGGCCAATAACAAGAACAGGGCTGGAAATCATGTATAAAAAGATCGTCGCGCTCGTTGCCGCTTTCGGCTTCGCTGGCTGCGGGTCGGCATGGGCCGCGTGGCCGGACGACAAGCCAATCGAAGTCGTCGTTGGCTTTGCACCCGGAGGCGGTACCGATGTCATGGCTCGCAAACTTCTTCCCTTCGTGGAGCGTGCGCTGGGCGGTAAGGCGAAGTTTGTCGTCTTGAACAAGCCCGGCGCCGGCGGAGAGATCGCGTTTGCTTCGATCGCGCGCGCGGCGCCCGACGCCTATTCGATCGGCGTCGTTAACGTGCCGGGCTACAACTTTTTGCCGATGACTCGCAAAACCCAATATACCATGGACGAAATCCGGCTGGTCGCACGGGTCGTCGAAGATCCGAATGTGATCGTGGTGCCCGCCGACAGCAGATTCAAGGATCTGCCGGATGTCATTGCCGCACTTCGCAGCAAGCCGGGCTCGGTGACGTTTGGTCACAATGGGGCCGGCACGAACGGCCATTTGGCCATTCGCATGATCGCAGCAGCCGCGAAGGTGGAGCCCAACGAAATCTCCTACCGAGGAACGGCCGCACAGAGGACCGATCTGTTGGGCGGGCATCTGGAAGTGGGGATGGTCAGTCTCAGTGAAATTCCCGAATTGCATGGTACCAACAAGGGGCAACTACGCGTCATCGCGATGCTGTCGAAGAAGCGCTTTCCAACGCTGCCCGAAGTTCCGACGGCAGAGGAGGTGGGCTTTCCGGTCATGACGACGGCGGAACGCGGCTTCGCGGTCCCGAAGGGGGTTCCGGACGACATCGTCAAGAAGCTGGAAGCGGGGATTGCCGAAGGCCTGCGTAATCCTGAGTTCGTGACGAGCTCACCCGGCGACGAGCCGGTGATCGCCTTCATGCCTGGTGCCGAGTGGCAAAAACGCCTCGACACTATGTCCGACGCTTTGCGTCCTTATGCGGAGGACATGCGAGCGAACGAGCAGAAGTGATCTATCCTGCTGTAGCCAACCCTACCGCCTCGCCACCAGCACACCGAGCATGAACGCCACCACCAGCGACGGCAACGGGGCTTCGCGCACCATGCCGCGGACGATCTCCGGCCAGTGCTGATCCGGGGCGAGTCTCGGCGATCGCATATCACCGGTCGGCTCGATCCCCCAATTCGACGCGAGTTCGGCGATCTCGCTCGATGCCAGTCGCACGCCGTCACGGACGCGGAAGATCGCGGCGTCCGCTCGCTCTCGTGGCGCAAGCAACATCATCGTCGTGATGGCCGTGCGCAACGTCATCTCTCCGTAGCCTTGCAGCCTTACCGATTCTTCGGGATCGGACGTCATGCGAAAACCCTCACAGCGCCAAATTCCTCACATCGCAAAGTGGCGCGCGATGGTGAATGCCGCCGTCGCGCACAGGACCAGCGTGGATATCGCGCCGGCCACGCCGCGTGCGAGATGGGCTCGCGTCAGGTGCCTGGTCATGATCTTGCTCCATGCTCGGTATGGCAATGGCGGGGAGGCGGCGTTGGTTCCTTGCGCGACGGGGCCAATCGCGAACTCCCGCTATTTCCGCAGCAGCTCGCTCAGCGCCGCGGTCGCCTCGGCGCAGCGGATGTCGTCGATCTCGCGCGACAGGCTGAGTGCGCTCGATTTCAGTTCTTCGACCTTCCAGCTATCCGGATGCTGGTTTTCGAGATGACCGAGACGCTTGTTGAGATCGTCCAGTCTCGATTGGAGCTGCCCGGCGCTGGCGGCCCCATTCACTTTCCAAACGCGTTGTGCACGCATCGTAGTTCCCCTGCTAATCTCACGGCGTTGTGAGAGCGGTTCGTGGCCGGAATGGGAGTTTGTTTTGGCCGGCTTTAGATCGCGGGGAACCGTTGCAGATTAGCCACGGAAGTTCCTGGATTTCAGCGGCGACCGCGTCTGTGTCGCCCCCTGTCAATCCGCCAGCGCGAAAATATTCCGCTTTACCGAAATTCGGTTTTGGCGTATGTGTCGCCCATCCCGGCTCACCCTTGAGGGGCGACCATGTGTCGTGATGGTCGTAGAGCCGGGCTTGCGGTGGACGCGACAGCGTCGGGTGCGAAAGTGCGGGCAGGGCGGATTGCTCTCCGTGAGCCCAGAACTTCGTGCCGACGAGCGGCGCTGTCAGGTTCGTCTCGTCATCAGGTCGGCGGCAACGTGCACAACGTCGTCGAAACCGGTGGCGACAAGCGAATCGTGCGTACGGCAAAACCGTGTGGTCCTGGCCGTCGTTGCTACGGTCAAGCTTTTGCGGATGCGGCATTCGCGTCAACCGGCGCGGTGTCCGTGACTTTCGCGAAGGCGAGGGAGGCCAGAACGAACTCGGCTCCCGGGAGAGCACGGCATAAGCCGTAAAGCCACTGCGCAGGGAAGGCCGAGTGATTGGCTACACCTGTATGCTGCTGTGCGGTTTCCTTGCGCTACATCTTCGCGCAGTGGACCGCGGGTGCCAGCCGGCACCCGGCCTTCCCTGCGCCCTCTTGGACAGGAGGGTGAAGCGACCAAGCAAAGCTCGGGCGAAAAGCGCCGCGAGGGTGCGAAGCTGTGTCTGCAGGTTAAAATGTACATTGGAGGATGGCGATGCCGCCCCTTGCTCCGTCATTGCGAGCGTAGCGAAGCAATCCAGAGCCGTTCAGCGGAGGGATTCTGGATTGCTTCGCTGCGCTCGCAATGACGATGCGGCGAGAGTGCGGCAAACTCCGCTCTCGTGCCCCGGACGCTGCGCAGCGCCCTTGCGGTGCGCTGCAGAGCCGGGGCCCATCTCTCCACATTACGCCGTGTCGCCTTCTGGTCCCGGCTCTGCGCAGCAACGCTGCGCGTTGCAGCGCGTCCGGGACACGGGAGCGAGCGGCGCAGTTGCTCCCCGTCACAAGCCAACCTACCCCCATCACAACCAAGTGTCTTTATTCGGAAACAATCATTCCCTATTATCCCGCAGTGCAAAAAGGAGCCCGCAAATCCCAACCCGCCGTCCGTCCGCCCGGCCGTCCCCGGGAGTTCGACATGGACACTGCGCTTGACCGCGCTGTGCGCGTGTTTTGCGAGCGCGGTTATCATGCGACCTCGATCGGCGATCTCACCGCGGCGATGCGGCTGGCGACGGGGAGCGTCTACAAGGCATTTCGCGACAAGCATGCGGTGTTTCTCGCCGCCTTCGAGCGCTACGCGGCGCTGCGTCAGGAGCAGACGCGCAGCGCCGCGGCGCAAGGCGCCAATGGCCGCGAGCGGCTGCGCAACATGCTGCTCTCGTATGTAGAGCACTCCCAGGGCAGCGAAGGGAGGCGCGGCTGCCTCGTGGTCGGCAGCGCGGTCGAATTGTCGGCGGTCGACCCGGTGGTCGCCGCCCTCGTCAGCGCGCGGCTCGAGACCAATGAAAGCTTCATCGCCGGCCTCATTCGCGAGGGGCAGGCCGACGGCTCGATTCCCCGCCATGTCGCCGCCGACGACACCGCGCGGCTGATGATCTGCATCACGCAGGGCCTGCGCGTCGTCGGCAAGGCGCGCCTTTCGCTCGACGGCAAGCGCCTCGTCGCCGTCGCGATGAAACTGCTCGCCTGAATTTTTTGTCATATTGGGAAACGAACGTTTCCTATATCTGGAGACAGTGTGAATGACGATGAATACCACGATCGAGACCGCGCCCGGGCCGGATGCGGTGTCGCAACGACTGACCTTCGTGCTTGCCGCGGCCTGTGGCATGGTCGCCGCCAATATCTATTACGCCCAGCCGCTGATCGCCCCGATCAGCGCCGCGCTCGGCCTGTCGCATGAAGCGGCGGGGCTGATCGTCACCATGACGCAGATCGGCTACGGCGTGGGGCTTCTCTTCATCGTGCCGCTCGGCGATCTCGTCGAGAACCGCACCCTGATCTGCTCCGTCATCACGCTCGGCGCCGCAGCGCTGCTCGCCGCGGGGTTCGCCTCCCACGCGCTGCCGTTCCTGATCGCCGCATTGTTCATCGGGCTCGGCTCGGTCGCGGTGCAGATCATCATTCCCTATGCGGCGCATCTGGCGCCGGAAGCCATCCGCGGCCGCGTCGTCGGCAACGTCTCGACCGGCCTGATGCTGGGCATCATGCTGGCGCGCCCGGTGTCGAGCTTCGTCACGGCAGTGCTGTCGTGGCACGCGGTGTTCTTCCTGTCCGCCGCGCTGATGATCGTGCTCGCAGCCGTGCTCTGGATGACGCTGCCGAAGCGCAAGCCGGTCGCGCGCATGCATTATGGCGAGCTGCTGCTGTCGATGCCGCATCTGGTGCGGACCACGCCGCTGCTGCGGCGTCGCGCGCTCTACCAGGCCAGCCTGTTCGGCGCCTTCAGCCTGTTCTGGACCGTGACGCCGCTGCTGCTCGCGAACGAGTTCGGCTTCAGCCAGCGGGGCATCGCGCTGTTCGCGCTCGCCGGCGTCGCCGGCGTGTTCGCGGCCCCGATCGCGGGACGGCTTGCCGATCGCGGTCATAGCCGCGTCGCGACCTTGGTCGCGATGCTGCTGGTTGCTGTGGGCTTCCTGATCACACAGATCGGCGTGGCCGGTTCGACGCTCAATCTGGCCTGCCTTGTCGTCGCTGCCATCGCGATCGATTTCGGCGTGCAGGGCAACGTCGTGCTCGGCTTCCGCGCCATCTTCGTGCTGGGGCATGAGCATCGCAGCCGCCTCAACGGCCTCTATATGGCGACGTTCTTCAGCGCGGCTGCCGCAGGCTCGGCACTTGGCGCCTGGGCCTTTGCGCAAGGCGGCTGGACGCTCGCATCGGCCATTGGCCTCGCGCTTCCCGTCGCGGGCCTGGCCTATGCGGCCACCGAGTAGCCGCCGGCGTGGCCATAAATGGTGCGATGCGGGCCGTTTACCAAGGCCGCCTGCAAGCAACCTGGATGGCAATTTCCACCTCGCGGTTTCCCTGCCGCTGTAGTACTTTGGTCGCAAGCGGGCCTGGTTAACGGGCGGCAGGGGGAGGCTGATGAGGAGTGCGGGGCTGTTTGGCGTACCGCGAGTACGGCCATGGTCGTGGCAGGCGTTTCTGCTTGGATTCGTCGTTGTCGCAATGTCGGCTGCGCTCCAGGGCATCTGTGTCGCGCTCGGCGCAAAACTCTATTTCGCGGCGTTCCTGCCCAGCCTGTTCGTGCTCGGCATCGTCGCCGGCGCGCCGGCGGCGGGGTTCGCCGCGCTGCTCACCATTCCGGTGGTGTGGTGGGCGTTCATGCCGCCCTTCTTCAAGTTCAATTCGCTGACCGGGGCGCATGCCGATTCCATCAATCTGTTCTGCCTGCTCGCAGTGCTGGTGATCGGCCTTGCCGACCTGTGCCGCGAGACGATGGCGATCATCAGCCGCGGCGGGTTGAAGCCGCGGGGCGAGAGCGCGGCAACGAATTCGCAATAGGTCGGCATTGTACGGCCGCGGGCGTTGCGCACGCGCAACAGTCCGGAAACCATTCGGACGCTTGCCGCGCGGCGCTAACTTTTCGAAAAAGATTTGGCGGCAATTTCTCCCCCGGGAATGACGACGGAGTTTTCGGACATGAACGGCCAAATAACCGGTCACGCCATCTTGGAGAACGTGCGCCGCTACCGCGGGATCGCATCGCTCTATCGCCAGACCGCTGCATTCCGCCCGGGCCAGAGCTGGTCGCTGCTCGAGCAGGCGAGGGATTGGGAAGCGCGGGCGCTGACGGAGCTGGAAACCTATTTCGCCGCGCGGATGGACTACGCTACGCAGCTCGCGGCCTGATCGTTAACGTCCTGGAAGTTCCGGCGCTGACGTCTGTTGGCGCGCCGACAGGACTGGTGGCGACAGGACTGGTGGCGATTACGGAGTTATCTCGATGCCGGCATATGCTAGCAACGTCCGCACAGAGATATTCCGGGGCAAGCGATGACCACCTTCAACCGCATCTTCACGACCGAGCGCCTGCTCCAGATCATCGTCATTCTGGCCGCGACGGTCGCAATGAAGCTGCTGGGCTGAACTTCGGCGGGCTATCGCGCGCCGAGTTCGGGCACGTCGGGCAGATAGTTCGACCCCTCCGAGCCCAGAAAATCGAACATCGCCTGCGCCGGCGGCAACAGCACCTTGTCGCTGCGTCGGATCACGTACCATTGCCGCACGATCGGCAAGCCCGCGACGTCGAGCACGATGAGCCGGCCCTCGGTGAGCTCGTGCGCCACGGTGTGCGCCGAGATAAAGGCGATGCCGAGCCCGGCGATGACGGCCTGCTTGATGGTCTCATTGCTGCTCATCTCCATGCCGATGACCGGCTCGAGATCCGACCTCTGGAACATGCCTTCCATCAGCGTCCGCGTGCCCGAGCCGGGCTCGCGGGTGAGGAAGGTCTCGTGCACAAGGTCGGTCAGGTTGAGGCCGGAATCCTTCTCCAGCCAGTGTCCCTTGCGCGCGACGATGATATGCGGATTGCGCCCGAGCTGACGCACGTCGACGCTGACGTCGGCCGGTGGCCGACCCATCACCGCGAAGTCGAGGTCGTAGCCGTGCATGGCCTCGCGGATCCCCTCGCGGTTGCCGACGGTCAGCTTGATCTCGATCTTCGGGTGCCGCTTCGAGAACGCCGCGATCGCATGCGGCACGAAATATTTGGCGGTCGAGACAGCGCCCAGATGGACGGTGCCGCCGGTTCGCCCCGCAAGCAGGTCGAGCGCGCCCTGGCAGTCGGCGATCGCGGCTTCGACGCGCTCGGCCAGCGTCAGCACCTCCTTGCCCGCCTCCGTCAGCAACATGCCGTCGCCGGTCCGCTGCACCAGCGGCAGGCCGGCGAGATCCTGAAGCTGGCGCAGCTGCTGGGTCACCGCCGGCTGGGTCAGTCCGAGCTGGCTCGAGGCTGCCGTCACGCTGCCCTTGGCAGAGAGCGCCGCAAGCGAGCGGAGCTGCCGGATCGTCAGATGCCGAAGCTGCGCTGCCGAATGGGCATTATAAGATAATTCTTTGGCGCTCATTATGAATAGAAATTTTCCTTATTAAGCCGCCCCTGTCAATCTCCTCATTGTTGGGACTGACTGCACCAACCTCCAGCGGGGAGGGACTGGATGCGGCACCAGCAAAGGGATGGACGCAGATGACAGGGCAACTCAGGCTGGACGACCACCTTCAACGGTACTCCGAGACCGCACCCCATGCGCTGGCCGTGGCGGCCGCAGTCGATGCCATTGCCGCGGCCGCGATCGAGATCGCCGATCTCATCGCGACCGGAGACCTTGCAGACGCCTCGGGCCTGACCACCGGCCGCAACAGCGACGGTGATGTCCAGCGCGATCTCGACGTCCAGGCCGACGCGATCCTGCGCCGCTGCCTCGGCAAGCTGCCGATCGCGGCACTGGCGTCGGAAGAGATGCGCGAACCGCAGATCGGCGATCGCGAGGCCAAGATCTGCGTCGCGATCGATCCGCTCGACGGCTCCTCCAATATCGACGTCAACATGACCGTCGGCACGATCTTCTCGATCCTGCCCGCGCCCGACGATCTCGCGCTCGCCTTCCATCAGCGTGGCTCGGCGCAGCTTGCGGCGGGGTTCGTCACCTACGGTCCGCAGACCTCGCTGGTGCTGACGCTCGGCGATGGCGTCGAGATCTTCACGCTCGACCGCAAGTCCGGTTGCTTCCGTCTCGCCCGCAGCGCCGTGCAGATATCAGAGACGTGCGAGGAGTTCGCGATCAACGCCTCGAACCGCCGGCATTGGGAACAGCCGGTGCGCGCCTTCGTCGACGAATGCCTCGCCGGTGTGGAAGGGCCGGCCAACCACAATTTCAACATGCGCTGGATCGGTTCGCTGGTCGCCGAGGCCTACCGTATCCTCACCCGCGGCGGCGTGTTCCTCTATCCCTCCGATGCACGGCCCGGCTATGGCGACGGCCGCCTGCGCCTCGTCTACGAGGCGCACCCGATGGCTTACATCATCGAGCAGGCCGGCGGCTCTGCTTCGACCGGGCGCGAGCGCATCCTCGAGCTCTCAGCACAGAGCCTGCACCAGCGCGTGCCGCTGATCATGGGCTCGAGCAACGAGGTGCAGCGCGTCGAGGAACTGCATTGCGATCCGTTGCTGGTCGCCAGCGTCTCCGCACCGCTGTTCGCGCGGCGCGGCTTCTTCCGACTGTGAGCGAGGCATCCCATGTCCAGGAAGCATCCGATCATCTCCATCACCGGCTCCTCCGGCGCCGGCACAACCTCGGTCAAGAAGACCTTCGAACAGATATTCTTCCGCGAGAAGGTCAACGCCGCCTACATCGAAGGCGACGCCTTCCATCGCTACGATCGCGCGGAGATGCGCACGCAGATGGCGAAGGAGGCCGATCGCGGCAACAGGCATTTCAGCCATTTCAGTCCCGAGACCAATCTGTTCGAGGAGCTGGAGCGGGCGTTCCGCGACTATGGCGAGACCGGCGCGGCGACGACGCGGCACTATGTCCACGACGCCGAGGAATCCGCGCTGCATGGCGCCGCACCGGGCACCTTCACCGAATGGAAACGGCTGCCGGAGAGCTCCGATCTGCTGTTCTACGAGGGCCTGCATGGCGCCGTCGTCACCGACAAGGTCAACGTCGCGCGTTATGCCGACCTCAAGATCGGCGTCGTGCCGGTCATCAATCTCGAATGGATCCAGAAGCTGCACCGCGACCGCAGTGCGCGAGGCTATTCGACCGAGGCCGTCACCGACACCGTTCTGCGGCGGATGCCTGACTACATCCACTATATCTGCCCGCAATTTTCTGAGACCGACATCAACTTCCAGCGCGTGCCGACGGTGGACACCTCCAATCCGTTCATCGCGCGCTGGATCCCGACACCGGACGAATCGATGGTCGTGATCCGCTTCAAGAACCCGCGCGGCATCGACTTCCCCTATCTGCTCTCGATGCTGCCGCAAAGCTGGATGTCTCGCGCCAATTCGATCGTGTGCCCCGGCGCGAAGCTCGACCTCGCGATGCAGCTGATCCTAACGCCGCTGATCATGCAGCTCATCGAGCGCAAGCGAAATCTGAAGTGAACAAGGGGAGTATCCGATGAACATCTCCGTCCACGCCGACGCCGACCTCACTGCGGTCGCGCATAGCGATCTCGCCAATGCCGTCCGCTTTCTCGCGGTCGATGCCATCGAGACCTCGCAATCCGGCCATCCCGGCCTGCCCATGGGCATGGCCGATGTCGCGACCGTGCTGTTCTCGCGGTTCCTGAAATTCGACTCGGCTCACCCCAATTGGCCGGACCGCGATCGTCTCGTGCTGTCGGCGGGCCATGGCTCGATGCTGCTCTATGCACTGCTCCATCTTACCGGCGGCGACGTCAGCCTCGACGACATCAAGACGTTCCGGCAATGGGGCTCCAAGACGCCGGGCCATCCCGAATATGGCCACACGCCGGGCGTCGAGACGACGACCGGTCCGCTGGGCCAGGGGATTGCGACCGCGGTCGGCATGGCGCTCGCCGAGCGCATGGCCAATGCGCGACATGGCGAGGGCCTCGTCGATCACTTCACATATGTGATCGCCGGCGATGGCTGTCTGATGGAGGGCATCAGCCAGGAAGCGATCTCGCTTGCCGGCCATCTGCAATTGTCCCGCCTGATCGTGCTGTTCGACGACAACGGCATATCCATTGACGGCCCGACCTCGCTTGCGACCTCCGACGACCAACTCGCGCGCTTCGCCGCCTCCGGCTGGTCGGTGCGCCGTGTCGACGGGCACGATCCCGAAGCAGTTGCGCAGGCGATTGCCGAGGAGCGTGAGAGCGCAAACCCGTCGCTGATCGCCTGCCGCACCATCATCGGCTATGGCGCACCGGATCGTCAGGGCACCGAGAAGGCGCATGGCGCGCCGCTCGGCACCGAGCAGACGGCGGCGGCGCGGCGAACGCTCGGCTGGGACTATCAGCCCTTCGTGGTGCCTGTCACGATCATGAAAGCATGGCGGATGATCGGCCAGCGCGGGCAGGTCGAGCGTCTCGCCTGGCTCGATCGCTATGAATGCGCGACGCCCGAGCAGCGCGACCTGTTTGTCGAGGGCAAGGCGGTTGCCCTGCCGAACGCCTATGCCCAGGCCTTGGCGAAATTACGCGAACGCTTTGCCACCGAGCGTCCCAAGCTCGCGACGCGGCAGGCTTCGCAACAAGTGCTCGACGGCATCGCCGGGACGATCCCCGGGCTGGTCGGCGGCTCCGCAGACCTGACGCATTCGAACCTGACGCATGCCAAGGCGCAGGCTCCGGTGAAGCGCGATGCGTTCGCCGGCGATTACATCCATTACGGCATTCGCGAGCATGGCATGGCGGCCGCAATGAACGGCCTCGCGCTGCACGGCGGCTTCATTCCCTATGGCGGCACCTTCCTCGCCTTCTCCGACTACAGCCGTCCGGCGATCCGCCTTGCGGCCTTGATGCGGATCCGCGTCATTCATGTGATGACCCACGACTCCATCGGCCTGGGTGAGGACGGCCCCACGCACCAACCGGTCGAGCATCTCGCAGCGCTCCGCGTCATTCCGAACTTGCTCGTGTTCCGTCCGGCCGACGCGGTGGAGACGCTGGAAGCATGGGATTGCGCGCTCGAATCCGAAAATCGCCCCTCCGTGCTGTGCCTGTCGCGTCAGGCGCTGCCGACCTTCCGCAGCGATGTCCGCGGTAGAAACCGCGTCGCACGGGGCGCCTATCTCATCGTTTCGCCCGACGGCGGCCGCGACGTGACGCTCATCGCAACAGGTTCGGAAGTGTCCATCGCGCTGGAAGCGGCTCGCCTGCTGGCCACCGAGCACGTCCGCGCGGCCGTGGTCTCCGCTCCCTGCTTCGCGTTGTTCGAGGAGCAGCCGGAGGACTACCGCGCTGCCGTGCTCGGCACTGTGCCACGGGTGGGCATCGAGGCGGCAGTCGCCGGCGATTGGCATCGATGGATCGGCACTGACGGCGAATTCGTCGGCATGCGCGGCTTCGGTGCTTCGGCGCCGGCCCCGGTGCTCTACCGCGAGTTCGGCATCACGCCGCAAAGCATTGCGGAAGCCGCCCGGCGGGCGATTGCCCGCACAGGCAAGCAATAACAGGAGGAACTGTCGTGGCCCTTATCACCCTTCGCCAACTGCTCGATCACGCCGCCGGTCACGGCTACGCGGTGCCGGCGTTCAACATCAACAACATGGAGCAGGGCATCGCGATCATGCAGGCGGCGGCCGAGGTCGATGCGCCGGTCATCATCCAGGCTTCGCGCGGCGCGCGCAGCTATGCCGGTGACCTCATGCTCTCGCACATGATCGACGCGCTGGAGCGGACCTATCCGGACATCCCGCTCTGCATGCACCAGGACCATGGCAACGACGAAGCGACCTGTGCGTCCGCGATCGCCCATGGTTTCACTTCGGTGATGATGGACGGCTCGCTCGAGGCCGATGCCAAGACCGCGGCCGATTACGATTACAACGTCGCGATCACCCGCCGCGTCGTCGATCTCGCGCACTGGGTCGGTGCCTCCGTCGAAGGCGAACTCGGTGTGCTCGGCTCGCTCGAGCATGGCGGCGGCGAGCAGGAGGATGGTCACGGCGTCGAGGGCAAGGTCAGCCACGACCAGTTGTTGACCGATCCCGACCAGGCGGTCGACTTCGTCCGCGCCACCAAGGTCGATGCGCTCGCGATCGCGATGGGCACCTCGCACGGCGCCTACAAATTCAGCCGCAAGCCGGATGGCGACATTCTGGCGATGCGGGTGGTCGAGGAGATTCATCGCCGCCTGCCGAACACGCATCTCGTGATGCACGGCTCTTCCTCGGTGCCGCAGCCGCTCCAGGACATGTTCAACGAGTTCGGCGGCGAGATGCCGCAGACCTGGGGCGTTCCGGTTGAGGAGATCGTCCGCGGCATCAAGAGCGGCGTGCGCAAGGTCAATATCGACACCGACTGCCGGTTGGCGATGACCGCGGTGTTTCGCAAAGTTGCAGCGCAAACACGATCCGAGTTCGATCCACGCAAATTCCTCAAGCCCGCGATGGACGCGATGCGCGAGCTCTGCCGCGACCGCTTCGAGCAGTTCGGCACCGCGGGACACGCGAGCCAGATCAAGGTCATTCCCTTGAGCGAGATGGCGCGGCGCTACCGCGCCGGCGAACTCGATCCGAGCGTCGACGCGCGCG
The DNA here is from genome assembly GCF_040547985.1 of Bradyrhizobium sp. LB14.3. Classification (NCBI taxonomy): domain Bacteria; kingdom Pseudomonadati; phylum Pseudomonadota; class Alphaproteobacteria; order Hyphomicrobiales; family Nitrobacteraceae; genus Bradyrhizobium; species Bradyrhizobium sp. LB14.3. The sequence goes on from NZ_JBEPQT010000043.1 coordinate 23,635, forward strand.
AGCCCGTCGCGGCCTAATCATTCAGAGAGAGAGAAGAGCAGGAGAGAGCCATGAATGCACACGCAGGAACCGTCCGCGGCAAGGAAAGATATCGCTCTGGCGTGATGGAATACAAGCGCATGGGCTATTGGGAGCCCGACTATGTGCCGAAGGACACCGATGTCATCGCGCTGTTCCGCGTCACGCCGCAGGAGGGCGTCGACCCGATCGAGGCTTCGGCCGCAGTCGCCGGTGAATCCTCGACCGCGACCTGGACGGTGGTGTGGACCGATCGCCTGACCGCCGCCGAAAAGTATCGCGCAAAATGTTACCGCGTCGATCCGGTGCCGGGCACGCCGGGCTCGTACTTCGCCTACATCGCCTATGACCTCGACCTGTTCGAGCCGGGCTCGATCGCCAACCTCTCGGCCTCGATCATCGGCAATGTGTTCGGCTTCAAGCCGCTGAAGGCGTTGCGGCTGGAGGACATGCGTTTCCCGGTCGCTTATGTGAAGACGTTCCAGGGACCGGCCACCGGCATCGTGGTCGAGCGCGAGCGGCTCGACAAGTTCGGCAGGCCGCTGCTAGGCGCCACGGTGAAGCCGAAGCTCGGGCTTTCCGGTCGCAATTACGGCCGCGTCGTCTATGAGGCGCTGAAGGGCGGGCTCGACTTCACCAAGGATGACGAGAACATCAACTCGCAGCCCTTCATGCACTGGCGCGACCGTTTCCTCTACTGCATGGAAGCGGTGAACCGGGCGCAGGCCGCCTCCGGTGAGGCGAAGGGCACCTACCTGAACATCACGGCGGGAACGATGGAGGACATGTACGAGCGCGCCGAGTTCGCGAAGGAGCTCGGGTCGTGCATCGTCATGATCGATCTCGTGATCGGCTACACCGCGATCCAGTCCATGGCGAAATGGGCGCGGCGCAATGACATGATCCTGCATCTGCACCGCGCCGGTCACTCGACCTATACGCGGCAGAAGAGCCATGGCGTGTCGTTCCGCGTCATCGCCAAGTGGATGCGCCTTGCCGGTGTCGACCACATCCACGCCGGCACCGTGGTCGGCAAGCTCGAAGGCGATCCGAACACCACGCGTGGCTATTACGATGTCTGCCGCGAAGACTTCAACCCGACCAAGCTCGAACACGGCCTGTTCTTCGACCAGTCCTGGGCGAGCCTGAACAAGATGATGCCGGTCGCTTCCGGCGGCATCCATGCCGGCCAGATGCACCAATTGCTCGATCTCCTCGGCGAGGATGTCGTGCTGCAATTCGGCGGCGGTACCATCGGCCATCCCATGGGCATCGCGGCCGGCGCGATCGCCAACCGCGTGGCGCTGGAAGCGATGATCCTCGCCCGCAACGAGGGCCGCGACTATGTCCATGAAGGTCCGGAGATTCTGGCCAGGGCGGCCGAGACCTGCACGCCGCTGAAAGCTGCGCTCGAGGTCTGGAAGGACGTCACCTTCAACTATGAATCCACCGACACGCCGGACTTCGTGCCGACCGCGCTCGAAACCGTTTGAGGAGATTTGTCATGAAGCTGACCCAAGGCTGTTTCTCGTTCCTGCCGGATCTGACCGACGACCAGATCACCAAGCAGGTGCAGTATTGCCTCACCAATGGTTGGGCGGTGAACATCGAGTTCACCGACGATCCGCATCCCCGCAACACCTATTGGGAGATGTGGGGTCTGCCGATGTTCGATCTCCAGGACGCCGCCGGCGTGATGATGGAGCTCGCCGAATGCCGCAGAGTGTATGGCGACCGTTACATCCGCCTCAGCGGCTTCGACTCCAGCCCTGGCTGGGAATCGGTGCGGATCTCGTTCATCGTCAATCGGCCGCCGCAGGAGGCCGAGTTCGACCTGGTGCGGCAGGAGGTGGGCGGACGCGCGATCCGCTACACCACCGTGCGCCGGCAGCCCGCGCGCGCGTCAACCTAAGTCATCTCCTCCGCGCGGAGCACTCCCTGCTCCGTTTCCTTGGCGGACCACTGCTTCGCCGCTCCCCCCGCGGCGAAGCCCTTTTCTTCGAGGTGCCGATGCTGGATGTTCCCCACGTAATGACCACTGAGCCCGGCGAGACCAATTTCGATCTCCGCAAGGAGGCCGAAGCAGCCGGCATCACCGGCACGCTGCAACAGCTCGAGCAGGAGCTGATCGGATTGAAGCCGGTGAAGAACCGCGTGCGCCAGATCGCGTCGCTCTTGCTGATCGAACGCATCCGGCAGCGCGCGGGACTGGCTTCGTCGCCGCCGACGCTGCACATGTCGTTCACCGGCAATCCCGGCACCGGCAAGACGACCGTCGCGCTGCGCATGGCAAAGATCCTGCACGGCCTCGGCTTCGTGCGGCGCGGGCAGGTGATCTCGGTGACGCGCGACGATCTCGTTGGCCAGTATATCGGCCACACCGCGCCGAAGACCAAGGAGATCCTGAAGAAGGCGATGGGCGGCGTGCTGTTCATCGACGAGGCCTATTATCTGCACCGGCCGGACAACGAGCGCGACTACGGCCAGGAGGCGATCGAGATTCTGCTCCAGGTGATGGAGAACCAGCGCGAGGACCTCGTCGTCATCCTTGCCGGCTATGGCGAGCGGATGACGAACTTCTTCGCCTCTAACCCGGGCTTCCGCTCGCGCATTGCGCACCACATCGATTTCCCGGACTATGCGGAGGAAGAGCTTCTCGTCATTGCCGAGTTGATGCTGAGGGAGCGCGGCTATCGCCTCTCGGCGGCGGCGCGTGAAGCTTTCGAGAAGTACATCGCGCTGCGCCGGACCCAGCCGTTCTTCTCCAATGCGCGCTCGATCCGCAACGCCGTCGACCGCATCCGGCTGCGGCAGGCGGATCGCCTGGTGTCGGATCTCGACCGCATGCTCGATATCGCCGACCTCGAAACGATCGATCCCATGGACGTCCTGGCGAGCCGCGTTTTCAGCGGCGGTGCGGACGCGCAGAGGAGTGCGAAGCCATGACGAAAGAAATCCTCATCGCGCCTTCGATCCTGGCCGCGGATTTCGCGCGCCTCGGCGAGGAGATCGCTGCGATCGACGCGGCGGGCGCCGACTGGATTCATTGCGACGTCATGGACGGGCATTTCGTCCCGAACATCAGTTACGGCGCCGACGTCATCAAGGCGATCCGGCCGCTGACGGCGAAGATTTTTGACGTTCATCTGATGATCGCGCCGGCCGATCCCTATCTCGAAGCGTTCGCGAAGGCCGGTGCGGATGTCATCACGGTGCATGCCGAAGCCGGCGTCCATCTCGACCGCTCGCTCCAGGCCATCCGCGCGCTCGGCAAGAAGGCCGGCGTCAGCCTCTGTCCAGCGACGCCGGAAGCCGTGATCGAATACGTGATCGATCGTGTAGATCTCGTGCTGGTGATGACGGTCAATCCGGGCTTTGGCGGCCAGTCCTTCCTCGAGTCCCAGTTCGAGAAGATCAGGCGCATTCGAAGCTTGATCGGCGACCGTCCAATCCGGCTCGAGGTTGACGGCGGCATCACGCGCGACAATGCCGCTGCCGTGACCGCTGCGGGCGCCGATACGCTTGTGGCGGGTTCCGCTGTGTTTCGCGGCAAGAGCAGCGCGGACTATGCCGCGAACATCGCGGCCATTCGCGGCGCGGCGGAGGCCGGCAGAGTTCCGAAGTTGCAGGATGTCTCCGGAAGGCCGGCGCGTCTCGGCGAGACCGCGCTCATCCGGTAAAATACGGTATACAGGCGGGGCCGATCCGGCGCCGGTCTGGTTGTGCCAAGGCGTGCCACTTTCCTCCGGAGAAATACGGAGGATGACGCACAAAATGATCAGCTCGTTTCAGGCCGGGGTAACCAACGCATCGAGACGAAAATTCGATTAACGCCCGCGCAATGCTATGCGTCTCAATCTGCGGTTTAGGAACGCTGAGAGAGCGCGGGGATGCGGATCGAAGATATCTGCGGGCATGAGGCCTGCACGCGGCGGAGAGCGATGGCATGAGCATGCATCGCTTGTTCGCCGAGCAGCTCCGCTGCGCCACCGACGCGACCGGACAAGTCGATCTTGCCAAGCTGGGCGAGCTCGTCAGCGCTGCCTATGAGGCGAGCGACCGCGAACGCCAGCGAATGACCGACGCGCGAGCACACACGCATGACGAGGTCGAGCAGGATTTGTTGCGGACCCAGGAGTTCCTCGACACCATCGTCGAGAATATCCCGATCGCCGTGTTTGCGAAGTGCGCCAGGGATTCGCGCTATATCCTGCTCAACCGCGCTGGCGAGGACTATTACGGCGTGCCGCGCGAACAGATGTTGGGCCGGACACCTGAGGAGATTTTTCCGGCCGACGTCGCCCGAATGGTCAACGAGCAGGATCGTCGCGTCGTCGCCAGCGGCATGCCGATGTTGCTCGAGGAGCATCTGCTCGAAGTCGGCGTCAAGGGCCACGATCGCGTCGTCAATTCGCGCAAGATGCTGATCACGGACGGCGCCGGCGACCCGCAATATCTGGTTGGCGTCATCGAGGACGTCACCGAGCGCATCACCACTCAAGAACGGATCAGCCACCTCGCGCGCCACGATGCCTTGACCGATCTGCCGAACCGCAGCGCGTTCAATGCGGCGCTGAGCGAGCGGCTGGAACGGGCGCAGGAGGCGTCGACCAGTTTTGCGGTGCTCAGCCTCGATCTCGACCGCTTCAAGGAAGTCAACGACGTGTTCGGCCATCCCGTCGGCGACATGTTGATGCGCGCGGCGGCCGAGCGTCTTGCAGCGGAAGCCGATGGCGCCTTCGTCGCCCGCATCGGCGGCGACGAATTCATGATCCTGGTGCCGGACGATGTCTGCCGCGAAGAGGTGCTGAGGCTCGGCGAGCGCCTCGTCGAGGCGATCGGTAACGAGCTCGAGGTCGACGATTATCTGTCCCATGTCGGCCTGAGCGTCGGCATCGCGCTCTACCCGGATGACGGCGTGGATGCGGCCACGTTGCTCGCAAATGCCGATTCCGCGCTCTATCGCGCCAAGCGTGAGGGCAGGGGTACGGTCCGCTTCTTCGAGTCCGAGATGGACCGGGAGCTGCGCGACCGCAGGTTGCTGTTGCACGACCTGCGGCAGGCGGTGGAGCAGAACCAGCTCTTCGTCTATTTCCAACCGCAGGCGCGGATCAACGGCGAGGTCATCGGTTTCGAGGCGCTGCTGCGCTGGAACCACCCGACGCGGGGCTTTGTGCCGCCCGACCAGTTCATTCCACTTGCCGAGGAGAATGGTCTGATCATCCAGATCGGCGAGTGGGTCTTGCGGGAAGCGTGCCGCGAGGCGGCGTCGTGGCCGCGGCCGTTGCAGGTGGCGGTCAATCTGTCGCCGGTCCAGTTCCAGGCCGGCGACCTCGAAGGCTCGATCCATCAGATCCTGCTGGAGACGGGGCTTAGCCCGACGCGGCTCGAGGTCGAGATTACCGAGGGCGTGCTGATCGGCGATTTCACCCGCGCGCTCAATCTGCTGTGGCGGTTGAAGGCGCTCGGCATCCGCATCGCGATGGACGATTTCGGCACCGGCTACTCCTCACTGTCCTATCTCCAGTCGTTCCCGTTCGACAAGATCAAGATCGATCGCAGCTTCATCTCCAATCTCGAGGCGAGCCCGCAATCGGCCGAGATCGTCCGCGCGGTTTTGAGCCTCGCGCACGCCCTGCATATCCCGGTCGTCGCCGAGGGGGTGGAAACGGAAGCGCAGCGCGCCTTCCTGGCGCGCGAGGCCTGCGAGGAGATGCAGGGCTATCTCATCGGCCGGCCCGAATTGATCGAGCGCTATCTCGACGTCGTCGGCGTGACCGTGGAGCGACGCCTCTACGCCTAGCCGTTGGCCTGCGACAGGATTTCGAGCATCAAGTCCGCGCTGATTGGAACTTTCGCTCGAATACGCATTTCCTAGACGCAACCGAGCCGGGCGCGCTGCGGGCGCAGCAAATGTTTTGCACGACCGCCATCGCCCTGACGCAAATAAGGGCCATAACCCCTGTGAACGCGAGGGAGGCTCTCATGGAGAACGTACGTCGTTACCGCGCGCTGGCGTCCCTCTGTCGTCAGCAGGCCGCCTACCGGCCGCTCCAGAACTGGGAATTGCTCGGCCAGGCCGAACATTTTGAATATCTCGCCGAAGTTGAGCTCAAAGCACATTACGACGCATGCAATGCGCAACACGACGAGGACGCTGTCGCGGCCACGGCGTGGGAGAGGCCTGCCGCGGCCTGACATTTCGTCCCGCTTCCGTGTCTTCTTTGCCAAGATTTAATCGCGTGGACGGGACGCTGTAAGGTGGCGACCGCCATGTTGGGTGCAAGGCGACTTACCCAACATGGACATATCGACATGAACGATCGCGTCAATTCCGACACCACCACGTCCCGCAAGATCCTGAGGCCGCGCCGGCTCGCGCTGCTCGGCACCGTGGCCGCGCTTGGCCTGGCCGTGCTGGCGACTGCTCCCGGCTCTTCGCCGTTCAGCGCGACCTCCTTCATTGCGCCCGCCCAGGCCGCGGAGACCGCCACGACACCGCAGGGCTTCGGCGATCTCGTCAGCAAGGTCAAATCCGCCGTCATCTCGGTGCGGGTCAAAATCGACCAGGACAGCGAGAAGAGCGCGATGCTGCAACAGAACCGGATGGATTCGGACGAGGCGACGCCGTTCGACCAATTCTCACGGCAATTCGGCTTCGGTGGTCCGGGTGGCATGAACGGAATGCCGCGCCAGCGCCACCAGACGATCACGGGTGAGGGCTCCGGCTTCTTCATCTCCGCCGACGGCTATGCCGTGACCAACAACCACGTCGTCGACCACGCCGAGTCGGTGCAGGTGACGATGGACGACGGCCAGACCTATACCGCGAAGGTGGTCGGCACCGATCCGAAGACCGATCTCGCGCTGATCAAGGTCGAGGGCAAGAAGGATTTTCCGTTCGTCAAATTCTCCGACCAGAAGCCGCGCATCGGCGACTGGGTGGTCGCGGTCGGCAATCCCTTCGGCCTCGGCGGCACCGTGACCGCCGGCATCGTCTCGGCCAGCGGCCGCGACATCGGCAACGGTCCCTATGACGATTTCATCCAGATCGATGCACCGATCAACAAGGGCAATTCCGGCGGTCCGGCGTTCGACATGAACGGCAACGTGATTGGCGTGAACACCGCGATCTTCTCGCCCTCCGGCGGCTCGGTCGGCATCGGCTTCGACATTCCGGCTTCGACCGCAAAGCTCGTCGTCGCACAGTTGAAGGACAAGGGCGCGGTGACACGCGGCTGGCTCGGCGTGCAGGTGCAGCCGGTGACATCGGATATCGCCGACAGCCTCGGCCTCAAGGAGGCGCGCGGCGCGATCGTGGACAATCCGCAGGACGCTAGCCCGGCAGCGAAGGCGGGCATCGAGGCGGGCGACGTCATCACCGCCGTCAACGGCACCGCGATCAAGGACTCCCGCGATCTCGCCCGCACTATCGCTACGCTTGCACCGGGCACGTCCGTGAAGCTCGATGTCGTCCACAAGGGCGACAGCAAGACGGTGACGCTGGTGCTCGGCGAATTGCCGAACGAGCGGCAGGCTAAGGCCGACGAGGGCAAGGCGCAGCCGGATGCCGGCACGCCGCGTCTCGGGCTCAGCCTGGCTCCGGCCGGCGACGTCCAGGGCGCCGGCCAGAAGGGCGTCGTCGTCACTGAAGTCGATCCGCAAGGGCCGGCCGCGCAGCGCGGCATTCAGACCGGCGACGTCATCCTCAACGTCGGCGGCAAGGCCGTCGCCAATATCGGTGATGTCCGTTCGGAACTGGCGCAGGCGAAATCGTCCGGCAAGCGCAGCGTGCTGCTGCAGATCAGAAACGCGCAGGCGACCCGATTCGTCGCGGTGCCGCTCGCATAAGTCGAACGTCGATCCGCGCAAATCCAAAAAGGCGGCCCACGGGCCGCCTTTCCTGTTTGCCTTCAGGATTCCGGATGGCCGCCGATAACATTCTCGTTAACGGCAGAGAGGATGACCCGGTTCGTCCGAAAAAGCCGTGTTCGCTCATCACAATTGCGGATCTGGTATGGAGTCGGCGGCAATGAAGCCGCCGGGACGATTGCAAGCGTGGAACTTCGAACTTGCCGCCGCTGAGCTAGCTGGCCGGCAGTTCGCATTTGATCGGTGCCGACATGGATCGATTGAAGCTCTCGCTGAGGACTGCGCTGCTCGTGGCGCCATTCGTGCTGTGGGGTGGAAACGCTCTCGGGCGCGACGACGGCCGCTACGCGGACTCACCCCTCAAGCCGTGGTTCGACGGCCTGCGCAGCCATCTCGGTCCGTGCTGCTCGGATGCGGATGGGTTTGCCGTCGCCGATCCCGACTGGGACTCGCACAACGGGCATTATCGGGTGCGGCTCGACGGGGAGTGGGTGGAGGTCCCGGACGAAGCCGTGATCACCGAGCCGAACCGGGCCGGCCGAACCATGGTGTGGCCGGTGAAGACCGCGTTTGGCGTTTCGATCCGCTGCTTCATGCCGGGCAGCATGACCTGACAGAGTTCAGCGCGACTATCTGGAGGATTTGCGCTTCGATGTTTTCTTCGAAGTTTTCCTGGACGTTTTCTTCGAAGTCTTCTTCGTCTTCTTGGAGGTCTTCTTCTTGGAGGTCTTTTTCGCGGCCTTCTTCGGGACCTTCTTGCCCTTCTTGCGCGCCTTCGACAGGCCGATCGCGATTGCCTGCTTGCGGCTCTTCACGCGTCCGCCTCGACCGCCAGGTCCGCTCTTCGCGCTGCCCTTCTTGTAGCGTTTCATCTCGCTTTCGACATCGCTGCCGGAGCTGCGCGAGTAGCGGCGCTTCTTTGCCTTGCGTGCCATGCATGTTCTCCCTTGGCCGGGGAGAACCATCCGCGACAGGCATGGTTCCGAAAGCGGGCACGCAACGTCCTGGATTGAGCGCTAGGGCATGCACATATCTGGTGCGACGGATTGACTCGGGTCGAGGGTGAGGGGTTCCAGAATCGGGAATCCGTGTGATCTCTATGACGGCAC
>NZ_JBEPQT010000044.1:0-31919 GCF_040547985.1 Bradyrhizobium sp. LB14.3
GACGAAGCAGGCAGCGCAACAGACCAACCTGTAGGGGGTCAATTTTGGACGCCGATCCCCCGGCTTAGGGGGTCAATATTGCAGGCCGAATGACAGATATCATCAGGATGGACGTCGCGGCCACTCCATGCGCATGTTCGACGCTCGGCGGGCGCGCAAAACGTCCCGGTTGATGATCGTTGAGCGATCTGCTCAAGGAGCCTGATGCCAGACAGGCTGCTACTCACGAAGTAGCGCTTAAGTGCCCGTTTGCCCGTGAGGGAGCACTTCTCGAGGCCAATCGGCAAGACCATCCTGCCTGTAATCTCACACCTCTCGAGAATTCCAGTTCTTACGAGATGACCGGTAACCTCGCACTTTTCCGCCTCATCTGTTGCTATGGGGCGGCGTGTCTCATGGCAAAGAAAAAACTCTTGCTTATGTCCCGTTCGTCCCGAGGCCGATGATTGCATGCTCTCATCAGATCGGTATTCCTTCCCGGAAATCTCACTGACAAACACTTCGTCAACGAGAATATCTGACTTGGTAAACGAGCATGCTCGAAAATGTTCAGCTTCGGCCTTCTTTCCGCTCATCGCGGACGTCTTGAGGAGTTCCATAGCGACAAGTTTGCCGGTCACTGCAGATGTGTCTGCTTCCTCACGGAGGATATGTCTTCCGCTGGCTAAGCAGAGAACCGTAAATTCGGGCAGGGCTAGGCGCCCACTTATTGCTGATTCTACAAGAAGGTGGCGGAGCACGTGCGCGCCTGTCACGTCACATCGCGCCAAGCACTGGCTGGGGACGGTCTTTCCAGACTTGGAGCATAGGCTCAATTCGGGTGCTCGAATGAGCATTTTATCGTGGGGGCGAATTACAAGAAGGCTCTCGTATTCGTCTTCTGAATCGAAAGTGTATCTTACCTTTACTCCGATCTCCCGATGCACCCTTCCGTCTAGTCCAACAAGCGTCATTTCTAGGCGCGGTGTGAATTCGTCTTCCAGTTTTTTGCGCTTGCGCGTATCCGATGTGCGCTCGGTCTCTTGTTCGCGACGCTCCAGGTAGAATCGAGAGAATTCAGAGATGCCATCGTCCAATAGTGCAGCTCTTTGAATTCTCTCGATGTCGATCCCAAGAGCTTGTGGTTTGTCGAAAGCTTTGGGAATTGGATTGACAGCAGATTTGCGGCAGTCGGTTCTATGATCCTGATTGCTACAAGAAATTTCGACGAGCCGTTCGTAGCTATCGTGAGCTACGGTAGCGCGAACGCGCAAGAGAGCCGATCCATCGAACATCCGAATTGCATCGGTCAGATCTGACGATCTGCAGTCTCCACCGAAGTGTGTAACCCATGCGTGTGCAGCTTCTCGACATGCGCGCATTGGATCTTGGTCTAGGTCGTCTACCTTATGCAGTCCACTTGCAACGATGCGGCTCACGAGGCGCTGGAAGGCCGGCGAGCCAGGTGCGTATAGGGTTGTCCGTTTGAGTGGATCCGCCGGGTCTGCGAACCTGATATATTCGTGCCCTCCGTTTTCTTCAGCGTGAAAAAGTCCGTTGGAGTCCGGCGTCAAACGAATTTTGAGGGACTGAAGGGCTGCCAACGCGAACTCGCGTGGATCCATCGACCGTTCGACTTTTGGAAGTGATGGAGTTCTAGGGCCGTCGTATTCGGCTTCTTCCATACTTCCGAGCAACGTATTGATGTTCGCTTCTTCGCGCTTAAGCTCCTGCTTGGCGTCCTCTATGCTCTGTTCTGCGAGTTTTGTTGCTTTCTCGACGTCTTTTCCCGCTAAAGCGGCGAGCACAAGATCTAAGAGTCGGTCTTCGAAACCTGAGGCGCCATCTTCATCTCCCTCGCCAACGTCCGCACCCTGCAGAAGAGCTTCTACGTCGCCGACAGCGTGCGCCGCCATCTGAAGTTTTTCCATCAGTCTTCCGACGATGTAATCTTCAAAAGTCCCTCTTAGGGTAACGTTGTAGATACTTACATGGGCATGGCTAGAAGCAAGCCGCTGTACGCGACCGATCCGCTGTTCGACAATCATCGGATTCCAGGGCAGATCGTAGTTGACGAGTACGTTTGCGATCTGAAGATTAACGCCCTCGGAACCAGCTTCCGTCGAAACAATGACCCTGTAGCGCGGAGGAGTTTCGCGAAAGAGTTTGATGGTCTCCTGATTCCGCTCCCCTGAGTCGCCATTGATTATGCCGACTTTCAGCCCGTGACCTTCTAGGAAGTTTTGGATTGTCGTTTGTGTTTCTCGTCGGATGGTGAATACGACTAGTCTCCATCCGTCGGGGTTTTCTTGCTTCAGCGTTTTTATCAGGGTGTTGAGACCAAGAAGCTTTGCCGTTAGCGGCATCTTGGCCACGATGCCTTTGACCGCGACGGCGAGCTCGGTTGGCGCAGTTCCGTTCCGCGCCATATTTTCCAGCTGTGTCGATAGCGCCTCAGGACTGCTCGTTAAGGCCTGCAGTATCGACATTTGAGTAAGCCGATTGAGCTTTTGAATCGGCTTTGCGATCGTCTTGATAAGCTGAAGCTCCGCCGCCGTGGGGTCTACCTCGTGTCTTAAAACCCGTCTTTCCGGAAAATAAAGCTGCGCATCACCTCGACGGACCCGAGACATGTAGCTGTAAACGATCGATCGAAATTCGTCCCTTGCTTCTTCTTTTAGCTGGCGAGCCCCATCGCGGGGATCCGCAATAAATTTCCGCGTGAACATGCCCTCGCTGCCGAAAGGATTGTCATGTCCGCGAGCAACGGTGAGCAGGTCGACAAGAGAGTACAGGTCCCACAATCGATTTTGGATGGGCGTGGCTGTTAGCATCAGAACGTAGGGAAATCGTCGCTCCTCTAGTGCCTTGCGGAAGCGTTTCGCCACTTGGGGCGTATTGGGGACACCGTAGAGGTTTCTGAGTTTGTGCGCTTCGTCCAGAACGAGCATCTGGAAACGGTCTTCCGGAATCTTTTCGAGATACAGTCGAGCCGAGTTGTAAGTCGTGATTACCGCGCCGACTTCGTCGGGTTCGGCGGCAAGCAGATCTCTCCCAAATGCAACAATGCCCGGAACGTTGAATTTCTCTTCCAGCTCTTCCTTCCACTGCTGAGCGAGAATTTTTGGGCAGACGATCAGAACTTTGGACAGTCGAGATCGGACGACAAGTTCGCTGATGATCAGACCAGCGCTGATCGTTTTTCCAAGACCAACATCGTCTGCAAGCAGGGTTACCGGGAGACGGCGACAGAATGTAATGAGGTTGGTTACTTGGTGATGGTAAGGTGTGAGACGATCGGTCCACCGCGGTGCCGACTTAAAGTCCTCCGCGCGGTCAATGACAATTGGATCGGTCAGACCCCATTCAAGGCCCGCTCGGTAAATTCTATATTCGTCGGGCTCTTTGCTCCGGCTAAGAATCTTCGATTTAAATTCTGTGGCGACGTCCATCCCCAGCCCAATCTAAGACGTGCTCAACCGCAGGATGCTCGGTTCTACCCTTGCGGGCAAGTGCACTTTCGTCGACGTGGGCTGCACAAACAAAAGCGGCCGGATCTTCCGATCCGGCCGTCACGCAAAACTCTGTAACACTTGAGTCTACACGACTGGACGCTTACGCCCGCCGCAAGCCCAATTCGAAAATTCTTAGCTCGCCTTCTTCTCTGGCGCAGGCGTCGGGCCGACCTTCTTCTGGATGGCGCGCTTCAGCTCGAGGGCGCGCGGCGACAGCACGGCGGCCTTGGCCTTGATCAGGAAGGGGTCGAGGCCGCCATTGTGGTCGACGCTCTTGATCGCGCTGGTGGAGACGCGCAGGCGCACGTTGCGGCCCAGCGCTTCGCTGATGAAGGTCACGTTGACCAAGTTCGGCAGGAAGCGGCGCTTGGTCTTGATGTTGGAGTGGCTGACCGTGTGGCCGACCTGGGGGCCCTTGGCCGTCAATTCGCAGCGGCGAGACATGGCAAAATCCTCAATCTTTCCCAACGATGTGCGGCCGCCATTCGGGGCGCCACGGGCAAATTCTCTGTCCTTGCAGGGAGCGGGCGGACGTATAGGGGGGAAGGGGCGAGCCGTCAAGGTTTTGGGGCGGAGTTTTGCCTGCCGCAGCGCAGGTGCGCCCCCTCTCCCGCAAGCGGGAGAGGTACTGGAGCCCGGAGCGATCCCCGATCACCAAAACGGCAGTGTTTCAAACCCCTTACCATCACATAAAGGGCGTATTCGCACCCGAAGAGTTCAGTGGAGTTCGGAAGCGGACATGCCCGGACACATTGCTTGCCGTGGTATTTGGCTTAAGTAACAACCGTTCGCGCTCCGATTGGATTGTTTCGTGCTCACAACGCCTCATCATGCGCCCGGCCTGCGCTCAGCGGAGCGGCGCGCAAGCGATCCGCGCTCCGCCGGCCGGCTGGCCATGGCGGCCCTGTGCGGGCTGGTTTTGGCGTGGGCGGCGGAGCCCGCGGCGGCGCAGGGCAAGCTCGAGGCGCAATATGAGGCCTCGCTGGCCGGCATTCCCGTCGGGCGAGGCGCCTGGAATATCGATATCGGAGACGACGTGTTCGCCGCAGCCGCCTCGGGCGGCACCACGGGGCTGCTGAAGTCGTTCGCGGGCGGGTCCGGCACCGGCGCCAGCCAAGGGCGGGTGGTCAACGGCGCTCTGGTCGCGACCGGCTACCAGGCCTCCACCACCACCTCGAAAAAGACCGAGGAAATCCGCATCACGCTCGACAAGGGCAATGTGAAGGATTTTGCCATCGTACCGGAGCCCCCGGTCGATGCAGACCGCATCGTCGTCACCGATGCGCATCGCCGTGGCGTCTGGGATCCGATGACGGCCTCGCTGGTGCGCGTGCCCGGCACCGGCGACGTGCTGTCGCCGGACGCCTGCCACGGCAGCGCCGCCGTGTTCGACGGCCGCATGCGCTACGAGCTCAAGCTCGATTTCAAGCGCATGGAGACCGTGAAGGCGGAGAAGGGCTATCACGGCCCGGTCGTGGTCTGCTCGCTGTTCTTCGTGCCTGTGGCGGGCTACATCCCCGACCGCCCCGTGATCAAATACCTCGCCGGCCAGCGCAACATCGAGATCGCGTTCGCGCCGGTGGCGGGCACGCGCGTCCTGGTCCCGTTCTGGCTGAAAGTGCCGACGCCGCTCGGGCCGGCGATGCTAGAAGCCACCAGCTTCATCACATCAGCCCAGCCGCCGCGGGTCGCGAAGACGCAATAGGCCTAGGGCCCCGCCCGTTTTGGCGAAAATAAACGCAAGTTATTTCAATAGTTTACCTACTGTGCATGGGGTTGTTTTCGCGGTTTTGCTTTGGAGGGGGGCCTTGAGCAGGGAATCCATTTGACTCCTCCCCGATTCTGATTCGACTCCGCGCCATCCCCAATTTTAAGGAACGCGCCACCGAAACGTCGCTTGTGCGGCAGCCCGAAACTCCATCTAGTGCGCAGCCGATAAGCTTCCCGCGACATGTTGCGTGAACGGAACAGGACTCATGGGGGGTCTGCGATTCGGCCGCGATTCGTTCTCAACTCGTTCCGAAGCTTAAAGACACAGGGAAAAGCGTCGCAAAGTGAGACAGTTACGCGGGGTTTGGGGAGCGTCACCATATTCTTCGCGGCTTGATCCCCTCACCCTGAGGAGGCCGCGTAAGCGGCCGTCTCGAAGGGCGAGGGGCCCGGCACCATCCGGCGCCTTCATCCTTCGAGACGCGCTGACGCGCTCCTCAGGATGAGGAGCAAGGCCCAGCCTCCGGCCCGCCCCAAAACAGCACTGACATTCGCCCCAATCGCCATTACCTAATCCCCCCAGATGCCCTTTTCCTCCTCCCCCTTCGCTTCCGAGCGGCTTCCCGGCGCCGGCGTCACTGCGGTGCTCGGGCCGACCAACACCGGCAAGACCCATCTCGCCATCGAGCGGATGCTCGCGCATCCCTCGGGCATGATCGGGCTGCCGCTGCGCCTGCTCGCGCGCGAGGTCTACAACAAGATCGCCGCGCGGGTTGGCCCCGACGCCGTCGCGCTTGTGACCGGCGAGGAGAAGATCAAGCCGAAATCGCCGCGCTACTGGGTCTCCACCGTCGAGGCGATGCCGCGGGATCTCGACGTCTCGTTCCTCGCCGTCGACGAGGTGCAGATCGCCTCTGATCTCGAGCGCGGCCACGTCTTCACCGACCGCATCCTCAACCGCCGCGGCCGCGACGAGACGCTGCTGCTGGGCGCAGCGACGATGCGCCCGATCATCGAGCGGCTGCTGCCGGGCGTCTCCATGATCACGCGGCCGCGCCTGTCGCAGCTGGAATTCGCCGGCGACCGCAAGATCACGCGCCAGCCGCGCCGCACCGCCATCGTCGCCTTCTCGGCCGACGAGGTCTACGCCATCGCCGAGCTGATCCGCCGTCAGCATGGCGGCGCCGCCGTGGTGCTGGGATCGCTGTCGCCGCGCACCCGCAACGCGCAGGTGGCGATGTTCCAGAACGGCGAGGTCGATTATCTCGTCGCCACCGACGCTGTCGGCATGGGCCTCAATCTCGACGTCGACCACGTCGCCTTCGCCTCCGACCGCAAGTTCGACGGCTACCAGTTCCGCCGCCTGACGCCGTCCGAATTCGCCCAGATCGCCGGCCGTGCCGGCCGCGCCACCCGCAACGGCACCTTCGGCACCACCGGCCGCTGCGGGCCGTTCGAGCCCGAACTCGTCAATGCGCTACAGAACCACACCTTCGACCCCGTCAAGGTTTTGCAATGGCGCAATTCGAAGCTGGATTTCGCCTCGCTCGGCGCGCTCCAGGTGTCCCTGAACCTGGGCCCCGGCCATGAGGCGCTGACGCGCGCGCCGATCGCCGAGGACATGCGCGTGCTCGACCATGCCGCCCGCGACGCCGAGGTGCGCGATGTCGCGCATGGCAAGGAGGCCGTGGAACGGCTGTGGGAGGCCTGCCAGATCCCGGACTACCGAAAATTGTCGCCGGCCGCCCATGCCGAGCTGGTCACCACGCTGTACGGCTTCCTGATGCAGAAGGGATGCATCCCCGATTCCTGGTTCAGGACCCAGATCGACCAGGCCGACCGCGTCGACGGCGATATCGACACGCTCTCGGCCCGGATCGCGCAGATTCGCACCTGGACCTTCGTCGCCAACCGCCCGGACTGGCTGAAAGACCCCGAACGCTGGCAGGGAATCGCCCGCGAGGTCGAAAATAAATTATCGGATGCGCTCCATGAACGCTTGACTGAGCGTTTCGTTGATCGCCGGACCAGTGTATTGATGCGCCGCCTGCGGGAGAACACGAGCTTGAATACTGAAATCGGCAAGACCGGCGAAGTCATCGTCGAAGGCCATGTCATCGGCCGCCTCGATGGCTTCACCTTTGCACCGGATGCGGCGGAAGCCGGCTCCGATGCGAAAGCGTTGCAGGCTGCAGCGCAGGCCGTGCTCGCCGGCGAGATCAACGCGCGCGCCGAAAAACTGGGCAACGCGCCGGACGAGCAGTTCGTGCTGACCTCGGAAGGCATGATCCGCTGGACCGGCGACGCCGTGGCGCGGCTGTCTGCCGCAGAGGACGCGCTGCATCCGCGCATCCGCATCATCTCCGACGAACGCCTGACCGGCGGCCCCCGCGACAAGGTGCAGGCCCGGCTCGACCTCTGGCTCAAGACGCACATCGAAAAGCTGCTCGGGCCGATGTTCGAGCTGTCGAAGGCCGAGGATGTCACCGGCATCGCCCGCGGCATCGCCTATCAGCTCGTCGAGGCGCTCGGCGTGCTGGAGCGCCAGAAGATCGCCAACGAGCTGAAGGACCTCGACCAGCCCTCGCGCGCCGTCCTGCGCAAATATGGCGTCCGCTTCGGCGCCTATCACATCTATTTCCCCGGCCTGCTCAAGCCGGCCGGGCGCGCGCTGGCCGCGCTGCTCTGGGCGCTGAAGCAGGACAACGTCGATCCCTCCGCGCTGTCGGGCGCGCAGCATCTGGCGAACTCGGGCCGCACCTCGTTCCCGGTCGACAAGCAGCTGCCGCGCGATGCCTATCGCGTGCTCGGCTACAAGCAGGCCGGCGAGCGTGCCGTGCGTGTCGACATTCTGGAGCGCCTTGCCGATCTGATCCGCCCGGCGCTGGCCTGGCGCGAGAACGCGTCCGGCGAAAAGCCCGCCGGCGCGTTCGACGGCCGCAGTTTTGTCGTGACGCAGGCGATGACCTCGCTCACCGGCTCGGCCGGCGAGGACTTTGCGTCCGTGCTGCGCGCGCTCGGCTACCGCATGGATAAGCGGCCGCCGCTGCCGGCAAAGCCGGTTGTCGTGGAGACGCCGGCTGCTGAAGCAAGCACCGAAGCTCCGGCCGAGACGCCCGAGACGGAAGCGCCGGTCGAAGACGCTGCCGTGTCTGCGGATGCCGCAATCGAAGCCGCCGCCGAGCCTGTGACCGTCGAAGACGCGCCCGGCATGGAGCAGCACGACGAGCCCGTGCACGAAGAACCGGCTCTCGAAGCTTCCCCTGAAGCCCCCGTCACGCCGGAAGACGCTCCCGGCATCGCGCCGCCTGTGGAAGAGGTTGCTGCACCCATCGAGGCTGCTGAAGCTGCTCCCGCCGAAACTGCTGCAACCGAAGCCGCTGCGTCGGCCGATACTGCTGCGCCTGTGGATGCTGTGGCCACGCCCAGCGAGCCCGAGCTCATCGAGGTCTGGCGTCCCGGCGGCCGTCACGACGATCGCAAGCCGCGCCACGAGCGCCATCGTAACCAGCGCCACCACAATCAGCCGCGTCCGCAGGCCGGTGCCGAAGCAGGTGCCGCGCCTGCCGAAGGCGAAGCAGCGCAGGCCGCCGACGGCGAGAAGCGCGGCGAACGTCATCGCCATGGCGGCAGAGACTTCCGCAAGCCGCGCGAAGGCGGTGGCGAAGCTGCGCCGCGTCCGGAGGGACAGGGGCGCGGCGACAAGAACCGCAGCTTCCAAGGTCGAGATCAAGGCAAGGACCGCGACAACAAGGATCGCGATCGCAACAAGGGCAAGTTCGGCGGCGATCGCGACAAGGGCCGTGACAACCGCGGCCGCGACCGCGACAAGGGCCGCGACCGCCAGGGCGGCCCGTCGCTGCGTCCCTACGCCTCGAGCGCCACCCCGCGCGAGCGCGATCGTCCTGCCGATCCGAACTCGCCGTTCGCAAAGCTCGCCGCGCTGAAAGAGCAGCTGTCCGGGCGTAAGGAGTAGCACTGCGTTTTCAAGCGAAGTGCGGAGCGGTTCGCGTGAAGAAAACGCGTCAGAAGGAATAGAGTCACGACCGAGCGGCAGCGCATCGACAAATGGCTGTGGCATGCGCGGGTGGTGAAGGCGCGGACCTCGGCTGCTGAACTCGTCGAGTCCGGCCATGTCCGCGTCAACGGCGTGCGCGAAAAATCGCCGGGGCATGCGGTCAAGATCGGCGACGTGCTCACCGTCGCGCTCGATCGCACCGTGCGCGTCTTGAAAGTCGCAGCCTTCAACGAGCGCCGCGGCGATGCCGCATCGGCCCGTGTGCTCTACGAAGAGTTCAGTGACGGCAATCCAAATTCTCAGCGCAATTAATTGCGCTTTGAATTCATTTCTTGGTCGATCGGACACATAAAGCCGTCATGATCGGCCGTTGCCGACCTTGCAGCGCCGGGCCATCCGCGCTACGCAAGCCGCGAGTTTTAAAAGAGCTTTTCGGAGCGTTGGATGACTTACGTCGTCACTGAAGACTGCATCAAGTGCAAGTACACCGACTGCGTCGAGGTCTGCCCGGTCGACTGTTTCTACGAGGGCGAGAACATGCTCGTCATCCATCCTGACGAGTGCATCGACTGCGGCGTGTGCGAGCCGGAATGCCCCGCCGACGCCATCAAGCCGGACACGGAACCGGGCCTGGAAAAGTGGCTCACCGTCAACGCCGACTACGCCAAGAGCTGGCCGAACATCACCCAGAAGAAAGAATCACCTGCCGACGCCAAGGAATTCGACGGCGTGGAGGGCAAGTTCGACAAGTATTTTTCTCCGAACCCAGGCTCCGGCGACTAATTCGGGCCCAAACTTAACCCTAATAGCGGCGCTACCGCCGAAAACCAGCCCTCAAGACCCCTAAATCATTGATTTTTGCGGGAAATGTGCTATATTGGGCACATTAAACCGAACCCTTCGTCAGCCCCGTCGGCCCGTTGGGTTCCCGTGAAACCAGATGTCGAACAGGGGCGTGGCAGTTTCCGCGCACAGGCTGTGTCACAGAAAACGCGTAAAAAGAGTACTTCTGCGAAGGCTTCCCACAAGGTGGCCAAGAAAGTCGCCGCGGCCAGCCGCAGCGCATCCAAGGGTCGGACCGCGACGAAGGCGCCGGCTGCAAAGTCCTCGAAGAACAAAAGAAGCGCAATGCCTAACAAGACTGCCAAGCCGGCCGCGAAAGCGACCGTGGCCAAGCCTGTTGCTGCCAAGCCCCCTGTTGCCAAGCCTGCTACCAAACCTGCTGTTGCCAAGGCTCCCGCTGCCAAGCCGGCCGCGGCGAAGGTTGCTGCTGCTCCTGCCAAGGCCGCCCCTGTCGCTGCCGCCAAGCCGGTCGTGAAGCCCGCGGCTGTTGCGCCGAAGGTCGAGGAAAAGAAGGTCGTGACCCAGCGTCAGGGTTTCAAGGCCAACGAATTCGTCGTCTATCCCGCTCACGGCGTGGGCCAGATCCTGGCCATCGAGGAGCAGGAGATCGCCGGCGCGAAGCTCGAGCTGTTCGTCATCAACTTCATCAAGGACAAGATGACGCTGCGCGTGCCGACCGCCAAGGTCGCCAATGTCGGCATGCGCAAGCTGTCCGATCCTGCGCTGGTGAAGCGTGCGCTCGAGACACTCAAGGGCCGTGCCCGCGTCAAGCGCACCATGTGGTCGCGCCGCGCCCAGGAATACGAAGCCAAGATCAATTCGGGCGACATCGTCGCGATCGCGGAAGTCGTGCGCGACCTCTACCGTTCCGAGTCGCAGCCCGAGCAGTCCTACAGCGAACGCCAGCTCTATGAAGCAGCGCTCGACCGTCTGTCCCGCGAGATCGCGGTGGTGCAGCACTCGACCGAGACCGAAGCGGTCAAGGAGATCGAGGCCCAACTCGCCAAGAGCCCGCGCCGCACCGGCGCCAAGTCGGAAGCCGCCGAAGGCGAGGCCGATACGGATGCCGAGGGCGAAAGCGACGAGACCGAGGGCGGCGGCGGCACAACGGTCGCCGACGAGGCGGCGTAAGCGTCTCGCGTTCATCGCAACAGTTCAAAAGCCCGGCCGTTTGGCCGGGCTTTTTGTTCGGAGTTCGTGGTTTCGTAGGGTGGGTTATCCTCGCGGCGGCGCGTTGCGCAGTCCGCTAGGCGTAACCGACCGCTTCTCTTTCCGCGCGAAAAACAAAGAGGAGGGTTACGCGACGCTAACCCACCCTAGGTTCGCACTTGTCGGGGCGCTCGCTCACTTCACCGGCCGCTTCTCTAGCTTTCGTGCCAGCGTGCGCCGGTGCATCCCCAGCCTTCTCGCCGCTTCCGAAATATTAAAGTCGGTCTCGATCAGGGTCTGGTGGATGCGCTCCCATTCGAGCGTCTTGATCGATGTCGGCCGGGCGTCGAGCGCGACCTCGGCATTGCCTTCGGCCTTGTTGAAGGCGGCTTCGATGTCGTCGGTGTTCGACGGCTTTGCCAGATAGTGGCATGCGCCGAGCTTGATGGCCTCGACGGCGGTGGAGATGCTGGCAAAGCCTGTCAGCACCACGATCAGCATCTCCGGGTCGTGCGTATGCAAAAGCTCGACGCAGGCGAGGCCCGAGGCACCGCCGAGCTTGAGGTCGACGACGGCATAGCCGAACGATCGTTGCTCCAGAGCTTTCCGCACGTCCTCGATCGAGGCGGCGAGCACGACCTCGTAGCCGCGGCGCTCAAACGAACGCTTCAGCGTGCGCGCGAACCCGGCATCGTCCTCGACGACGATGAGCGAGCGGTCAGGCGTCAAAGCTGCCTCCGATCGCGAGCGTTGCGAGCGGCAGCGTGAGGCGGACGGTGGCGCCGCGCTTCCTGTGGTTCTCGGCGGTCACGCTGCCGCCGAGCTTGCGCACGACGTTCACAACCAGGAACAGGCCGAGCCCGCCGCCGGCGCGGCCCTTGCTCGATTGATAGGGCTTTCCGAGCTGTGCCAGCATCTCCGGCGCAAAGCCCGCGCCGCGGTCGCTGATAGACAGTACGAGATTATCGCCCTCGCGCTCGGCCACGAGCTCGACCCAGTCGCGCGAGACCTCGTAGGCGTTGTCGAGCACATTGAAGATGACTTGCTTCAGCGCGATGTCGGACACGATCGCGACGTCCTCGCCGAAGGTGTTGACGAAATACAGCGTGTGCGCCGAGCGCGCATCGCGCCACTCTTCCACCAACGCCGTGACGAAGGCCGTCACCGTCGTCGGAGACGAGCCTTCGCCGCGCGCTTCGCCCGCCGACACCAGGATGCCGGTCACGATGGTCTTGCAACGTTGCAGCGAAGTCTCCATCTCCGCGAGATCTTCGGCCAGCTCCTGATCGGCGGCGAGGTCGGGCATGCGGCGCCAGTCGCTGAGGATGACCGAGAGCGAGGCCAGCGGCGTGCCGAGCTCGTGCGCCGCGCCGGAGGCAAGCAGGCCCATGCGCACGATATGATCCTGCTCGGCGGCATGCTGGCGCAGCGCCGCCAGATGCGCGTCGCGCTGGCGCAGATTCCTGTTGATGCGGGTGACGAACACCACCAGCAGCACCGCGTTGAGCACGAAGCCCAGCAGCATGCCGGCGACGGTGAGCGTGTAGGTCTCGCTCAGCGGGTTCGGCGGCATGTCGAGCGGCCGGTACGCGACCGTCAGCCAGACGAAGCTGGCGCAGGTCAACGCGACCAGCGACCATGTCGAGCGGCCATCGAGCAGCACCGCGCCCAGCGTCACCTGGAGCAGGAACAGCGAGGTGAAGGGATTGGTGGCGCCGCCGCTGAGATAAAGCTGCGCGGTCAGCGCGGCGACGTCCAGCATCAAGGCGACCAGCAGCTCGTTGTTGGTGATCGCGGCGCGATGGCGCACCCAGACGAGGCTGGAGACGTTGAGAAACACCAGCGCGCCGATCACCGCGCCCATGCGGGTGAGGGGCAGGGGAATGCCAAGCCAGACATGCACGCCGCCGATGGTCACGATCTGGCCGACCACCGCAGTCCAGCGCAGCTGGATCAGCAGCGCCATGTTCTTGCGGTTGGTCTCGTCGTCGGTCGGCGCAGCCCCGATCAGCTCGCTGCGCGCGTCCGCCTGCGATTGCAGCGTGACAGCGCCATGCGTTCTTCCGTCGTCAGGTTGGCTCGACGATCGTTCCAGCATCTGATCCCGTCCTGCGGGCGACGGCATCGGAGCCGCCGGCCGCTTCGTGGACGAAGCCGCTCCAGGGCTTCTTGCGGCGGAACAGCCCGCCGCCGAATGTGACAAAAAGTCTGCCGGCCAGCATGAAAGCCAGGGCAAACCACGTCAGCGCATAGATCAGGTGGTTATTGGGAAAGCGGACCACGGTCAATCCGCCGATCGGACCGCTGCTGGATTGTGATCCGGCGTCGGCATCGACGAAGAACGGCGCGACCTCGCCGAGCCCGCGTGCCGCCGCAATCGCGGCGACATCCCGTGAATACCAGCGATTGTGTTGGGGCACGTTGTTCCTGAGGAATCCGCCCTTCGGCTCCGTGATGCGCAACAAGCCGGTGATTTCGACTTGGCCGTCCGGATTGCCGTCCCGGCGCATCGACGCGTCGCGCCGCTCGGACCGCACGAAGCCGCGGTTGACCAGGACCATCGTGCCGTCGCTGCGCTGAAGCGGCGTCAGCACCCAATAGCCCGGGCCTTCTTCGGTGACGGCCTGAACCAGCGTCTCGCGGTCATGCAGGAAGCGGCCGGTGACGCTAACATGCCTGTATTCGTCATTTGCGGTGGACACCGCGGGCCATGACGCGATCGAGGGGATCGGCTGGGCCGGGGCATGAACGCGCTGCTCGACGCGATCGATCAGCGCCAGCTTCCAGGCGCGGCGCTCGATCTGCCAGACGCCGAGCGCGATCAGAAGTGCAAAGGCCGTGAGCGAGAGGACCGTGAGCCACAAGGACGGACGCGCAGCTTTTCCGCGAGCCCCGTCTGCTTTGCTTATCACAGTCCCAGTCTCGTTCATTTCATTCCAGTCATCTGGTGGATCGGCATCATGTTGCTGTTGAGGTGGTTCATCACCCACAGCGAACCCGACAGCGCGATCGCCACCATGACGATGGTGAAGATCAGCGCCATCATGCTCCAGCCATTCTCCGACTTGGGGCTCATGTGCAGGAAGTAGATCATGTGCACGACGATCTGCACGACCGCGAAGGCCATGATCACCAGCGCGGTGATCTGCTTGCTCGGAAGCGCGCCGCTCATCACCAGCCAGAACGGGATCGCGGTGAGCACGACCGAGAGCACGAAGCCGAGCATGTAAGTCGAGAACGAGCCGTGGGCGTGGCTATCGCCCTGGTGATGATCGTCCGCGTGGGCAGCGTGAGTATCGGTGTTCATCGCAGAACTCCCAGGAGATAGACGAAGGTGAAGACGCCGATCCAGACCACGTCGAGGAAGTGCCAGAACATCGACAGGCACATCAGGCGGCGGCGGTTGGCCTCGATCAGGCCGTACCTCCAGACCTGCACCATCAGGGTCACCAGCCAGATCAGGCCGCAGGAGACGTGCAGGCCGTGGGTGCCGACCAGGGTGAAGAAGGCGGACAGGAAGGCGCTGCGCTGCGGCGTCGCGCCTTCATGGATCATGTGGGCGAACTCGGAGAGCTCGATGCCGATGAAGGCGGCGCCGAACAGGCCGGTGATGGCCAGCCACATCTGGGTCTGGCCGATCTTGTTCTGCTGCATGGTCAGCATGGCAAAGCCATACGTGATCGACGACAGCAGCAGCATCGAGGTGTTGACCGCGACCAAAGGCAGCTCGAACAGGTCCTTTGGCGCGGGACCGGCGGCGTAATTGCCGCCGAGCACGCCGAAGGTGGCGAACAGGATCGCGAAGATGAGGCAGTCGCTCATCAGATAGATCCAGAAGCCCAGCGAGGTGCTGTAGCCTTCTGGATGCGGGTGTTCGTCGGCGAGGTAGAAGACCGGTTCGCCGGTTTGCGCGGGATTGACAGTGACAGTCATTACTTGGCTCCGGCGAGCAGTTTGGTGCGCGCGTCCTCGGCCCGGATGACATCGTCAGCCGGAATGTCGAAGTCGCGGTGATAGTTGAAGGTGTGGCCGATCCCGACGACGAGCATCGCAGCGAAGCTCGCGGCGGCAAGCCACCAGATGTACCAGATCAGGCCGAAACCCATCGCGGTGGCAAGACCGGCGAGGATGATGCCGGTGCCGGTGCTGCTGGGCATGTGGATCGGCTTGAACCCGGTGAGCGGACGCTGGTAGCCGCGGCGCTTCATATCCCACCACGCGTCATTGTCGTGGACGACGGGGGTGAAGGCGAAGTTATAGGCCGGCGGCGGCGACGAGGTCGCCCATTCCAGCGTGCGCGCATCCCAGGGATCGCCGGTGACGTCCTTGAGCTGCTCGCGCCTGAGGAAGCTGACGGCGAACTGCATCAGCATCGAGAGGATGCCGAGGAAGACCAGGAAGGCGCCAATGCCGGCGATGATGAACCAGATCTGCAAGCTGGGATCGTCGAACACGCGCAAGCGCCGGGTCACGCCCATCAGGCCGAGCACATAGAGCGGCATGAAGGCGAGGTAGAAGCCGGTGACCCAGAACCAGAACGACAGCTTGCCCCAGAACGGATCGAGCTTGAAGCCGAACGCCTTCGGGAACCAGTAGCCGATGCCGGCGAACGCGCCGAACACGACGCCGCCGATGATCACGTTGTGGAAATGCGCGATCAGGAACAGGCTGTTGTGCAGGACGAAGTCGGCTGGCGGCACCGCCAGCAGCACGCCGGTCATGCCGCCGAGCACGAAGGTCAGCATGAACGCGATCGTCCACATCATCGGCAGCTCGAAGCGGATGCGGCCGCGATACATCGTGAACAGCCAGTTGAACATCTTCGCGCCCGTCGGGATCGAGATGATCATCGTGGTGATGCCGAAGAACGAGTTGACGCTGGCGCCCGACCCCATCGTGAAGAAGTGGTGCAGCCAGACCAGGTACGACAGGATGGTGATGACGACAGTGGCGTAGACCATTGAGGTGTAGCCGAACAGCCGCTTGCCGGAGAAGGTCGAGGTCACCTCGGAGAAGATGCCGAAGGCGGGGAGAACCAGGATGTAGACCTCGGGATGACCCCAGATCCAGATCAGGTTCACGTACATCATCGGGCTGCCGCCGAAATCGTTCGTGAAGAAGTTGGTGCCGACGTAGCGGTCGAGCGAAAGCAGCGCGAGCACGACGGTCAGAACCGGGAAGGAAGCGACGATCAGGACGTTGGTGCAGAGCGCGGTCCAGGTGAACACCGGCATCCGCATCATGGTCATGCCGGGGCACCGCAGCTTGACGATGGTGCAGATCAGGTTGATGCCGGACAGCGTCGTTCCGACGCCTGCAACCTGCAACCCCCATATGTAATAGTCGACGCCGACGTCAGGGCTGTAGCCGATGTTCGACAGCGGCGGATAAGCGAGCCAGCCGGTGCGGGCGAATTCGCCGATGAACAGCGAGGCCATCACCAGCACCGCGCCGCCGACCGTCATCCAGAAGCTGAAATTGTTCAGGAACGGAAACGACACGTCGCGCGCGCCGATCTGGAGCGGCACGACGAAGTTCATCAGGCCGGTGACCAGCGGCATCGCCACGAAGAAGATCATGATCACGCCGTGGGCGGTGAAGACCTGGTCGTAGTGATGGGAGTTGAGATAGCCCTCCGAGCCGCCAAAGGCGAGCGCCTGCTGCAACCGCATCATCAGCGCATCGGCGAAGCCGCGCAGCAGCATCACGATGCCGAGGATCATGTACATGATGCCGATGCGCTTGTGGTCGACGCTGGTGAACCACTCGCTCCAGAGATAGCCCCAGAGGCGGAAATAAGTGAGGCCGGCGAACATGATGAGGCCGCCGGTCGCCACCACCGCAAAGGTGCCGACGACGATCGGCTCGTGCAGCGGCAGAGATTCGAAGGTGAGCCGGCCGAAGATGAGCTTGAGAAGATCAGGAGACATGCGGGATCTCTTTACGAATCTGACTTCGGACGCTGTCCGAGGAAGAAGGACGAGGACTTCAGCGGCGTGAAAGTCGGCCGCTTCAGGCCGGCGCCGAGCAGCGGCGCGGTGTCGAGAGGCGCCGTGATCGAGGCGGTGGTCTTGCCCTGCGGCGCATCGGGCGTGCAGGTGCCGGCGACGAAGCTGGGCTCCGGCCCAAGCGCCGTGCCGCGGCGCGCGTATTTGTCGTAGGCCAGCGGCAGCGTGTTGTTCAGGCCCTCATGGCCGAGGCCGCCCTTGGCGTCGATCGCCATCATCTCGCTCTGGCACATCTTACCGGTCTCGACGCACATGTTGAGGATCAGGCGGTAGAGATCGGAATCGACGGTGCCGTAGCGCCGCACCGGCTCGTTCTGGCTGGGCTTCTCGAGCTGGAGATATTCGGCGCGGCCGAGCGAGCCGCCGCCGGATTTGGTGCTGGCGATCCAGGCGTCGAAGCCCTTGTCGTCGAGCCCGTGGAAGTTGAAGTGCATGCCGGAGAAGCCGGCGCCGCTGTAGTTCGCCGAAAAACCCCGGTAGGTGCCGGCCTGGTTTACGACGGCGTGGAGCTTGGTCTCCATGCCCGGCATGGCGTAGATCTGGCCGGCCAGTGCAGGGATGTAGAACGAGTTCATCACCGAGGAGGCGGTGATGCGGAAGTTGATCGGGCGATCGACCGGAGCTGCCAAATCGTTGACGGTGGCAATGCCGTACTCGGGATAGACAAAGAGCCACTTCCAGTCGAGCGCGACGACGTCGATCTCGAGCGGGGCCTTGGACTGGTCCACCGCGCGGTCGGCATGGATGCGGCCGAGCGTGCGGTAGGGATCGAGCAGATGCGTGCCCATCCAGGTCAGCGCGCCCAGGCAAACGATGATCAAAAGCGGCGCCGACCAGATCACCAGCTCAAGGCTGGTCGAGTGGTCCCATTCGGGCTCGTAGCGGGCGTCGGTGTTGGACTGGCGGTAGCGCCAGGCGAACAGCACCGTCAGCGCCATCACGGGAACGACGATCAGGAGCATCAGGACGGTGGACATGATGACGAGGTCGCGCTGTTGCGCTGCGATATCACCGGCTGGTGCCAGCACGACGTAGTTGCAGCCGCTTAGCGCAACCGCCAGGGGTAGCAGCGCCAGGATCTTGAGACGGGACACGGGCCGACCTTATGAGAATGAGTTTCTTTCGTGAGACCAAGGGGTAGCTGCGACGCAGCAATCCGGACATTGGACAATTTGTCCAATGTTGCAGTGCGAAATGTTGCGCCAAACAGAACCGGATCGCCTGGCGCCCCGCCGGGCGGTCGGCTTTGGTTTTCAGGACGTTAAGGGCGCACCAATGGCGACGGCACAGACCCCCGCAATGGCAGACCTCCACTCGGGCGAGCACGGCCACGACCAGGCTCGTCCCGGCGAGATTGCCATCGGCGTCATCATCGGCCGCACCTCGGAATTCTTCGACTTCTTCGTCTTCGCGATCGCCTCGGTGATCGTCTTTCCGCGCCTGGTGTTCCCGTTCACGAGCGAACTGACCGGCACCCTCTATTCCTTCATGATCTTTGCGCTGGCCTTCGTGGCCCGGCCGATCGGCACCGTCATTTTCATGACGGTCGACCGCGAATACGGCAAGACGGCCAAGCTGATCTCGGCGCTGTTCCTGCTCGGCACCGCCACCGTCGCGATCGCGTTCCTGCCCGGCTATCACGAGATCGGCGTTGCGGCGATCTGGCTGCTGGCGCTGGCGCGCATCGCGCAGGGTCTGGCCTGGGGCGGCGCCTGGGACGGGATGGCCTCGCTGCTTGCGCTGAATGCGCCGCCGTCAAAGCGCGGCTGGTACGCGATGGTGCCGCAGCTTGGCGCGCCGCTCGGGCTGATCGTGGCGAGCGCGCTGTTCGCCTATTTCGCGGGGAATCTCTCGGCCGACGATTTCTTCGATTGGGGCTGGCGCTACCCGTTCTTCGTCGCCTTCGCCATCAACGTCGTGGCGCTGTTCGCGCGCCTGCGCATGGTGACGACGGAAGAATATGCCTCGCTGTTCGAGACCCGCGAATTGCAGCCCTCGCGCATCTCCGAGACTGTGGCGCGCGAAGGCCAGAACATCATGCTCGGCGCATTCGCGCCGCTGGCGAGCTTTGCGCTGTTCCACATGGTTACGGTGTTTCCGCTGTCCTGGGTGTTCCTGTTCACCCGCGAAAGCCCGGTGCGCTTCCTGATCATCGAGATCGTTGCCGCCGTGTTCGGCGTCGGCGCGATCGTGCTCTCCGGCGTCATCGCCGACCGCGTCGGCCGCAAGTCGCTGCTGATGGGGTCGGCGATCGCGATCGCGATCTACAGCGGCTTTGCTCCGCAGCTGCTCGATGCCGGCGCGTTCGGCGAGACCATCTACATGGTGATCGGCTTCATCCTGCTCGGCCTGTCATTCGGCCAGTCGTCGGGCGCGATCGCCTCGAACTTCAAGCAGGCGTACCGCTACACGGCCTCGGCGCTGACCTCGGACATGGCCTGGCTGTTCGGCGCCGGTTTCGCGCCGCTGGTCGCTCTGTTGCTTGCGACCAATCTCGGCGTCATCGCCTCGGGAGCGTATCTGCTGTCAGGCGCGTTCTGGACCCTGCTCGCGCTCTGGCTCAGCGGCCAGCGCGAGGCCGGAGACATGGACGCGGGCGGCTAGGGCTGAAGCGGCTTGTAGGGCGGGCAAAGGCGCGTAGCGCCGTGTCCACCATCCGCAAACATCGCGTCGAGAATGGTGGGCACGCTTCGCTTTGCCCATCCTACTGCAGCCTCAATCCGCCACGACCTTCACGCGATCCCGCACCTTCACCTGAGCGTTGCGATCGAGGCCGTTGAGCACGCGGAAACGTTCGGCCGGGTGATCGATGCCGGCCATGCGGTGGGAGAGCGATTCCACGGTGTCGCCGGGCTGCACGGTGATGACCTTGATGCGCAGGGGGCGCGCGGCCTGGATCTCGTCGAGCGTCAGGCGGCGGAATGAACTGACGGTCTCGCGCGCATTGCGCTCGCTCTCGGTCGACTTCTGCCGTGCCGCAAAGATGAAGCGGTAGACGTCGCTGCCGAAGCGCAGCGCATAGACCTTGAACTGCCACTGGTCGCCCTTGGCGGTGGCGGACGCAGCCGGGAAACCGTTGATGGTGATGTCCTCCGTGGACGCCTTCTCGACGCCCTCCATCCAGCCGGAATTCAGGTAATCGCCGAGCGACTGTTCTGCCGGCACCCGCACGACGTCGAAACGCATCGCCTGCGAGCCGCCGTCGCGCACGCCGATCACGGCCTGCGCGGTGTTGTCGAGCGTAAAATTGTCCGGCGCCTGGAAGGTGAAGCCGAGCTTGGGATGCAGGAAGCGCCGGCCGCGGACAAAACCTTCGCTGGGGTCTTCGCCGTAGACAAGGTTATCGATCGCGGCGAGATAGGTTTCGCGGTCGCGCTCGGCGCCTTCTGGCGCTGAGTACTGCCGCGCGATAGTCTGCGCGTTCTGCACGCGCTCCGGCGTTGCCGGATGCGATGAGGTGAAATCCTGCGCGCGCGGATCGAGCGAAGTCTTTCCGACTTTCAACTCCGCATTGCGCTCCATCGCCGAGAGAAAACGTGCGGCACCATAAGGGTCGAAATGAGCCTTGGCGGAGATGCCGACGCCGATGCCGTCGGCCTCGAACTCCTGATTACGCGAAAAGCTCGCCATGGTCAGCTTGGTCTTGGCGAGCGCGAGCGCGGTGAGATCGGGATCGTTGCTCATGTCGGTGACGACGCGGGTGACGATCGCGGCCTGGCGCGCCTGGTCCTCGCGCATCGCGGCGTGCTTGGACAGCACATGCGCCATCTCGTGGCTCAGCACGGAGGACAATTCCGAGGTGTCGCTGGCGAGCGCAAGCAGGCCGCGGGTGACATAGAGCTGGCCGTTCGGCAGCGCGAAAGCGTTCACCGCACCGGAATTGAGGATCGTGACCCGGTAGCCCTGGTCGGGGCGGTCGGACGCCGCGACCAGCCGGTCGACCGTTTTGGTCACGAGCGATTCGAGCCTGGGATCGTCGTAAGTGCCGCCATAGCTCGCCAGGATGCGCTCGTGCTCCTTCTCGGTGGCGGGGGTCTGCGCGACGGCCGGCTTCGGCTTGGGCATCGCCACGGTTGGCGGTGCTGCCGCGGTCTGGAACCGGTTCATGTCACCGCAGCCGGCAAGGGCTGAACCCAGAACAAGGCATAGCACGGCCGGCGCTGCCCGCAGGCGGCGGCGTTCGCCTCGTCCGTGCCGTTCTAGCACCCCATTCACGTTGCTTAACCCGTGCCTGGCCCTTTTAGGGCCTTACCCCTGTCGGCTCGTTTGCGCCCAGCAATTCGACCTGTCCCGCGAGGCGTACATCGATACGCGGCCCCGTATTCCCCTCGACCCAGCCCCGGACGCGAATACGTCTATTCTCCAGAGACTTAAGAGCGATCCCGGCGCTTTCGAATGCCGGTACTGTCCGCTTTGAAATAGTCACGGCAAAGCCGCGTGTCCAGTTCCGTCCGAAGTTGAGGTAGGTCATTGCCCCAGCTTGCCGGACCGACAGGACTTTGCCCTCGACCACCACAAAACGCCCGATCCCCGCCAAAATATCGTCCGGACTTTCCGCGTTTTTTATGGCCGACGGGTCAGCCCAGTTGCCCTTTTTTTGGCGCCGCGCCTCGGCCTCCGATTCCATCAGGGCGGTCGCGCAATCCTTGTCGGTGATCTCGGCGGAGACGATGGCGTCGCCCTGAGCGAGCAGCACCGCCTGCACGGAGATGTCGCTCTCGCCGACAAAGACCAGCGCGCCTTGCCGGCCATAGCGGTCGGGCGTGTCGTCAGTGCTGCGCAGAATCACGTCGCGGCCGACGAGCAGCGCGGTCAGCGCCTGCTTCGTCGTCGCGGTCGGCGCGATGCCGGTCAGGCGGATGTCCCGGCCGTCATCGAGACGGACGTTGCGGGCGTCGACGATCGCCGCGACGCGGCCTTCGCCTTGGGACTCGAACCGGCACGGGCTCGCGAATGCGCTGTGACCCGCGACGAGAAGGATTGCGACGATGAGGTGAAGCCGTTGCGTCACGTGACCCGGAGAGGTTGCGTTGCGCGCCAGTCTTAACTCAAGCGCGGCGTGTCGCGAAGAGGCTTCGTTACACTCCGTCATTGCGGGCGCAGCGAAACAAGGACGGCGTGCCGCACACGGCCATTCCGTTTTGCGGAAAACGTACGCGCCAATCGTGCCCCCGTAGCGCACCTTCGCTTGCTGCGCTCTCGTGCATGCGGCATGATTGCGGCAACAGCTTTAGCCAAGAGCAATAACCAAGAGCAATAACCAAGCCGCCATCAGAGTACGGCGCGATAAGGGAGGTCTTTTTCGATGAAGCATGTTTTGTCGGGCATTTTTGCCGCCGCGTTGGCGCTGAGTGCGAGCGCCGTGCAGGGCCAGGACAAGCCGCCGCTGAAGATCGGCGGCATCCTCGACATGTCGAGCCTGTATGCCGACATCACCGGCCCCGGCAGCGAGACCGCCGCCAAGATGGCCGTGGAGGATTTTGGCGGTGAGGTGCTCGGACGCAAGATCCAGGTACTGGCCGCCGACCATCAGAACAAGGCCGATCTCTCCGCCAACATCGCCCGCGATATGCTCGACAACCAGGGCGTCGAGATGATCTACGACGTCGCGGCCTCCGCGACCGCGCTTGCCGCCGGCGAGATCGCGAAAGCGCGCAACAAGATCATCATGTTCAACGGCCCGGGCTCGATCCGCCTCAGCAACGAGGCCTGCGGTCCCTATACCATTCACTACGTGTTCGACACCTACGGCCAGGCCAACGTGACCGGCCTCGCGGCCGTGAGGTCGGGCCTCGACACCTGGTTCTTCCTGACCGCCGACTACGCCTTCGGTCAGGATCTGGAGAAGGACACCAGCGCCGTCGTGACCAAGACCGGCGGCAAGGTGCTTGGCAGCGTGCGCCATCCGCTCAACACGTCGGATTTTTCGTCGTTCCTGCTTCAGGCCCAGGCCTCCAAGGCCAAGGTGATTGGCCTTGCCAACGCCGGCGGCGATACCGTCAACGCCATCAAGCAGGCGGCCGAGTTCGGCATCACCAAGGGCGGTCAGAAAGTCTCGCCGCTGCTCGCCTTCGTGACCGACATCGACTCGATCGGGCTCGAGACCGCGCAGGGTCTGTTGCTTGCGGAAGCCTTCTACTGGGATCTCAACGACGACACCCGTGCGTTTTCGAAGCGCTTCCAGGAGCGCATGAAGCGGCCGCCAACCTCGGCGCAAGCCGGCGTCTACTCTTCCGTGACGCACTATCTGAAAGCGGTGAAGGCGGCCGGCACGACCGACGCTGCGACGGTGATCAAGGTGATGAAGGAGACACCGATCAACGACTTCTTCGCCAAAAATGGCAAGATCCGCGAGGACGGCCGCATGATCCACGACATGTACCTGTTCGAGGTCAAGAAGCCGTCGGAGTCCAAGGGCCGCTGGGACGACTACAAGCTGCTCGCCACCGTGCCCGGCAGCGAGGCGTTCCAGTCGCTGGAGCAGTCGCGCTGCCCGCTGGTGAAGAAATAAGGCTCGTCATTGCGAGCGAAGCAATCCAGAGATGTTTCCGCAGAGACGGTCTGGATTGCTTCGTCGCTTCGCTCCTCGCAATGACGGGTGTGGCCAAAGCTCTATCAAACAACAACAAGGGAGACGTCCCATGAGCAACGACATGGTCCTGCAGAAGCTCGAAGGCGGGCTGCTTACCATCACCATGAACCGGCCCGAACGGAAGAACGCGCTCAACCCGGACATGGTCGCCGGCCTGGTCGTGGCGGCGCGGCGCGCGGCGGACGATCCGGAGGTGCGTGCGGTGCTGTTCAAAGGCGCGGGCGGCAGCTTCTGCGTCGGCGGCGACGTCAAGTCGATGGCGGAGGGACGCGCGCCGCTGCCGTTCGAAGTGAAGATGGCGAACCTGCGCCGCGGCATGGAGGTGTCGCGCATCCTGCACCAGATGCCGAAGCCCGTGGTGGCGCAGCTCGATGGCGCCGCGGCCGGCGCGGGTCTGTCGATGGCGCTGTCGTGCGATCTCCGCATCGCCTCCGAATCCTGCAAGATCACCACCGCCTTTGCAAAGGTCGGCTTCTCCGGCGATTACGGCGGTACCTATTTCCTCACCCAGCTGCTCGGCAGTGCGCGGGCGCGCGAGCTCTATTTGCTGTCGCCGGTCCTGACCGCGAAGGAGGCTCATGCGATCGGCATGGTGACGAAGGTCGTCTCCGACGCCGAGATCGACATGGCCGCGCACGAGCTGGCGCTGTCGCTGGCGCAGGGCCCTTCCATTGCGCTGGGCTTCATCAAGCGCAACATCAACAATGCCGAGCATCTCGCGCTGGAAGATTGCTTCGACGGCGAGGCGATCCATCACACCCGCTGCAGCGACACCGAAGACCACAAGGAGGCTGCAAAGGCGTTCGTCGAGAAGCGCAAGCCGACCTTCAAGGGCGCATGACGATGGCGCCCTATATGCGGCTGCGGCAGATTTGCCTGGTCGCGCCGCAGCTCGCGCCTGTCATCTCCGACATCGCGGAAATCATGGGCCTCGCCGTCTGCTATCGCGACGGCAATGTCGCAAAATACGGCCTGGAGAACGCGCTGCTTCCGGTCGACACGATTCTGCTGGAGGTCGTCGCACCGTTCAAGGACGGCACCACCGCCGGTCGCTTCATCGAAAAGAGCGGCGGGCGCGGCGGCTACATGGCGATCTTCTGCTGCAACGATCCCGACGAGCGCGGCCGTAACGCCAACGCGCTTGGCGTACGCACCGCCAACGTCATCAACCACGCGCCCTATCACGGCGTGCAGCTCCACCCCCGCGACTGCCGCGCCGCCTTCATCGAGTTCAACCACACCGAAGGCAGCGACGACATTTTGGGGCCGTATCCGCCGGCGGGGCCGGATTGGCAAAAATCCATCCGCAAGGACGTGACGCAGACGTTGACGAGCGTGGAGATGCAGAGCCCGGATCCAACAGGGCTGGCCGAGCATTGGGGCAAGATCATCGGCGTTGCGCCGAGTGGCGATACCGAATTGAAGCTGCCCAATGCGACCTTCCGCTTCGTCAAAGGCGCCGGCGAGATCATGAGCGGGCTGGAGTTTCGGGTTGCGGACAAAGCACAGGTGCTGCATGCGGCCAAGGCAAAGGGGCTTGCGGTTGCAGGCGACGAGTTTTTGCTCGGCGGGGTGACGTTCCGCGTCAGTTGATCCCTTGATCGTTATCCGTCACCCCGAGGTGCTCGCCGCTTCGCGACCCTCGAAGGGCGACGGCTACCGGCGAGTAAGGAACGTCACATGCCGCATCCGCTCGACAGCTTCTTCGCACCGGCAAGCATCGCGTTGATCGGCGCCTCGCGCGATCACGAGAAGATTCCGGGCCGGCTGTTGTCGATGTTGCGCAAGAACGAGTATCCCGGAAAAATGTACCCGGTGAACCCGAACTACGCCGAGATCGACGGGCTCATCTGCTACAAATCG
Source organism: Bradyrhizobium sp. LB14.3 (assembly GCF_040547985.1). NCBI lineage: Bacteria > Pseudomonadati > Pseudomonadota > Alphaproteobacteria > Hyphomicrobiales > Nitrobacteraceae > Bradyrhizobium > Bradyrhizobium sp. LB14.3. The sequence continues at coordinate 25,678 of NZ_JBEPQT010000044.1, forward strand.
ATCACGGAGATCGGCGCGCCGATCGATCTCGCAATCATCATCATTCCCGCACGCGCCGTGCTTGCCGCGCTCGAACAATGCGCCGCCGCCGGCATCAGGAACGCCGTGATCATCTCCTCCGGATTTGCCGAGGAAGGTGGCGACAGCGCGGCGATGCAGGACGCGATCGCGGCGCTGGCTGGGCGCACCGGCATGCGGATTTCCGGTCCGAACGCCGAGGGCTTTTTCAGCCAGATGCAGCGTGTGGCGGCAACGTTCAGTCCCGCCGTGGATGTCAAGCCGGGTGTAGCGCCGCTGGTCGCGACGACGAAGCGGATCGGCATTGTCGCGCAGAGCGGCGGCATCGGCTTTGCCTATTATCACCGCGCCAAGGCGATCGGCATTGCCGTGAGCTATGTCGTCAGTGCGGGCAACGAATCCGATCTGGGGGCCGGTGAATTTTTGGATTACATGGTACAGGACGCCGCGACCGACGTGATCTTGCTGTTCATCGAAGGCATTCGCGACGTCGACAAGTTTCTCGCGGCAGCGCGCCGGGCAGCCGAGCTGAAGAAGCCCGTCATCGTGACAAAAGTCGGCCGCTCTGGCGCCGGGATGCGCGCGGCCGCCTCGCACACCGCGAGCATGGCCGGGTGGTCGGCGGCCTACGACGCCGTGTTTGCCAAATATGGCTTCATCGCCTCCAACGATCTCGACGAGGCGCTGACGATCGCAGCAGTGCTTGCGAGCAATCCGTTGCCGAAAGGCGATCGCGTCGCCGTGGTCACCGTCTCCGGCGGTGCCGGCATCTGGGGCGCCGATGCCGTGGCGCGACAAGGTCTGCAAGTGCCGGAGCTCTCCGAAAAAATCCAGGCGGAGATCAAGACGCTGATGCCGTCCTACGGCACCGCGCGCAATCCGATCGACGTCACAGCGCAAGGCGTGACGTCGGGCGGCTTGCAAAAGAGCGTTGATCTGCTGACTGTTTCCGACGAGGTCGATGCAATTCTGGTCTTGCTGTCGCTGTCGAGCGAGGTGCGCAAGCCCTTCAAGGAAGCGGAGCTGAAGCCGGTACTGGCCGCGCAGCACAAGCCCGTGGTGTTTTACTCCTATACGGTGCCGTCGGACTTCGCCCGGCACGAGCTTGCCAAATCCGGCGTCGTTGTGCTGTCCGGTCTGACTCATGTCGGTGCGGCGATGCGGCAGCTGGTCGACTACGCCAACTTCAAACTGCATAAGCCCGCGGATGTGGCGGAGCTGCCCGCGCGCGATCTCTCGGCGCATCTGACTTCACCGGTTCTGTCCGAGGCCGATAGCAAGGAATTGCTTCGCGCCGCCGGCGTTGTGCTGCCGGCCGAAGTGCTGGTGAAAGAGAAGGGCGAGTTGGACGCGGCCATCGCGGGCGTCGGTTTCCCGCTGGTAATGAAAATCCAGTCGCCGGACATTGCGCACAAGAGCGAGGTCGGCGGCGTGCGCGTCAACATCACCGCCAAGGGCGAGGTGTTCCTTGGGTTCGAGGCGCTGCTCAACAATGCGCGCAAGCACCGGCCGGATGCCGTCATTCAAGGCGTGCTGGTCGCGCCGATGGCGAAGAAAGGCGTCGAGATCATCATCGGCACGATGACGGACAAGACCTTCGGGCCGATGGTGATGGTCGGCCTCGGCGGTATCACCACGGAGCTGTTCCGCGACGTCGTCTACCGCCCGGCGCCCGTGAGCGCGAAAGAAGCCGGCGCGATGCTGGCGAGCCTGAAGGCCGCGCCGTTGCTGAATGGTTTTCGCGGAGCGGCGAAGGCGGATGTTGCGGCGGCGTCGCAACTGATTGCCGACATCTCCGTGCTTGCGTCACGGCATGCAGAGGAAATCGCGGAGATCGAGCTCAACCCGGTGCTCGTGCACCCGGAGGGGCAGGGCGTCACGATCGTCGATGCGCTGGTGGTGGGGCGGGGTTAATCCCTCTCCCACAAGGGAGAAGGAAGAACGCAATTACCGCCCCTTGAAATTCGCCACGCGCCGTTCTTCCGTGGCCTTCACGCCTTCCTTGAAATCCTCCGTCGCGCGCAGCCGGGTCTGCTCCTCGAGCTCGTGATTGGTCGCGGCCATGACACGGTCGGCCAAGTCGGCGCGCATCGTCGCGCGGGTGGAGACGAGACCTAGCGGCGAGCATTCGGCGATCTCGCCGGCGAGCTTCAGCGCGGCTGCCTTGACCTGGTCCTGCGGCACCAGCTCGTTGGCGAGGCCCCATTTGACGGCTTCCTCGCCGGTGACGCGGCGGCTGGTGTAGAACATCAGCTCGGCGTTGTTCTTGCCGATCAGCTCGGGCAGCGTCACGGTCAGGCCGAAGCCGGGATGGAAGCCGAGTTTTGTAAAGTTCGCGGAGAAGCGCGCTTCGGGGCAGGTGACGCGGAAGTCCGCGGACACCGCGAGCCCGAGCCCGCCGCCGATGGCGGCGCCCTGCACGGCTGCGACGATCGGTTTCCTGGCGCGGAAGATGCGCACCGCCTGGATGTAGAGATGGTTGATCGCGCCGAGGCTGTCGGCCGGATCGCCCTTGGCGGTTTTCTCGGCTTCGCGCGCCTCCTGCGCCTGTCGCGCCGGGTCCTTGAAATTGGCGCCGGCGCAGAACGCCTTGCCCTGCGCGGACAGCACCGAGCTGCGGATCTCGATGTCGCGATCGAATTCGTCGAGCGCATCCGCGATCTGGTTGATCAGCGAGATGTCGAAGAAGTTGAGCGGGGGTCTGCGGATCTCGATGGTGCCGACATGCCCGACCTTCTCGACGCCGATATCTTTATATGTGCTCATGATGTCCTCGAAGAGTTAGCGCAAACCAGGTCCGCGCGACTAGCGCAGCCCAAGTCCGCGGGCGATGATGCCGCGCAGCACCTCGGTGGTGCCGCCCTGGATGGTGAGTTTCGGTGCGGTCTTGATGGCGAAGTCGAGCTGCCGCTCCAGCGTCTCGCGGTTGGTCGCGGTCTCCTCGACGAAGGCGGCGAGATCGCGCACGCGGTGCGGCAGCTGCTGCTCCCACACCGTGCCGATATCCTTGACGATGGACGCTTCCACCACCGGCTCCTTGCCGGCCTGCAACATGCCGGCAACCGAGACCGACATCCGCCGCATGGTGTGGAGCTGCGCCACCAGCCGGCCGATGCCTTCGGCACTGCGCGTGTCCGGATTGGGGCCGACCGCGCGAACCAGCTCGGTCAGCACGTAATAGGTTTCCAGGAACCGCTCGGGGCCCGAACGCTCATAAGCGAGCTCGCTCGTCGCCTGCTTCCAGGCGCCGTCGATTTCGCCGAGCACATGATCCTCAGGGACGAAGAAATCGGTGAAGACGACCTCGTTGAACTCGTACTGGCCGGTGATCTGGCCGATCGGGTTCACCTGGATGCCCGGCTGCTTCATCTTGACCAAAAACTGCGTCAGGCCGTGACGGCGGTTTTCCTTGGTCGGTTGCGACGTCCGGAAGATCGCTATCATGTAGTCGGCGATGTGCGCCGACGAGGTCCAGATCTTGGTGCCGTTGATGAGATAGCCGCCGTCGGTCTTGGTCGCGCGGGTCTTCGCGGCGAACAGGTCCGAGCCGGAGTTCGGCTCGCTCATGCCGATCGCAAAGCAGATCTCGCCGCGGCAAATGCGCGGCAGGATGTCCATCTTGATATTTTCCGGGGCGTATTTCAGCAGCACCGGCCCGCTCTGGCGATCGGCGACGAAGAAGCGTCGTGTCGGCGCATTGGCCACGCGCATTTCCTCGGTCACCACGTAACGTTCGAGGAACGAGCGCTCCTGGCCGCCATATTTCTTCGGCCATGTCATGCCCAGCCAACCCTTGGCGCCGACCCGGCGGGAAAATTCCGGCGCGTCGGTGTCTTCGCGGTTGGGCTTATGCGGATCGAAGGTGCCGGCGGCGATTTCCTCCGCGAGGAAGGCGCGCACTTCCTTGCGCAATTGCTCGCATTTTTCAGGCAGGCGGATCGGATCGAAACGGAGGGCAGCGGTCATTGTTGTCTCGTCCCTGATCAGCGCGAAGCCACGAGCGGCCACAATTCATCGGCACCGCGGTTTGCGACCAGCTTGCCGAGCTCGACGGCCCAATGGCTCTCCGAACCGAAATCGTCGCGCCAGGCCAGCGCCCGCAGCGAATAGCGATGCAGGATGTGCTCCAGGGTGAAGCCGATCGCGCCATGCACCTGATGCGCGATGGCGCCGCCCTTTTCCGCAGCTTCCGCGCAGCGGATTTTTGCCGAGGCGGCTTCGAGGTAGACCGCGTCGTCGAACGACTTTGCATTGGCGATCGCGTCGGCCGCGGAGGTCGCAGCCGCAAGCGCAGCAGCCGACTCGCCGGCGAGGCGGGCGAGGTTGTGCTGCACCGCCTGGAATTTGGAGATCTTCTTCTCGAAGGCGACGCGCTCGTTGGAATAGCGCACGGAGATGTCAAGCATCGCTTCCAGCGCGCCCGCAATCTGAAGGCTGCGCGCGACGCCGCCCATCAGCATCAGGGTGGTCTGGTCAAAGCCCTTCGGGGCGGGCTTGATGGTGACGGGCTGCACCTTGTCGAGCGTGACGGTGTCGCTGTGGTCATAGCCGACATTGAGCCCGGTCTCGATCCGCCCCTTGCTCGCGTCGACCAGCGCGATCGCAGCGCCGTCCTTGCCGTGTGCCAGCACTGCGAAGTGCTTTGCCGCTTTCGCAAACGGAACGCCGCGGGCGCGGCCGGAGAGCGCGCCGTCGGCATCGCGCGTGATCCGGTCCTTCGGGGAGGCCGGCAGCAGCGTCATCTCTCCCTCTGGGGAAGCGATCTTCGCCTGCGCCAGCAGCCAGCCGGCCAGCATGGTCTCGGCCAGGGGAACCGCGACTGCGAAACGGCCGGCGGCGTTCAGCAGCGCAAAGCCGTCGGCAAGGCTCGCGCCGGAGCCGCCGAGATCGTCGGGCACCCAGGACAGCGGCAGGCCGGCCTCGCTCAGCGCGTGCCACAGCGGTGCCTGCCACGAATCCTTCTTGTCGTTGTTGACGGTCTGCGGATCGGCGAGATCGGCGAAGATCTTCTCCGCGGTCTCGACGACGATATTGTCACTCTCCGCCACAGCGTTCCCCGTGTTTTGCCATTGGCGCATCCGGCCCGAAAGGGCAGGGCGCGCAGGTTCTTCTTGCGCCGGATGATCGGAAAAAGCCATGGCCCTGACAAGCGTTGATCGCAGGTCAACCTGCGGCGCGGGCATGGGCGATAAGCTAATTCCGCTTAGCGGAGTTTGCTGATTTGCAGGGCGCGGCAAACTCGCTAAACAAGCAGCTACCTCAGGCTTGCATCAAAGACATTGGAAGGAAATCAGGATGGCAAAGGACAGTTTGTGCGCAATCGTGACGGGGTCCGCCTCCGGCCTGGGCGCTGCGACCGCGGAAATTCTCGCACGGAGCGGGGCGCGGCTCATCATCAACTATTCCTCGAGCCAGAAGGAAGCGGAGGCGACCGCGGAGCTTTGCCGCAAGGCGGGCTCGCCGGAAGTTCTGGTCGTGCAGGGCGACGTTTCGAAAGATGACGATTGCCGCAAGATCGTCGCGGCAGCCAGCGGCTGGGGCCGGCTCGACGTGCTCGTCAACAACGCCGGCACCACCAAGCATGTCGCCCATGCCGATCTCGATGGATTGTCGGCGGAAGATTTCCAGCGCCTCTACGGCGTCAACACCATCGGCCCGTTCCAGATGGTACGTGCGGCACGCAGCCTGCTCGAGGCCGGCGCGAAAGCCTCGGAGCGGCCGTCCGCCGTGGTCAACGTGTCCTCGGTCGCCGGCATCAGCGGCGTCGGCTCGTCGATCGCCTATGCCGCGAGCAAGGGCGCGCTCAACACCATGACGTTGTCGCTGTCGCGCGCGCTGGCGCCGCTGATCCGCGTCAACACGGTGTGTCCCGGTTACATCGACACCCCCTGGTTCACCAAGGGCCGCGGCGAGGCGGGTGCCAAGCAGGTGCGCGACAGCGTCGTGGCGAAGGTGCCGCTGAAGGTCGCGTCATCAGCGGAAGACATCGCCCAGCTCGTCTGCTTCCTGGCGATGCCGGCCTCCAGCAACATGACCGGCGAGGTCGTGCGCATGGATGCGGGGATGCATCTGATTACGTGAGCTCGCTCCGCTAGCGCGGCAAACACAACCGTCGTCCCGGCGCAGGCCCTAGGGCATGCACATATCTGGTGCGACGGATTGACTCGGGTCGAGGGTGAGGGGTTCCAGAATCGGGAATCCGTGTGATCTCTATGACGGCACTT
>NZ_JBEPQT010000045.1:0-29667 GCF_040547985.1 Bradyrhizobium sp. LB14.3
TCTTTCCCGCCATGGAGGCCAGCGAACCAATTTGGTGGCGCCGCTGCATTCATCGGCGAGAAGTTGTCCAGTAACATTCTGGGTGAGGCAATGCGCCCCTCATCGGCGTCCAATTTTGACCCCTTTGCGCGGCGTTGTTTGCTGGTAGCGCTCGTCTCGTCGGAGCTGGCCGGGATAGCGGAGGCGAGACGAGCGCGGGTGGCGTGATCGTCGTCTCGGCTTTTGAACCGCCAGCTGTCGTTGCCGGTCTCGACGATGTCACAGTGATGGGTCAACCGGTCGAGCAGCGCGGTGGTCATCTTGGCGTCGCCGAACACGCTCGGCCATTCGCCGAAGGCGAGATTTGTCGTCACGATGACGGAGGCGCGCTCATAGAGCCGGCTGACGAGGTGGAACAGAAGCTGGCCACCCGACTGGGCGAAGGGCAAATAGCCGAGTTCATCCAGCACGATGAAGTCCATCCGGGTCAGATGCTCGGCGAGCCGTCCTTGCCGTCCGTTGCGGGTCTCGGTCTCGAGCCGGTTGACGAGGTCGACGACGTTGTAGAAGCGTCCTCTAGCGCCATCGCGGATGCAGCTTCTGGCGATGGCAATGGCCAGGTGGGTTTTGCCTGTGCCGGTGCCGCCAACCAGTACGACGTTGCGTTGCTGGGCGATGAAGCCGCCGCCGGCGAGGTCATTGACGAGAGTCTGATTGATTGGCGTGCCATCGAACTGGAAGTCGGCGATGTCCTTGGCAAGTGGCAGCTTGGCAATGGTGAGCTGGTATTTGATCGACCTGGCTTGCTTCTCATTGATCTCGGCGTTGAGCAGGTCGCCGACAATGCGCTGAGGTTCGTGCTGGCGTTTGACAGCGGTCGCCATGATCTCGTCGAAGGCCGCCTTCATGCCATAGAGCTTGAGTTCGCCCATGAGGTCGAAGATTTGGGTTCGTTCCATCAGATGGTCCTCCGGAGGTTGTCGTAGCGGGCACAATCGGCGATCGGTGCATGACGGAGCGTCAGTGCGGCCGGCGTCATGATGTTGGCCGGTGGGGCGAGTTCACGTTGACGGGCCAGGATATTGAGAACGACATCTGCGGAATGGACGCTGTGACTGAGCGCTTCGGCACAGGCCGCTTCCACCGCGGGGAGACCGTCAGTCAGCACCGCGTTGAGGATGTCGACCATCTGCCGATTGCCATCGTCGGTGCTGGCAAGCTTGCGCCGGATCCGCTCGATCGCGGCCGGCAGCACCCAGTCCTTGAAGGGAGCACCGTTGCGCAGGGCGCCGGGTTTGCGGACGAGCACCGGCACATAATGCCAGGGGTCGTAGACGGTATCGCCGCGACTAAAGGATCGCGGGTGCTCGGCAACGATGCGTCCATCCTGACGGATCACGATGCGATCGGCATAGGCTTGAACCTCGACCGGTCGTCCGACTGCGCTGGCTGCGACCGAGTACTTGTTGTTGTCGAAGCGCACCAGGCAGGTCTTCGAGACCGACGCCGTCACGGCATGGAAGCCGTCGAAGCGGCCGGCATAGGGAACGAGCTTGGGGCGTTCGGCTTCGAACACGTCCCAGATCGTCTAATCAACCAACTCCGGATGGCGATGAGCCTTGGCGTAGGCGATGCATTTGTCGAGCAGCCAGGCGTTTAACTCGTCGAGGTTTTTGAACCGCAGCCGCGGCGTGAAGAAGCGTTCCCTGACCAGCCCGACCTGGTTCTCGACCTGCCCCTTCTCCCAGCCCGACGCTGGCGTGCAGGCGACCGGATCGACCAGATAGTGGCTGCACATCTGCAAGAAGCGGCGATTGTAGAGACGCCCTTTACCGACGAAGATCGTCTCTACCGCGGTCTTCATGTTGTCGTAGATGCCGCGAGTGCAGGTGCCTTTGAACAGGGCGAACGCCCGGTCGTGGGCGTCGAACACCATCTCCTGCGTCTCCCGCGGATAGGCTCGCACGAACAGCATGCGGCTGTGACAGAGCCGGACATGGGCGGCCTTCACCATCACCGTGGTGCCGCTCAGCAAGACCACCTCGTGGCTCCAGTCGAACTGGTAGGCTTCGCCTGGGGCAAAGCTCAGCGGAACATAAGCGGCTGCGGTCGATTGCCCGCGTTCTTTGCTCCAGCGCCTGGCGTAACGCCGCACCGCATCGTAACCGCCGTCATAGCCGCGGCCGCGCAGCTCTTCGAAGATCCGGATCAGCGTCAACTGTTCACGAGCGGATTTAGTCACGTTCGACGCAAGCAGCCCGTCAAGTTCGACTGCCCATTGTCCGAGCTTTGGCCGCGGCTGCACCTGCCGCTCGTACTCGAATGAGGTCTCTCCCGACCTCAGCACCTTCCGGACCGTGTTCCGCGACACCTTCAGGTCACGGGCGATCTCCTTGATCGTCTTGCCCTTGATGAAGTGCTCGCGCCGGATCCGGGCAATCGTCTCCACGATCAGCATCCCCCACCACCTGCTTTGTTACGAAGCAGGCAGCGCAACAGACCAACCTGTAGGGGGTCAATTTTGGACGCCGATCCCCCGGCTTAGGGGGTCAATATTGCAGGCCGAATGACAGGGTTGAACGAGGAAGACATCACCGCCCGCCATTCATGAACGCCCGCGATAGTGAAACAGCGACCGCCGCTGGCCGTCAGTGTCACCGAAGCTGCACGATGTCTATGTCCGAGATTGAATGACTTTGGAGCAGTTCATGGCGGTCACGGCTGATCAGGCTAGGCATGAGCAGGTCTCGAACAACTTCAGCCGGTCCGGCTACGAACGGCTATCCAGTGCGAGTCAATTGTCAACCGCGACCTCGTGCTCGAGCCCTACAGGGGAAGATAGTGGCCCACTAAACGCCGCGCGATCGAGGACGATAAACCGATTGATACTGCGTACAAAACTACTCGCGAGCATCCACCCTGATTTGGCCTACGCCGATATTCTCGAGCAGGAGACCGATCCAGGATTGGCGATCCAGCCAAGCCTATCGCTCCGATGTTGGCGGTTGGCACGGTTCATGGCAGCATACCGGAGGCTCCGGAACGCCCGAAGAGGCGCGTCGACATCAGACAGCTGTCGGGGAATAGGCTTCCGAGAGTAGCTTAAGAAAACGCTGCAGGGCTAAGTTTTTGTTGTCGGTCCGCCATTGTGCTGAAAACGAAAAGCGGCTCGGTCCCATGCCATCGCGCAACTCTCGGTAGACTAGACCGGCGAAAGTTGCCCCCATATCGGACTCGAGCACCAGGCTTATGCCCGTATGCATGCTGATAAGGCTTTTGATCATGCCCCGACTGACGTCGTGGCGCTCGACCTTGGGGCGCTCCTTTGGGCATACGAGCTTGGAAATCAGAAGATCTTCAAGCTGCTTCCCTGGGTCATAATGACTGAGGAGCACTGTCTCGCCACCCAAATCGGACCAGCATACAGTCTCTCGCCCGGCGAGCGGATGATCATGGGGCAACGCCACTAGGACACGCTCGCTCCAAAGCAGCATTTCTTCAGTGTCCAACAATGGGAGGCTACCTGTCACGATCAGGACATCGAGCGCGCCGTTTCGAAGTGCCGCTGCCAGACGCGTGCGTGAGCGTTCGACTGTCACAAGTTCGATCTGCGGGAATCGCTCTTTGTACGCCAGCAGCGAGGCTTGCAGATTACCAGCCGAAAGCGAAGTGCAGAAGCCGATCGTTAAGCGGCCCGTTTCGTTGTTATGAACAGATCTTGCGACGGCAATGAGTGCGTCGAATTCCTCCAGGATGGTCCTTGCGAGCCGCAGCAGGTCGCGACCGGCCTGCGTAGGACGCACACCTCCGCTATAGCGCTGGAAGATCGCGATGCCCAATTGGTGCTCAATCTCCTCTATTCTTCTGCTAACGCTCGACTGTTGCGATCTCAACAGTTCCGCGGCTCCGCGGAAGCTGCCGCAATCGGCTGCAGCAACGGCCGACCGCAGATGTTTCAGTTCGAGAGATTTGCTGGCTTGAAGCGAAGGTCCTGTTCGGCGCGGTTTGTGCATCGCAAGTCTTGAGCAAACGCGATTCAGTTCCAGTGCGCAGCAATGCTGGCATCGTACCTAGTCTCGGGCTAGGCGGACGCTCGGGCTGACGGGCGCCCAGAGCACCGGTCCTGAGACGTTTCCCGCCTTGCGGATCCGGATCAACGCAGCGGGGGTCACCTCTAGGTATCCTGCCATGGCCGTGCTGTTTCCGAGCGGCCGGGGTTTGCCAACGGCTCGAAGCGGCCATCCTGCGCGCCGGAGAATGCGTTCCATGCGGGCATCTGTGACTGTGACGATCTCGGTTAGTTGATTGGAGAGCCCAAACTCGATCATAGCTGCAAAGAGTTCATACGTAGCGCTGGCAAGTCCGCCGCTCGCCTTCGGCGCGTCCAAAGCGACATCGAGAGCAAAGCGGCTACTTTCCCACACCTGTCCGCTTCGTGGCGCCGGTTGTCCATCCAAAAGCACTGGGAAGGTGTCTCTAAGCATCGTAGGACCGGTCGATGGAAGAAGCCTAACACACCCCTGAATTCGTCCATCATTCGAATGATACAGCAAATGCACGGGCCGGAGGACGTCGAACTCGTCGACTTCCATATCGCCGCTGACCTGGACGTCCCATTCCAGCCGCTGCTTAAAGACCCGATAGCGAAGCCGATGCATTTCGGCGAGATCGTCGACGAACTCACCGTAGTCGTCTGGACTAATGAGCCGCATCATTGTTGTAACCTTATCTGTGTCCAACCGTCAAAGCAGAGAAATGGAGTGCACTCAACCTGTGCAGGTGCACAGGTGTTCGGATCGAGGTCGGTCAGCGTCGAGATCGAGTCGCGGCCAGTCGCGCGACAGCCTGGGAAATTGAGCGGACGCCAAGCTTTGCTCGGACATTGTCCAAATGAAACGCGACCGCTCGCCTGGAGACGCCAAGTATCGTCCCGATATCCTTGAACGATTTGCCTTGCGCAGCCCACCCAAGGCACTCGAACTCGCGAGGAGACAACGCGACCCCACTGACGAAGAGATCGGGCGACCAGAAGCGCCTCGCATGCGCATGGAAGAACATCGCGATTAGCCGTAAGTTCTGCGCGTGCTTTATGCTCGAGCGCTCGAAATCCGTTCGCCGCGCGTCGGCCGCAAAGGTCAACGCGGCGACCGCGCTATTGTCGTGGATCGGAAATGTAAGTCCACAACGAATGCCAAACTCGGCAGCTTCCTCGAAGAACTCGCGCTCAGCCTCCGACTGATCTCCTGGGTTGAGTCCGAGGCCCCATCGAAACGGGTCGACCTGGCGGATGGCTCGACGTATCACAGGGTCAACGGATTCGTACTTGCGCCGCAAATAACGAGTTGTCCAGGAGGATGGATAGTTCGAAATGAGGTTGGGACAAGCACCTTGCTTCTTAGGCAGAGCAATATACGCAAAGCAAGATAGATTTAGCGCAGTAGTGATGTCGGACATACTCTGCTGAGCTGCATGTATGTCTGTGCTTTCGGTCAGTTGATCGACGAATCTCTGAAAGGTACGATGCATGGGCGACCTCCCGGATCGGCATTTGGCCCTCCCGAATCTACCGCGCGAGCCGATTGTAACGAAGTTCTCAATGGCCGCTCAGGAGTACGCCCGCGAATACGGCAAAAGCAGGAAGATGGGCGCTCCTTAGAGCAGCTTGGGTCCTCTTGATGCCCAGCACGCAGCAGAGTTGCAGCGCCAAAACGGTCTGGAACACTTTCGAGACTTATTGCCCGAGAGCATATCCTTCCAGACCAAATCAAATACAATCTCAGAATTCGACCGGGCATGCCTATCCGCGCCATTGCGCATATAGATCTGTGTCAGGCGATCCCTAGCCGCGTTGACAGATTCCCATCATATTCAATCCGCAGCGCCTATTAGTTCGGAATCCTGCGCTGTCGTAGCGAAAATTGCGGAATTTCGGCTCAACTTGCGAGGTCTGCGTCGCACTGTGCATCGCACATCCGATAGAAATGGCTTCTTAATCAGGAGATCACAAATGAAGGTCGGTGTTCCCAGAGAAATCAAGACGCACGAGTATCGCGTGGGACTGACCCCCAGCGCCGTCCGCGAATATGTGGCCGCAGGCCACAGCGTGGCGGTCGAAAAAGATGCCGGTGCCGGCATCGGCGCCAGCGACGACAATTATCGCAAAGCCGGTGCAACAATTGCCAACTCCGCTCGTGAGGTGTTCGCTTCGAGTGAGATGATTGTTAAGGTGAAGGAGCCCCAGCCGACCGAATGGACGCAATTGCGAGAAAACCAGATTCTGTTCACATATCTGCATCTCGCGCCGGATCCCGAACAGGCCAACGGCTTGATTAAATCTGGATGCACAGCAGTCGCTTACGAAACCGTTACCGATGCGCAGGGCGGTCTCCCGCTGCTCGCGCCGATGAGCGAGGTCGCAGGCAGGCTGGCGATCGAAGCGGCCGGTGCCGCCCTAAAGCGGTATGCCGGGGGGCGAGGATTGCTCATTGGTGGCGTACCTGGTGTCCAGCCGGCCCGTATTGTGGTCATCGGCGGGGGCGTAGTCGGTACGCATGCGGCACGCATGGCCGCGGGATTGGGTGCCGAGGTGACGATTCTGGATCGTTCTATACCTCGGCTTCGCGAACTGGATGAGCTATTCCACGGGCGGGTTCGCACGAGATTCTCTACCATCAACAGTGTCGAAGAAGAGGTATTTGCGGCAGACGTCGTAATCGGCGCTGTTCTTGTGCCCGGCGCGAGCGCACCGAAATTGGTCAATCGACAGATGTTGAGTTCCATGCGCAAGGGCTCAGTCATTGTTGATGTCGCCATTGATCAAGGTGGCTGCTTTGAGACGTCACGCGCGACAACGCATGCTGATCCGACTTACGAGGTGGATGGCGTAATTCACTACTGCGTTGCAAACATGCCGGGAGCCGTTCCGCTCACCTCGAGCGAGGCGCTGAACAACGCGACACTGCCATTCGGTTTGGCACTCGCCAACAAGGGGTTTTCGGCGGTGCTCGAAGATCCGCATCTCCGCGCAGGCCTGAATGTCTATCGGGGGCGGCTGACTTACAAGGCCGTTGCCGAGAGTCTCGGTCTGCCATTCTCACCGATCGAACAGGCTGCGGCCTGATCCCAGAGGTCCCCTAGGGGACGTTTCCTCCCTGACTTGGCGGGCCACTCCTTCGGGGGTGGCCCCTTTTTTGAGAACCTCCGTGTGCATAAGGGACTTGGTCGGAGGCAGGAAGCGCATTGAATGCTTCCAGCGAGTAGGAACGGTGGCTTCTTCAGCGGCACGCTTTCGCTAAGCTCGCCGCTTTGCTTCGTAGCAACCGCCTCGCTGTTGCCGGAGTTCATCCTATCCTCCGGAGCAGGTTGGGATTAGGCGCAATGCAATCTGCAGCGCCGCCGACGTATCTTGCTCGCACACTTTCCTTCGGAACTAGCTCGCCGCACCGTGCTTGCTCTGCACGTCCTGGCCCGCGGCACGATCAGGCGCGTCTTCCTTCCAGCGTACAGATCCGAACGGACGCTCCAGCATGCGCCGGACACGCACAGGCTCCGGTCCGATGTGGAATGCGCTTGCGCGCTCGTCCAGCGCCCGCTCCGAACTGGTCGCGCGGTTGCGCTGGCGCAAATAGTCGAGCCACGTTGGACAGTGATAACGCTCTGTCCACAGTTCAGGATCTGCAATGTCTCGGGCGATCGACCAGCCATAGGCTCCGTTTCGCTGACGGAACAGTTGGATGTCCTGCATCAAGCTATGGAAAGAGCGTGCGTTCTCCTGCGCTACTCGATATTCGATCTCCACCACTAACGGCCCGCTGCGTCTCGTGAGTGCCAGCCGGACTTTGGGATCCTCGAGCATCTCAGGTTCGTCGCCCCGGGCGCTAACGCGCGGCATGGGCAACCAGAGCCCGAGCAACGGCGAGACAAGCAGCAAGGCGGCCGCCAAGAGCAGGGCTACATCTACTCCGGCCACATCCGTTACGTGACCCCACGCCCCGCTTCCGACGGCGATACCGCCGGAACTGACCGCCTGGTAGGCCGCGAGCGCTCGCCCAGTCACCCAGCGCGGCGCCGACAACTGCACGCCAATGCTAAAAAGTACCCACGCCATCATCCATACCGCCCCAGCCAGCACCAGCGCGACCGCAGTCAGAAGTCGCTGGTGACTGATCGCGACCGCCACAAGAGCGCAGCCCATCGATAGTGCGCACGCGCGCACTGCAGCCTCCCCCGTCATGCGCTTGCGGACCTCGGTGATGTTGAGCGCGCCAATCACCGCACCCAGACCAAAGGCGCTGAGAATTATGCCGTAGGTTTCGGCGCCTCCTTGCAGGAGATCGCGGGCGACCAGCGGCATCAAAGCAATGACTGCGCCCCCGAATACGCCCATCACCATCGCGCGTATCAACACGATCTTAATCGATGGCGCGTTCATGATGTAGCGAACGCCAGAAACGATAGCACGATGGAGGCTTTCGGGCGGCAAACGCGATGGCTCAGGGGCGCGCTTCCACAGAAATAGCGTAAGCATCAATGGCAGATACAACAGAGCGTTGATAGCAAACGCAGCAACTACGCCAGCAACTGCGACGACAATGCCCCCGAGGGCTGGCCCAACGCTTCGCGCAAGATTGTAGCTGATGCCGTTTAAGGCAACCGCCGCGGGTAACGCTTCAGAGGGCACCTGCTCGCTTACGGACGACTGCCAAGCCGGGTCCAACAGCGCCACACCGCTACCGACCAAAAAGCACAACGCCAGCAGGAGATTTGGCGTGATCAGATCAAGCCACGCGAGCGTCGTCAGCGCGGTTGCGCCTGTCAACGAGATCCCAAGCGAGAACAGGATAATCCGGCGCCGGTCGTACATGTCGGCGATCGCTCCGGCGGGCATCGAGATCAGCATGACCGGCAGCATCAGCGCGGTCTGGACAAGTGCCACCATGTCCGCTGACGATGTCATCTGTGTCATCGCCCAAGCTGCACCCACTCCGCGGATCAAGGCGCCGAGATTGGATAGCAAACTCGCAAGCCAGATGCGACGGAAGGTGGCATGTCGAAATGGCGCAGTGATACCATCCGCCTTGATCTGGGACCTGGGCGTTTCCGTCATATCGTTTTAAGCCTTACCCCGAGGCGTTCAGACCGAAATGCCTCACCATATGCTAGCCATGGCCGGCTCTGATGTTCAAACGCGCGTTCGAACGCGTCAACGCAGAGCACATTCCAGATCGTTGGTGCTGGTTTGTCGAAATGTGCCCGCAATCTACCAATTCCTAGCGCTCGTGCGAAATGCCGCCTCTCGGACCTGCGGGCAACAAGCGACGATCCGGCACGCTCGGTTAATTCGATAGATGTAGAAGCGTCGCTCATTGGATTGGGCGGGAGGGCTCGAATGAACCTGAATAGAACTCGTCGCTTTAATATTCAACATTAGTTCGCTCAAGGGCGACAATTCAGAGATTAGTGCAGGTCACGTACGCCTCAGTATCGAATTAGTCGAGGGAGCCAATTTCATCAACGCCCTGCAGACGACCCTTTGGGACCTCGCCTCGCCAAAAAGCAACTCTCCGAGCGAATATTCGCTGCCTCGGTCCTCCTTGGACGATTGTTCGAGCAGACACTTTCCGTTGAAGGTGTCGACAGCACCAAAGTGTAAACAGATAGACCGCCGCTTTTGCGCGATATATGTCAGTGCGCGATGAAAAAACACACAAACTCAGATCGGGGAACGCGCATAGATCGTTGTGCGGCCGGCGCCACTCATGCGACCACCAACCGTCTTCGACTTGTCGTCAGAGTCTCGTCGGGCTCGGTTGCTAGGACCTTGCAGATCGGCTCGACCCCACGCGCCGCTACCTGCTTCGCCCATTCTTCGAACTCCAAGCAACAACGGTGAGAGCGAGCAGGCAAGAAGTGCGGAGCCTGGTCTGCAAACTAAGCGCAGAGGTGAGTGATCGCAGAGCTTGTCCCGCTATTCCTCGTCGGGAACTTCGACCGGTATCGCAAAGCCCGACTTGACACGGTCGATCACCACCATTGTCTTAAACCCTTTGATATCCGGGTTCTCGTAAAAGAAGCGGCGAGTGAACTGCTCGTAATCTTCCATGGTGCGCGCAGTAACGTAGAGGACAAAGTCCGCGTCGCCGGTGATGTAAAATCCGTTGACCACTTCGACCGAACCTTTGATGGCCTTCTTGAACTTGTCGATGATGTCAGAGCGTTCGCGTTCGAGAGTCACCATAACGAGCATCTGTATGGGCCTTCCCACGGCCTTCGCAGAGACGATCGACACATCAGCTTCGATGATGCCTTCCGAACGAAGTCTCTTCAGCCGTCGTTGACACGCGGTTGCAGACAGGCCGGCCATTTCGCCGATCACCTCGGAAGTCAGACGATTGTTCTTTTGAACGATCTCAAGGATGCGGGCGTCCGTTCGGTCGTAGTGCATTTATCGAGGCTCCGGGTGGATTTCGCCGCAGAATGCCGCGGCGGTGCAGGAAACACAACGAGCCGCGACAAAATGCGACGCAATTCGGTGGGCAACATTAGTATCCTGAATGCTTGGTAGATTTCAACAAGCGACCTCGCAGGACTTTGCAAATGGCCTTTCAAGCTGCCCGAACCATTCATCCGGAGATGGTCGGGATCGCTGCAAGATGCCTTCGATCGGTGCGTCGCCGCGACTTCGTTGCAGGGGCAGCGCTCATCGACGGTCGCTGGGTCGCGGGCAACCAACGAGACGTAGTGGTAGATCCGGCTACGGGGGAGCAGATTGCGGACGTTGCTCGGTGCAGTGCCGGGGACATGATGCTCGCAATAGAGGCGGCTGAACGAGCTTTTCCGGCTTGGCGAGGCTTATTGCCAGCGAGGCGGGGATCTATTCTCAGAGGTTGGGCGTCATTGATGCGCGACCATTCAGACGACCTTGCTACCTTGGTGACAAGCGAGCAGGGCAAGCCGCTGGCGGAGGCACGTTCGGAGATTGAGTACGGTGCTTCTTTTCTCGAGTGGTTCGCCGCGGAAGGGGAGCGTGCATACGGAGAGACGATTCCGAGCCATAAGGCTGACAGTTTGCTTCAAGTGCGGATGCAACCGATCGGCGTCGCGGCGGCCGTGACACCGTGGAACTTTCCCATCGCGATGATCACACGGAAGGCAGGCGCGGCTCTTGCGGCGGGCTGTCCAATCATTGTGAAGCCTGCGCCGGAGACGCCACTGTCGGCCCTTGCTCTGGCCAGATTGGCGGAGGAGGCCGGCCTTCCTGCCGGCGTGTTTCAGACGCTAGTGGGTGAGCCCATCGAGCTATCAACACCTCTATTGCGCGACACCAGAATACGCGCCCTTTCGTTTACTGGGTCTACTCAAGTTGGTCGCTTGCTTCTTGAGGGTTCAGCCCAGACCGTCAGGAAAGTCTCACTCGAGCTCGGAGGGCATGCTCCGTTCCTGATCTTTGATGACGTCGACCTTGAGAAGGCCGTCAACGGCGTGATGGCTGCAAAGTTTGCGACATCGGGCCAGGACTGTCTCGCGGCGAACCGCATTTACGTACAAAGGCGGATCCACGACACGTTCGTTGAAGCGTTGACCGCGGCAATGGCTAAGCTCACGGTCGGTCACGGCTTGAATCCTGCTACCGATATCGGGCCGATGACCAAGCTTTCGGTGGCCGAGAAGTGCAGAGCGCAGATCGTTGACGCGGTGGAAAAGGGCGCGCAGGTCTTTGGCGCGAGGAGCGATTTAAGTCTGGGCCCGAACTTCGTTCTTCCGACTCTGCTTAGCCAGGTGAGCGACGACATGCTCATCACGAATGAAGAGACATTTGGGCCCGTAGCTGCAGTATTGCCCTTCGACTCTGAAGAAGAGGTCATTACTCGAGCCAACTCGAGCGAAATGGGGCTGGCCGGCTACCTGTACACCGATAACCTGCGTCGCGCGCTCCGGCTCTCGGAGGCACTTGAGTGCGGCATGCTCGGTATCAATACCGCCTCCTTTACAGGTCCGCCCATTCCGTTCGGTGGGTGGAAACAGTCAGGACTCGGACGCGAAGGCTCTCGGCACGGCTTATCTGAATACATGGAACTGAAGTACGTGTGCTTCGGCGACTTGGCAGCTTAGGAGAAAATGAATGGTTGATATAAAGACTATCGCTGAACAAGATCGCTCGACTGTTCTCCATCCTTTTACCCAGCTCAAGGATTTCGCCACCGGCAAGATTGGTGATCCGACGATCATCACTGGAGGAAAAGGAATCCGCATCGAAGATGCGCAGGGACACAGTTATATCGATGGCTTCGCGGGGCTCTACTGCGTAAACATCGGATACGGCCGGACCGAAGTGGCTGAAGCTATTGCGCGGCAGGCGTACAAATTGGCCTACTATCACACCTATGCGGCGCACACGACCGAGGAACTCGCGACTTTGTCGCACCGTCTCGTGCAGATGGCTCCCGGTAAGCCTAGCAAGGTGTTTTATGGTTTGTCCGGATCCGATGCGAATGAGACGCAGGCGAAGCTTGTCTGGTATTACAACAACCTTCGTGGTCAGCCTAAAAAGAAAAAGATCATTTCGCGCGAGCGGGGCTATCACGGCTGCTCGGTAATTTCCGGCTCGATGACCGGTATGTCCTTTTACCACGACCATATGGATCTTCCATTCCCGGGTATCGTGCACACAGGCGCGCCGCACCACTATTGGGGCGCCGAGCCGGGCGAGACGGAAGAACTGTTTTCTCGTCGGCGGGCGGCGGAGCTTGAACAGCTAATCGTTAAGGAGGGTCCAGAAACGGTCGGTGCGTTTATTGCCGAGCCAGTGCTAGGGACGGGCGGGATCACGCCCCCGCCTGCAGGCTACTGGCGCGAGATTCAGGCCGTGCTTAGGCGCTATGATGTTCTTCTGATCGCAGATGAGGTCATCTGCGGTTTTGGTCGAACCGGAGCTGATTTCGGCAGCACGCTTTACGAGATGGAACCGGATCTGGTCACGGTCGCAAAAGGCCTGACGTCTGGCTACGTTCCGCTCTCGGCTGCCATCGTTGGCGAGAAGGTCTATGCCGTGATGGAGGACGCAGCGGATCGGGTGGGAGTCTTTTCCCATGGTTACACCTATTCCGGCCATCCAATTGCGGTAGCTGCTGCCAATGCAGTCCTTGATATTGTCGAGCAGGAGCGTCTCAGCGACCGGGCAAAGACAGTCGGTGCACATTTCCAGAAGAGGCTCAAGGAAAAATTTGCGCAGTTGGAGATCGTAGGCGAAGTTCGAGGCGTAGGCTTGCTCGGTGCGGTCGAGTTTGTCGCCGACCGTCAGACCAAGCGCCGATTTGATCCAGAACTCAAGGTGGGAGCACGGATCTCCAAGGCTGCTCGCGATCGCGGACTCATCGCGCGCGCTATGCCGCACGGAGACATCCTTGGATTTGCTCCTCCTCTCGTCGTATCCGAAGCCGAAATCGACGAGATCGTTGATCTGGCTTATAAAGCGACGAAGCAAGTGATGGATGAGCTTGCGAAGTAAGCCGCCGGCAGCCGGGCAATGTGCCGGTATGTGACGCCCGGAGGCCCTGTTCGTTCTTGGACAGACAGGTCGGCCCAGCGTCCATATAGCGATGCACGTCGAGCCATCAGTTGTGCCTTTACTGGGGGCACTCACACGGTTTCTCGTCTAGACGAAGCGCTCCCGATCGCCACCGCATTCCGGCAGGCTCTCGACTTATCCGGTGTCTCACGGCGAAAGAGCCTTACGAAAACATGCAGGCTCTCGCCATTGGGCGCAGAATTTCGAATTTACAAAGGGCTACATTGAGGAACTTCGACTTTAGTCGTCCCGTAATATTTTGTGAAAATGGGATGAGCAGAAGCCTCAGTCGAATTCTCTGCCGATGTAGTCGCTGCAGCTCCTGTCCTCGCAAAATGGGAATGAACTAGCTGACGACCCTCGCGCAAATGCTGGGGCTAGCCACGAGGGGACGAATTGCATGGAGTATGCTGCTTGCAGTCATAAAGGGGGCGATCTCTCGTCGGTAAGGCGACGCGCCGCGCTATTCCTAGACAATCTAACGGGAGAGGGTCATCGGGCATCTATAGCTCGCCAAAGCTCGGTTACCAAGTGGACAACAATCGGCGATGAACAATGTATTGTCGGTGAGTTGAAAGCAAGCAAAGGCGACAGAAACGAGGCGGCTGAGGCGCGACTTTGTGCGCTAACCGCTTTTGAAGTGGCCAGGCGGCTGCTCGATGCCAGCGATCCTCGATGGAGGGAAGTGACAGCCAAGATCGAAGCTGGAATTGAATGCCTTGAGATGACCCTGGCGAAGATCGAGCGGGTAAAGATTGCAGCCTGCGATTACACCGAGATCTTAGCCTACTATGTTCCTGCCGGTCATCATTGTCCGCCGACACCTGCAGTCATTTGCATCAGTATGGAAGACGAATCAGAGGCCACGTTGCTGGCAAGGCTTCTGCCGGCGGCGATTGATCGGGGCATGTCGCTCCTCGTCGTATCTCATCGCGACGTCTCAAATGCCGCGCGTGGCCTTTCGCAAGCTTTGTTGTCGGCCTGCCTGGACTACCTCGCTGCTCGGCCCGACGTCGACGCCGCTCGGATCGGCGTCTATGGAGAAGGAACGTCGGCTGCTTTGGCTACGGACTTCGCTGGCTCTGATCACCGTCTTGTTGCGGCCGTTTGCGATGGTGGACTTTGGAACTTGGCTCGCGTGCAGGCCTCAGTCGTCTGGATGACTAGCCTTGGAGACGCGCCGGAGCAACGAGGGAGTACGGCACATCGCACGCAATTGATGCGTCGATTGAGGTGCCCAGTTCTCGTGGTGACCGGTGGGCGCGGCGTTGTCAGCGTCTCGGAGGCGATGAAACTGCAGACCGAGTGTATTGAGGAGCGCATTGACCTGGATCTGGCCATGCCACGGATGATCAAAAGCTCGGGCGGCTGCATCGAAAACTTCGTGACTTCCGACGATTGCATCTTCGATTGGTTAAAGCAGAAGCTTGCGTACGGGGCAGCTCCGTCATCACAACCAAAAGATCGCCCGCATATCAATGCGCACGTTCTCAGTCGCTGATTGGCAGCCTGCGATCCGGCTATCGCGTTGTGTGGAGGCATTCTTTTCGACCGAGCTTGGCCGCATTGAAGATGCACAATCCAGTCCGCCGGCCGCGCTGCACTTGTATTCACCAGTTGCTCCACGGTGGACCACAGGACTTCGCATGAAAACGGCGCTTTTTCTGCAATAGTTGCAGTATTTCGGCGCGCTGGGCGGCTTCGTCACAGATTTTCCTACAAAAAGGTGCCTATTCTCAGGGGAGTTTGGCATATGCACGGAGACAACGGGAGGAGCAGATGTATTGAGCACCGCAAGTGCACCGCTTTGTGCCACTTACAGAAACTCGATACCTCCGTCACTGCGAACTGCGCGCCGGGAGGGCGACTTGGGCAAGTGCTCTCTGAGCTCAATTTGACAAAAAGATAGGTTCGCTCGAATTCGCGGATCTGTCACCATCGCGGCATTCTCGGAACGAACCAGGAAGGGGACGCTATGAGCGATTTGTTCAAACATCAACCGTCCAGCTTCAGCCGCCGGAGCATGCTTCGTGCCGCCGCAGCTGCAATGGCAATTCCCACACTCGCGCGATCGACAGTTGCCTTTGCGCAGGACAAACTGGCGGGTAGCGGCCAAGTCATCGCGTTCTCGTGGGGGGGTCTGTTTACCAAGGGCATTCGAAAATACGTGTACGAGCCCTTTACCGAAGCAACCGGAATCAAGGTGGTCGACGTCGTCGCCGATGTTGCCGAGCCTCAGGTCAAGGCGATGAACCAAGCCGGACGCGTCGATTGGGATACCGCCTTCATACAGGCATCGACCTTACCATCGATGGAGGACGCTGGCATGTTTCTCCCGATCGATTATAGCCTTTGGGACGCTGAATCTATAAAGGGGACAGAGCAATCGCTTCGGCTCAAAAGCGCGGTCCCGGTGATCGGATCGGCCATGACGTTGGCCTACGATAAGCGGGCGCTTGCAAACAATGGCCCAAAAAGCTGGAGCGATTTCTGGAACGTCAAGGCATTTCCCGGCCCACGCGGCCTTACTCAGTTGCCCGCAAATGCAAAAAACAACATCGTCTTCGCGCTGCTGGCCGATGGGGTGCCGAAATCTGACATTTGGCCGCTGACCGACGACAAGATCGATAGGGCCCTCAAGAAGTTTGACGAAATCAGGCCGTACATCAGCAAATGGTGGAGTGCGGGCAGCGAGGCGCCTCAATTGCTTCTCAACCGGGAGATCGCAATGTCAAGTTGCTTCGATGGCCGCGCAATCAGCGCAATTCGTCAGGGGGCTCCTATTCAGATGATTTGGGAGGGGGCATACGTGAACTACACGTATTGGACAGTTCTGAAGGGCGGCCCAAACAGCGAAAACGCGCAGAAGCTGATTGCATTCGTAAATCGCGCAGCAATTGCCGCCGACTTCACTACAGGAACGGGGTATCCGGGCCCGAACATAAATCAGCTCGACCATCTGCCTCCTGATCAGGTCCCGTTGCTCAGCATCAATCCTGACAATTCCTCCAAGGTGATCCACGAGGACTCTGCATGGCTTGCGGCCAAACGCCCCGACGGCAAAACGAATCTTGAGCACATCGGAGAACGGTGGTTGGCATGGCGCGTACAGTAATGCTGCCGACAGACAACGTACCGTCAGATTCTTCGGCAGTTGCGCCCTCGGCCGCACCCACACCATGGGCGTGGCTCCTGCTGCCGGGCGGAATCTTTCTTGCGCTGCTCTTTGTCGTGCCGCTCGCCGGGCTTCTGATGCTCTCGCTCGGAATGCCCAATTGGACCCTCGCGCGCTTTGTACGAGTCGGCGGGGATCCGGTTTACCTGGCCGTATTACGCACCACGCTACAAATAAGCCTTTCGGTCACCGCGCTAGCCCTGGTGCTTGGTTACCCGATCGCCTACTCGCTGGCCACGAGCAGATCATCGAGCCTACGCACATTCCTTCTCATCGCTGTTGTGTTGCCCTATTTCACCAGCGTGTTGGTTCGCACTTTCGCGTGGATCGTGCTTCTGGGGCGCGGCGGCATTGTCAATGATCTCCTGCTCAAGTCCGGCCTCATCTCTCAACCAATTTCAATGCTTTACAACCGCGCAAGCGTGATCATTGGTATGACCCAAATAGTCATGCCGCTCGTGATCCTTCCTATGTACACTGTCATGTCGAGCATTGATCAAAAGCTGCTCCGCGCCGCCAGATCTAACGGTGCGAGCCCGGTCGCTGCTTTCCTGACGGTCTTTCTGCCGCTCAGCTTGCCGGGCGTGATGGCCGCAGTGCTGCTCGTGTTCGTCAACTGCCTCGGCTTTTATATCACGCCGGCACTGCTCGGTAGCTTGTCTGATTTCACCATCACGATGCAGATCTATAGCGAGGTGGTGGACCATCTTAACTGGGGCTCCGGATCTGCGCTATCAATCGTACTTCTCGTTTCGGTACTGGCGATCTTGTGGATTGGGTCCCGCTTCTTTCCAGTCAATCAGCTTCTGGGCTTGTCCGACGAGAGGAACGATGGGGACACTGTTGCCAACCCCCGCATCCGAAAGCAGTGGCTGATGCATATTGGCTCCGCAGCTAATGTTCTCGACCGCTGGCTGCCCTCTCTGGGGGGCTATGGTGTGTCCATCGTTTCATCCCTGCTAGGAGCGCTTCTTCTCCTACCGATACTGGTGGTGGTATATCTCTCGTTCAGTTCGTCCGCCTTTTTTGAGTTCCCCGCGCCCGGCTATTCGCTCCAGAATTACCAAGCATTTATCTCCGATACTGGGTGGATCAATGCGACATTTACAAGCATACGGGTCGCGCTAATGGCGACAACCATGGCAATTGTCCTCGGCGCGACATTGGCTTTCGGTCTTGCGCGCGGCCGCATTCCTGGTCGGGGAGCAATAGTTGCTCTCGTGCTTTCCCCTATCATCCTGCCCACCATCGTGGTGGCGATTGCCACCTATTTCCTGCTTGCTCGGGTAGGACTTCAGGGCACCGAGTTCGGACTAGCACTCGGCGAAGCAGTCTACTCGATACCCTACGTTGTCGTCCTTATTGTCGCGAACCTTCGTGACCTCAATCCCGCCTACGAGCGGGCGGCTCGCAGCCTTGGCGCAGGGCCCGCGGCCACATTCCGCACGATCATTGTTCCACTGATTACACCCGCCTTCATCGTGGCTGCATTCTTTGCTTTTCTGCACTCATTCGACGACGTGGTGTACGTGCTGTTCCTGGGCATCGGAGTGATCACCACTCTACCTATGCTTATGTGGCAGAGCATCTCGCAAGGTGTCGATCCCACCATTTCGGCGGTGGCCACGCTGCAGGTACTGTTGGCCGCGATTGTCATCCTCGTGAGTGCCCTGCTGCGGCGAAAACAACGCGTCTGAGGCACGAGAGCACGTTAACAGCGAACAGAGCACCAATTGGAGCCCAAATGCTGATGAAAACCCGGTTGACCAGCACTGATATGAAGACCGGAGGGATTGTGCTGCACAGCTTGCACAAACGGTATGGCCGCGCAACTGCCGTTGACAGTGTGAGCCTTTCGATATCGCCTGGAGAGTTCATCTCGCTACTGGGCCCGAGCGGATCGGGAAAAACGACAACTCTGATGATGATCGCTGGTTTCGAGATGCCCGACAGCGGCACGATCTTGTTGGATGACAAGGATATCACGCGACTGCCGCCACACCGTCGCGAACTCGGCGTGATCTTCCAGAACTATGCTCTCTTCCCCCATATGACGGTGGCCGAGAATGTCTCATATCCGCTTCGGATGCGACGCATGCCTAAGGCGGAGATCGAAACCCGCGTGCACCGCGTGCTTGACCAAGTGCACCTAACTGCCCTGGCCTCACGATACCCACACCAAATGTCTGGCGGTCAACAGCAGAGAGTGGCGATCGCCAGAGCAATGGTTTTCGAGCCTCCCGTCCTGCTTCTGGATGAACCTCTCGGCGCCCTCGACCGAAAGCTGCGCCAGCATCTCAGGAACGAGATCAAGACCTTGCACAAGGAAGTCGGCAAGACGATGATCTATGTCACCCATGATCAGGATGAGGCGCTCGCCATGTCCGATCGGATAGCGGTTATGCACGAAGGGCGGATACGGCAGGTTTCCGCACCCCAGGAGATCTATCGCAGGCCCGCCGATTTATTTGTGGCCGGTTTTGTGGGTGAGGTGAATCTCATCCCGGTCAAACTCAAGTCGGGCGTCCTTCAAGGGCCTGGTGGCGAGACTCTCGGCGCCGCAAATCGGCCTGAGGCGGATATGGATGCCACGCTTTGTGTGCGGCCCGAACATTTGCGCCTCGACAAAGCCGGCGGAAACGCAGGTGGGGTTCAGGGGCATATTGTCGACATGACGTTCATTGGCGATGCAACCATAGTCGAATTCCGCACTGACTATGGATTGCAGCTGACATCGAAGGTCCTGAACGTTTCAGCTGAAGCACTACCCGGCATCGGCGAGGCGTGTGTTGCCTCCTGGGCCGCAAACGACGCAAGCGTTCTGAAGGAGTAAGTTGTCGACCTCGCTCTGCGAGCTTGACT
This sequence comes from Bradyrhizobium sp. LB14.3, assembly GCF_040547985.1. NCBI lineage: Bacteria > Pseudomonadati > Pseudomonadota > Alphaproteobacteria > Hyphomicrobiales > Nitrobacteraceae > Bradyrhizobium > Bradyrhizobium sp. LB14.3. The sequence continues at coordinate 19,584 of NZ_JBEPQT010000045.1, forward strand.
GGAACGCGTGGCTTCGCCCGTCCCCGAAGCAGTGCATGACGAACGGGAACGAACCGGCATCAACCGGGTAAACTTGTCACGTTTTCGGAGATCAACATGGCCGATAAAGGACCAGCACTTACCGTCCTCCTTAACCATCCCGCTGCCGAAACCTACGCACAACTCATCAGCGAGCGTTTCCCCCAGGTTCGCGCAATCAGCGCGCCCGACACCGAACGGCTGGAGCGTTACATAGGTGAGGCAGATGCATTGCTTGCGTCTCGTTTCCCTGTCGAGTTGTTCCACAAGGCGACGAAATTGCGCTGGTTTCAATGCACCAATGCCGGTGTTGATTCCATGTTGCCCATTCGCGATCGAGCGGGTCACATCGCCGTCACCAATGCGCGCGGGATTCACGGCGACATCATCACAGATTTCGTAATGGCCGGCGTAACGATGCTGCATTGGGATTTTCGGAGGTTCTTGCAAGAGCAGGCCGAGCGAAAGTGGAATCCTCGTTATGTCGCGCCCCTGGCGGAGAAGACGCTCGGAGTAGTTGGGCTGGGCTCCATCGGTGCGACAATCGCGCGCCGCGCCAAGAGCGCTAGAATGACGGTCGTAGGCTCGAAGCGAGATATTTCTATACCGGTCGAGGGTGTCGACCAATTGTTCGCTTCCCACCAGTTGGCAGACTTGCTTCCGCTTTGCGATTTTGTGGTTTTGGCTGTGCCGGCGACCGCGGATACGATTGGTCTCATCGGCCCAGCGGAGATCGCGCGCATGCGGCGGGATGCCTTTCTCATTAATATTGCCCGAGGCAACGTCGTGGTGGAGGCAGAACTGATCAAGGCCCTTCAGACGCGTGCAATCGCCGGCGCGATGCTCGACGTGTTCGAGCACGAGCCGCTGTCGCACGACAGCCCGCTATGGGATATGCCGAACGTGATTGCGACACCTCACGTGGCGGGAAGTCCAACGAATTACACGGAGCGGGTGTTCTCCATCTTCGGCGACAACATTGGCCACTTCCTGAAGAACGAGCCGATGAGGAACGCCGTGGACATGGGGCGCGGCTATTAAGGGACGCTGGATAAGGATAAACAGGCCAATTCGCGCACTCGGCAGTTCAGGCCGTATCGGATTTGCGCGCCTCGGCCGTGTGTGGGACGCGTACGCTGGCGCCAGACAGCCTCCTCCACCAACATTGAGGCGCCGCCAAGCCCCTTGAGTAGGAGAGTCAGGCTAGAATATCCCACTGCTCTACTTCCTCGGTGCAGTGGCACAGGCGTACGGCTCGCCGGCTGTATCACTCGTTCCTTACGCGTTGAACCTTCAGCAATCTGCGTTGTTGACAAATGTATGTCGGTGCCGCTTCAAAGGTAACAGTCTTGACTATTTGCAGGTCTCCCGCAGCGCCGCTTGTGCCAGAGCTGGTCGCACAATTCCGCAAGATCGTCGGCGACCGCCATGCCATCACCGATGCGAGCGATATCGAGGCCTACGTCACCGAAGAGCGCAATCTGTTCCACGGCCGCTCGCCGCTGGTGCTGCGCCCCGGCTCGACCGCGGAGGTCGCCGCGATCTGCAAGCTGGCCTCCGAGCACAAAATCGCGCTGGTGCCACAGGGCGGCAACACCGGGCTCGTCGGCGGCCAGACGCCGCACAATGGCGAGGTGGTGGTCTCGCTGCGCCGGCTGGACAAGATCCGTGAGGTCGATATTGCGTCGAACACCATGACCTGCGAAGCCGGCGTCGTGCTGCAGATCGCGCAGCAGAAGGCCGCCGAAGTGGACCGCCTGTTTCCGCTCTCGCTCGGCGCGGAAGGGAGCTGCACTATCGGCGGCAATCTCTCGACCAATGCCGGCGGCACGGCCGCGCTCGCCTATGGCGTCGCGCGCGAGATGGCGCTGGGGCTCGAGGTGGTGCTGGCGGACGGGCGCGTGCTCAATCTGCTGTCGAAGCTGAAGAAGGACAACACCGGCTACAATCTGCACAACCTCTTCATCGGCGCCGAAGGCACGCTCGGCATCATCACGGCGGCGACGCTGAAGCTGTTTCCGAAGCCGCGCTCGGTCGAGACCGCCTTCGTCGGGCTGAAGTCACCGGACGCGGCCTTGAGGCTGCTGGCGATCGCGCAAAGCGAGGCCGCCAATGCGCTGACGAGTTTCGAGCTGCTGTCGGAGATGGCGGTCGATTTCTCGATCCGACACGGCATCGACGTGCGCGATCCGCTCGCGCAAAAGCATGCCTGGTACGTGCTGATGGAATTGTCCTCTCCGGGTGACGACGCCCGCACGCCGCTGGAGACCATTCTCGGTCGCGCCATGGAGGACGAGATCGTCGACGACGCAGTGATCGCGGCCAATCTGACCCAGCGCGCCGGCTTCTGGAAGCTGCGCGACGAGATGTCGTCGGCGCAGAAGCCGGAGGGCGGCTCGATCAAGCACGACATCTCCGTGCCGGTGGCCACCGTGCCGGCCTTCATCGCCGAGGCCAATGCCGCCGTGGTCAAACTGATCCCCGGCGCACGGCCGGTACCGTTCGGCCATCTCGGCGACGGCAATCTGCACTACAATGTCAGCCAGCCCGTCGGCGCCAACGGTGCGGATTACCTGGCGCGCTGGCACGAGATGAACGCGGTCGTGTTCGCGATCGTGCTGCGCATGGGCGGCTCGATCTCGGCGGAGCACGGCATCGGCGTGCTCAAGCGCGACGAGCTGCCCGACGTGAAGGACAAGACCGCAATCGAGCTGATGCGGCAGCTCAAGGCGATGCTCGATCCCCTCAAGATCATGAACCCCGCAACGGTGCTGTGAACCCTCCCATCTCGTCAAGCCGGCAAGTCATTCGACGGCGGGCAGAGAGATGATCCGGTAGTACACTGTCGGAACCGAGAGAACTGCTGGGGACACCAATCCCGAGTTGCCGGGGACGATGACGTGACAGGACCGCGTTCGGTGTTCTGCGCTGATCGGCGCAACAAGATCTACGAGGAAAACTGAAAGCGTGAGGAATCGGTTGGCCCGCACCAACGGATGGCGATTACCCCGGCGGCAGCCGCGATGACGATTGCTTTTATTCGCATACGTGCGGGCTCGATCCTACGGCTTCATTTCGCTGATAATCGTGAGTTGGGTCATCCGATCGCTTGCTTACCCCGCAGATGGCAGAAATCCCGCGAAGTGGAGCGCCTTGAGGCTGGATTAGAGCGCCGCCATGCGGTTGATCGCACAAATCACGCTTCTAGCATTCGCTACAGTTAGCCAGGCTTCACTCGCGGTCGAACGTTGCGGGTAAAAACAAATGCCTGCCAGCACGACAAGCGCAACTCTCTTCGCCGGAGTTTCGAAATGCAAGCCATACCAGACATAACGGCTGCGGAAGAGGAAACGAGGGCATTGCGACGCTGGCTCCATGCTCATCCGGAGCTGGCTTTCGAGGAGACCGAAACGTCGGATCTCATTGCCAGAACATTGAAGGGATATGGGATCGAGGTGCACCGTGGCCTCGGGCGCACGGGTGTCGTCGGAGTGCTACGCGCCGGCGACGGGAAACGCTCGATCGGATTACGTGCGGATATGGATGCACTGCCTATGCAGGAGCTCAATACGTTCGCGCACCGGTCGCAATGTCCTGGAAAGATGCATGCTTGCGGTCATGACGGGCACATGGCGATGTTGTTGGGTGCTGCCCGCCATTTGGCACGCACGCGAGATTTCGATGGCACAATCGTGTTCATCTTCTCTCCAGCAGAGGAAAATGGATCGGGCGCGAAGGTGATGGTGGATGAGGGTATCTTCAGACAGTTTCCCGTCGAAGCTGTCTTCGGTTTGCACAATTGGCCAGGCCTGCCCGTAAACAGCTTCGGCGTTAGGCCTGGTCCGATACTGGCGGGATGCACCAACTTCGACATTCGCATCATTGGGGTCGGCGCACACGCCGCGTTTCCACAAGATGGAAAAGACCCCATCTTGACGGGTTCACAAATCGTCATGGCGCTTCAGGGCATCATTACCCGCAACAAGAACCCGATGGATGCAGCAGTACTTTCTGTCACTCAGTTCAATGGGGGAGAGGCCAGAAACATAGTGCCAGATACAGCCAGACTTGCCGGCACAATAAGAGCATTCAACGACAAGACATTGGACCTCATTGAGTCCAGGATGCAAACGATTGCTACAAATCTTTCCGCCGCACAGGAATGCAGAGCCGAGCTCATAATAGCCCGCTATCCACCTACGGTGAACACGTCGGCCGAAACACGCTTTGCGACGGACGTAATGAAATCAATTGTCGACGAAGCTAACGTAGATGCAGACGTTGTACCGACAATGGGTTCAGAAGATTTCGCGTACATGCTACAGGCGCGGCCCGGCGCCTTCGCATTGCTGGGAGCTGGAGATGGGGAGCACCGCGAGCAAGGCCACGGGCCGGGCCCCTGCGCTCTTCACAACACCAGTTACGATTTCAACGACGAGATCCTCGCTGTGGGATCGACATACTGGGTGGAATTGTCGCGGCGATGGTTAGGGAGACGAGCAGCCTAGTTGGCAATGGGGCCAATCTCGCACGGCAGACAATGCGTTCTCGGAAAAACGATAGCTCTTTGATCGAGCATATGAAAGCTGACCACAGCAGAAGCGGAAGATCGCCTGGCGCGGATTGTTCATGGAGCAACGGTACTCGGAACGAAAGGCTCATTGTGTTATGTGGATCTGGTTGGACCACCGCCGACTCGTAAGGACAGTGCGCGAGACGGTTGAGCGCAGCCGAAAATTACAACGCGGTGGACGTGCTCTCTGCTGGTGGCTACTACCAATCGATCCACCCGGTGTATGCATCTCCCACCTGTTTGAAATCGAAGAGTCTGAGAGACAGGCAGGACCGGCGGGACAGCGCGGGCCCACCTATAAACATGAGGTGGGCTCTACGGCGGCCTAATGGTCGAAGGAGGCGGCGAACGAACTCAAATTCGCCATGGCAGATGAGGAGGAGGGGCGGATTGCCTTTGATGGTTACGCCGCTCGCCTATTCTAATCGATCCGATCCAGAAGCTCAGGCTTCGAGCGACTGGTCGATTGAGACAGCGTGCCTCTAGTCGCAGGGAAGGTTCGCGTTAAACCCACTTTCCGCAGAAATTCGGCTCGCTGGACGGTCTCTGAGGTGGAGATTTGAGGCGGAACCGAGGTAGGTTTGATCCATGACGGCAGAAACTTTACGCGCATTGGGAATTCTCAAGCTCGAGCGCGGGGTGCCACCCGGCGCGACGCCACCGGCTCCGCCGTGTGGCTCGATGCTGAATCCAGCCAGCTTCGACTTCCCTGTGGTCTACGAAACGGTAGAGGGGGCTTGGGTCGAGAACGTTGTACGCGGGGATCCTGGGCTCGAGCCGGCATTCATCGCCGCCGCGCGGCGCCTGGTGGAGCGAGGTGCAGTCGCGATCAGCTCGACTTGCGGTTTCTCCGTCCGTCATCAAGCCGCAGTGGCGGCCTCGGTGAAGGTGCCTGTGGGCATGTCTAGCCTGCTGTTGCTGCCTTTTTTGCTTCGGCAGCTGCCGCCGCTCTCGAAACTTGCTGTCCTAACCTACGACTCCAATTTTTGTGGCGACGACCTCCTCAGTCTTGCCGATCCGGACGAGCGGGCGAGGGTTGTGATTGGTGGCATTGAAGGCGGGAAGTTTTGGCATGACGAGCTAAAGCGCCCGGCGCCGCCAACCGACGTGGCCGCCGTCGAGGCAGATGTGGTCAGCTGCGTTGCGCAACTTCGCCATGCACACCCGCAGATCGCGGCCATCCTATTCGAATGTGCTGCATTCCCGGTCATTGCTCCCGCGATCCGCCGTGTCGCGAGGCTGCCCGTCTATGACGTCGTCGGTCTCTGCCGTCAGATGATGGCGTCCGTTCCTTGAGGGCCCTCGCTACCTTGAAGGCCCGTGGTACACCTCAGTGCTGTTCGAAAAACGTCCGAACTCTCCCAGATCACGGTCTGTTTCACTTCGGCAGCTGCGCAGTGCGAAATCGAACGCCAAATGTGGTATGACTGGCCGAAACAATCGTGGCTGAGCTAAAAGCGGTCAATTTCCTTCGTCACAACACGCTAGGTTTTTCTTTCGTGGATCCAAGGGCCGGAAGGCGCGAATAAGAGAGCAGACGGAATGAGTGAGCGCAGTAACAGTTTTTTATCGGGTTCCGAGCGCGACGCAGTGATCGAATTACGGCATGCGATGCATCGTGACCCTGAACTATCGAATGCCGAATGGAAAACGCAGGAGCGAATTCGACGCGTACTCCAGGAGTTTGGTCTCAATCAGACCGTTACTTTCCACAAGACTGGCCTGTATATCGATATTGAAGGCAAGGCCTCTGGCCCGAAGCGCTCCATCGCGGTGCGCGGCGATATCGACGCGCTGCCGATCCAGGAGCTACGCGATGACCTGTCCTATCAATCCCAAGTCAAGGGTGTTATGCATGCCTGCGGCCATGACATGCACGGCTCGATCGCGCTCGGGGCTGCACTCGCCTTCCATCGCCTGCGCGACAACTTCGCCGGTAAAGTGCGCGTCTTCTTCCAGCCAGCTGAGGAGGCCGAGCCGCTCGGGGGGCGCACTGTCCATGACGAGAAATTGCTCGAAGGCTTCGACCACGCCGTCGGCTTCCACGTCGCTCCCGAGATTCCCGCTGGCAAATTCGGCGCGCGCGAGGGAGCTGTAACTAAGTCGGCCGATCAGTTCAGGCTCGCCATAACAGGTAAGATGGCCCATGGCGCGGCGCCCCATAAGGGCGTCGACGCGATCGCGATCGCTGCTGCCTTCGTCAACGAAGTGCAGAAAGTGGTGTCGCGCGAGATGCCTGGCGATGACGGGGCGGTGATCACGATCGGTACCATTCACGGAGGCGAGGCGACCAACATCATTTGCCCTTCCGTCGTTATGGAGGGAACGATCAGAACTCGCAGCCCAGAACGGCGAGGACAACTGTGCCAGCGCGTGCGGGACGTGGCCGAAGGCATCGCCGCGACGCACCGCGGTCAAGCCGAGTGCGTCATCCGCTCGGGTGAGCCCCCCGTCGTCAACGATCCGGAGATGGTGAGGCGCTTCCGCGAACTCGTTCACGACACGGCCGGCCCGGATGGCTTCAACGCCAGTAAGGAAATAACAGGTAGCGACGATTTCGGCTTTTACTCAGCCTGCATACCCTCCATTTATTTTTGGTTCGGCAGTCGCTCGACGTCCAACGAATCGCCCGTCCATACGCCCACTTTCGGCGCCTCAGATGAACTCATCATTCCGACCACAGAGCTCGCCGTTAAATACATTCTGGACTTACTGAATACCTGAGTTCGGTCGCAGCGAGGCGGGACGCCTCGCGATTTTAGTGCGCCCGAAGACCCATGCTGCAGACGAGGGCACCCCATGCCTGATTCGCCGATCGATCATCCGACTTATTGGTGCAGTGGAGGAGCGGGTCCGTCCTCGTCTTCATCTAAGGCTGCGGCGCTAGCACCGTGAAACGCAGTTGAGGCGGCTGCGGCTTCGGCGCTGTGAGGGCGCCCCCACCATCTGGATAACTCCTGACGTTACGCGCGGCCGCGCCTCCGCCTCGTGCCAAACGCCACGACCTTGCAACTTCCGAACACGTTCGTCGTCAAGTTCCCCCGCGGCGGACGTCCTGGCCGCCCTTTTAGGAGCCGCCCCTTCCTACGGCCGCTGATTTATCCCACCGGCGTCTCGCCGAAACCGCTTTGATCAATGCCCATGAACAAATCGATCTACACTGGCCCAGTGTTCGAAATGGCCAAGCAGCAATTCGAGCATGTCGCCGATCACCTGCAGATACCCGAAATGGACAGAGGTCGACTGCTCTATCCGAAGCGCGCAATCGCCGTATCATGCCCAATTCACAGGGATGACGGCCGTACAGAGGTGTTTCAGGGGTACCGGGTACAGCATCACCTCACGCTTGGGCCGACGAAGGGCGGAACGCGATTTGCGCCGTCCGTCGATATTGGGGAGGTCGCCGCTCTAGCCATTTGGATGAGCTGGAAATGCGCGCTAGCAGGCCTTCCTTATGGCGGAGCAAAGGGGGGGATTACCGTTGATCCTTATGCCCTGTCGCCGCGCGAACTCGAATCTCTATCGCGACGCTATATGCAGGAGATGATACCTTTTGTTGGTCCGCATACCGACGTCATGGCCCCCGATATGGGCACCAACGAGCAAGTCATGGCCTGGTTTATGGACACTTATTCCATGTATCAGGGGAAGACGATCAACGAAATTGTCACCGGAAAACCCGTATCGGCAGGAGGTACACTCGGCCGACGCGAGGCAACAGGCCGCGGTGTCGCTTATCTCGTTGGTCGCGTGCTCGAGAGTCTCGGGATTCGAGCCGATGGCGCAACCGCCATCGTGCAAGGGTTCGGCAACGTTGGATCGATAGCAGCCTATGCGTTGGCTGAAAGAGGTCTCAAAATCATCGGTGTTAGCGATCACACGGCCGCCTATTATGATCCCGCCGGTTTGGACGTTTGGGCGCTACACAGTCATACTTCCGAGCACGGCCATCTTGCTGGCTTTTCCTCTCAGAGCCTCATCGAACCCTGGGAGATGCTGGTCCAAAAGTGCGACGTCCTCATACCGGCTGCACTCGAACAGGTCATTACGGGCCGAAATGCCGCACAACTCAAGTGTCGGGTTCTAGCCGAAGGAGCAAACGGTCCAACGACGCCGGAAGCTGATGCAATCTTGCACGCACGAGGCGATGAGATTTTCGTGTTGCCTGATATCCTTTGCAATGCGGGAGGCGTCATCGTCAGCTACTTCGAATGGGTGCAGGACCTGCAACGACTGTTTTGGGAGCAAGCGGAGGTATTCGATCGTCTCTACCGGATCCTTGAACGGTCGTTCCAGCAAACTATGGTACGCGCGAAACGCGATGGGATTTCAACCCGAATGGCAGCCACGGCCATCGGTATTGACGTAGTGCAAAACGCAAAGCGAACCAGAGGTCTCTTCCCCTGACCACGTGCAACCTCACCAACTCGATAGTGTCATGAGAGAACGAGCGGGAACGCTCAATGAAGAGCCGGCGGGTTGCGGTGACCCGTAGGAGCTCGGACTGATCCCGGAGCAACCAATGTTCCTCCCGGAGGCGAACGCCCGCGACTGAACGAGGGGCCGGCGGACTGATGATGCCGCTCAGCTTAAAGTCGGTTTAGGGTGTCGTGTTTGGGAAATGGCGCCTTCCGGTTGTGCTTCGTGCACGAACGGCGCTCCGCGTCATTAATCACTCTTTGCTCTCCATAGGGCGCGAGACGAACCGCAACTCGGGATCGCATTTGTCTGCGGATGGCCAAGGGTATCGTCCGAATGTCCGACAGACAGCAAACATAAGCGATCAAATGTAGGCACTCTGCCTTTTTTGGGCGGGCGCGAATCCGATCCTCAGTGCTCTTGTCAATCACAAGCGAGCTATCGCCAAGTTTTGGTGACGGCCGGAGCCGGTCAGGCGGCGGCGGTTATGGGCTGACGGTCGGTCGGCTTGGCGATGACCTCGATCCCATCATGGAATGTCACACCGACAACGAGTTTTGGCAACTGGTTGTGGCCATCGAGACGACGCCAGCTTCTCTGCGCGGCCTCGAGCAGTTTGAAGACCATCGCGAGTGCCGTCTTGTTGGACAGGCAGCCCTTCGATCGGATGGTGCGGTGGCGAACGGTGGCGAAGGTGCTTTCGATGGGGTTTGTCGTCCGCATGTGTTTCCAGTGCTCGGCCGGGAAGTCGTAGAACGCCAGTAGCGTGTCTCGATCCTTGCTTAGGCAATCGGCGGCCTTCTCGTACTTCAGCGCGTAGCTCTCGATGAAGGCGTCGAACGCCAGCTCGGCGGCGAGCTTCGTTTCAGCCATCCAGATCTCCTGCAACGCGCGTTTGGCCTTCGGCTGCTGGCTCTTCGGCAACTTGGCGAGCACGTTGGCGGTCTTGTGCACCCAGCAGCGCTGCTCGCGCGTTTTCGGCCAGACCTCGCCGGCCGCCTTCCAGAACCCGAGTGCGCCATCGGCGATGGTAAGCTGCGGCGCCACGTCGAGCCCGCGCCGCTTCAGATCGAG
>NZ_JBEPQT010000046.1:0-26999 GCF_040547985.1 Bradyrhizobium sp. LB14.3
ACCCAGCGGTCGGGACGAAAAGCTGGCAGCAATCAAACAAAAAGCGGAACATCCGCCTTGACACACCAAATCCCCATGTGAGCAATCCAGAATCCCTCCACGGAGGCAGTCTGGATTGCTTCGTCGCTGCGCTCCTCGCAATGACAAAAGGGATAAAACAAGCCCGCCGTCCCCCAAGACGGCGGGCTTGTTTCACCCGCGCTGATCCCGCTGCTCACACGTCCATGCGGACGATGACGGGAACTGCACTTGTGCGGTGAGGCGCTGTCGCGCCCTAGGAGACGACTTCCGCGGTGACGCGGCCGACGCCGGCACCGGTGAGGCCGATGGCCCGGGCAGCGCCCGTGGAGAGATCAAGGACACGGCCGCGAATGAACGGACCACGGTCGTTGATGGTGACGATGACGCTCGAGCCGCCGTGGGTGACGCGCAGCTTGGTGCCGAACGGCAGCGAACGGTGCGCCGCGGTCATGGCGTTCTGGTTGAAGCGCTGGCCCGAGGCGGTCTTGCTGCCGGACTCGTTGCCGTAGAACGAAGCCATGCCGGAGAAGGAACGTCCGGTGCCCTGCGATGGCGTCATCGACGCATTGGCGTTACGCCAATCGGTGGTCGCGTTGGCATCGTTCTGGGCGTGATGGCGGTGATGATGGTGAGAATACCGATGGTGATGCCGGGATTTGGCGGAAGCTTCGGTGGCGGTTCCACCGACGAGGAGTGTTGCGGCAACAAAAGCGATCGCCGTACGCGGCCGGGTCATAGAGCCCAGCGTCTTCAAAGTCAGCATTTAATGGTCCCTAAGCTAGTATTGCCGCATATGTGGCAAGTGGAGCCCTCGTAAGTTTGCGAGCGGGATCGCGTTTCGATTCCTAATGAGGCGTGAATTGGGCAGTAATTCCGTTCTGTGTCCTTATGAAACATCTTGTTACTCTCGACCGGTATTCAGCTGATGTTCCGTAATATTTCGTTTTAACGGTCTGTTAACCTCATAATTACTTGCAAGTACTGCAAACTGAAGTCATCGCTTTCGGCGTTTAGAATTGGGTAAGTATTCGGCGAGTGAAGCCGGCGGCCGGGAATCACGCCTCAGCGATCCGTGTTCATGGCCGCTATGCGCTGAGGGCAGGAACCAACGGGCGGGCATCGGCGCCGAGCGCGCGACAATTCCGTCAGGTGGCAGGTCGTCGTTGCGTCGTCTTGGACTGCGACGGACTGGCGAAAGAACGTCGTGCCTTTAATTTGGCGTCATGTTGCACGTGCGCGCCTGCTATGTTAGCAAAGCCGCGATTTTAACGAGCCCGGCACGTACCGTGCGGGGTCGAAAATCGAAGTCCCGCTTGAATTCCAAGGGCTTGGATCGCTTGGCGCCGCTTTGTGGCGACGGTTTTTCCCTTGCGAGTTTGACAGCAAAAAGAGCGCGTCTGTGGCTGCAGAAGATACGTCCGTTTCCGGTGTGTCGGGTCGTTATGCAACGGCCTTGTTTGAACTGGCCCGCGACCAGAAAGTGGTCGACGAGGTCAAAGCCGATCTCGACAAATTCGAGGGCTTGCTGAACGAAAGCGCCGATCTGACGCGCCTCGTCCGCAGCCCGGTGTTTGCGGCCGAAACGCAGTCCAGGGCCCTCTCGGCCGTGCTGGACAAGGCCGGCATCGCCGGCATCTCCGCCAATTTCCTCAAGGTTCTGACCGCCAACCGCCGCCTGTTCGCGGTGGCTGACGTCATCCGCGCCTACCGCGCCCTCGTCGCCAGGTTCAAGGGCGAGGTAACGGCCGACGTCACCGTGGCGGAAGCGCTCTCGAACAAGAATCTCGACGCCCTCAAGGTTGCCCTGAAGTCGGTGACCGGCAAGGACGTCGCGCTCAACGTGAAAGTCGACCCCTCGATCATCGGTGGCCTCGTGGTCAAGCTTGGCAGCCGTATGATCGATAGTTCGCTTCGCACCAAACTCAATTCGATCAAGCACGCGATGAAAGAGGCAGGCTGATGGACATCCGCGCCGCGGAAATTTCCGCGATCCTCAAGGACCAGATCAAGAATTTCGGCCAGGAAGCTGAAGTCTCCGAAGTCGGACAGGTGCTGTCCGTCGGTGACGGTATCGCTCGCGTCTTCGGTCTGGACAACGTCCAGGCCGGTGAAATGGTCGAGTTCGAGAACGGCACCCGCGGCATGGCGCTGAACCTCGAAACCGACAACGTCGGTATCGTTATTTTCGGCGCCGACCGTGAGATCAAGGAAGGCCAGACCGTCAAGCGCACCCGCGCCATCGTGGACGCGCCGGTCGGCAAGGGCCTGCTCGGCCGCGTCGTCGACGCGCTCGGCAACCCGATCGACGGCAAGGGCCCGATCCAGGCCGACAAGCGCATGCGCGTCGACGTCAAGGCGCCCGGCATCATTCCGCGCAAGTCGGTGAACGAGCCGATGGCGACCGGCCTCAAGGCGATCGACGCCCTGATCCCGATCGGCCGCGGCCAGCGCGAGCTGATCATCGGCGACCGTCAGACCGGCAAGACCGCGATCGCGCTCGACACCATCCTCAACCAGAAGCCGCTCAACGCGCAGCCGGACGAGAACATCAAGCTATATTGCGTCTATGTCGCGATCGGCCAGAAGCGTTCGACCGTTGCCCAGTTCGTGAAGGTGCTGGAAGAGCAGGGCGCGCTCGAATACTCGATCATCGTCGCCGCCACCGCTTCCGATCCGGCGCCGATGCAGTACATCGCGCCGTTCACCGGCTGCACCATGGGCGAGTACTTCCGCGACAACGGCATGCACGCCGTCATCATCTATGACGATCTGTCCAAGCAGGCCGTCGCCTACCGCCAGATGTCGCTGCTGCTGCGCCGCCCGCCGGGCCGCGAAGCCTATCCTGGTGACGTGTTCTATCTGCACTCCCGCCTGCTCGAGCGCGCGGCGAAGCTGAACAAGGACCAGGGCTCCGGCTCGCTGACGGCGCTGCCGGTCATCGAAACCCAGGCCAACGACGTGTCGGCCTACATTCCGACCAACGTCATCTCGATCACCGACGGCCAGATCTTCCTGGAAACCGACCTGTTCTTCCAGGGCATCCGTCCTGCCGTGAACGTCGGTCTGTCGGTGTCGCGCGTCGGCTCCTCGGCGCAGACCAAGGCCACCAAGAAGGTCGCCGGCAAGATCAAGGGTGAGCTCGCGCAGTACCGCGAAATGGCGGCGTTCGCGCAGTTCGGCTCCGACCTCGACGCCTCGACCCAGCGCCTGCTCAACCGCGGTTCGCGCCTGACCGAACTCCTGAAGCAGCCGCAGTTCGCGCCGCTGAAGATGGAAGAGCAGGTCTGCGTGATCTGGGCCGGCACCAACGGCTATCTCGATCCGCTCCCGGTCAACAAGGTGCGCGCGTTCGAGGACGGCCTGTTGTCGTTGCTGCGCGGCAAGAACGTCGAGATCCTCAATGCGATCCGCGACAGCCGCGATCTCTCCGACGACAGTGCTGCCAAGCTGAAGTCGGTGGTCGAAGGCTTCGCCAAGAGCTTTGCATAAGATAGCCGTCGCATGGCCGGGCTTCTTGTCCCGGCCGTCCGTGCCTCATCGCATGGCGACGAAGACGTGGATGCCCGGGACTAGCCCGGGCATGACGACAGGGACAGGCTAACGGTCTGATCGCAAGAGATCGGACCGTCGGGGTGAACGAAGAATGGCCTCACTTAAAGACATGCGGGTTCGCATCGCCTCGACCAAGGCGACGCAGAAGATCACCAAGGCCATGCAGATGGTCGCCGCGTCCAGATTGCGCCGCGCCCAGCAAGCGGCCGAGGCGGCACGGCCCTATGCCGACAAGATGAGCGCGGTGATCTCCAACATCGCCAGCGCCGCTGCGGGCTCGCCCGGCGCGCCGACGCTGCTGGCCGGCACCGGCAAGGATCAGATTCACCTGCTGCTGGTCTGCACCGGCGAGCGCGGCCTGTCCGGCGCTTTCAACTCCTCGATCGTGCGCCTCGCGCGCGAGCGCGCACAGGCGCTGATTGCGCAGGGCAAGGAAGTCAAATTCTTCTGCGTCGGCCGCAAGGGTTATGAGCAGCTCCGCCGCCTGTTCGACAAGCAGATCGTCGAGCACCTCGATTTGCGCAGCGTTCGCCAGCTTGGCTTCGTCAACGCCGAGGACATCGCGAAGAAGGTTCTGGCGCGTTTCGACGCCGGCGAGTTCGACGTCTGCACGCTGTTCTACTCGCAGTTCAAGTCGGTGATTGCGCAAATCCCGACCGCGCAGCAGATCATTCCGCTGACTGTGGAAGCAAAGGCGGCGAACGCGCCGTCGACGTCCTACGACTACGAGCCGGAGGAGGACGAACTTCTCTCCGGCCTGTTGCCGCGCAATATCGCCGTGCAGATCTTCCGCGCGCTCTTGGAAAACAACGCTTCGTTCTACGGCGCGCAGATGAGCTCGATGGACAATGCCACCCGCAATGCCGGCGAAATGATCCGCAAGCAAACCCAGATCTATAACCGAACCCGTCAAGCCCAGATCACCAAGGAGCTGATCGAGATCATCTCCGGCGCCGAGGCGGTCTGACGCACGAACCAAACGACGGTCGTTCAAGTAAAGAATTTCGAAGGAGAGCTAATCATGGCCACAGCAGCTAACCAGGTCGGTCGCGTCACCCAGGTCATGGGCGCCGTCGTCGACGTTCAGTTCGAGGGCCACCTGCCGGCCATTCTCAATTCGCTGGAAACCAGGAACGGCAGCATCCGCCTCGTGTTGGAAGTCGCGCAGCATCTCGGTGAGTCCACCGTGCGCACGATCGCGATGGACGTGACCGAAGGTCTGGTGCGCGGCCAGGAAGTGACCGACACCGGCCAACCGATCGAGGTTCCGGTGGGCGCCGGCACGCTCGGCCGCATCATGAACGTCATCGGCGAGCCGATCGACGAAGCGGGCCCGATCCCGTCCGAAGGCAAGCGCGCCATCCACCAGGAAGCGCCGACCTACACCGACCAGGCCACCGAGGCCGAGATTCTCGTCACCGGCATCAAGGTCGTCGACTTGCTCGCGCCTTACGCCAAGGGCGGCAAGATCGGCCTGTTCGGCGGCGCGGGCGTCGGTAAGACCGTGCTCATTCAGGAGCTGATCAACAACGTCGCCAAAGCGCACGGCGGCAATTCGGTGTTCGCCGGCGTCGGCGAGCGCACCCGCGAAGGCAACGACCTCTATCACGAGTTCATCGAATCCAAGGTCAACGCCGACCCGCACAATCCCGACCCGAGCGTGAAGTCGAAATGCGCGCTGGTGTTCGGCCAGATGAACGAGCCGCCCGGTGCCCGCATGCGCGTCGCGCTGTCCGGCCTGACAGTCGCCGAGCACTTCCGCGACCAGGGCCAGGACGTGCTGTTCTTCATCGACAATATCTTCCGCTTCACTCAGGCGGGCTCGGAAGTGTCGGCGTTGCTCGGCCGTATTCCCAGCGCCGTGGGCTATCAGCCGACGTTGGCAACCGACATGGGCGCGCTGCAGGAGCGCATCACCACCACAAACAAGGGCTCGATCACCTCGGTGCAGGCGATCTACGTGCCGGCTGACGACTTGACCGACCCGGCGCCGGCGACGTCGTTCGCACATTTGGACGCCACCACGGTGCTGAACCGTGCGATCTCGGAAAAGGGCATCTATCCGGCGGTCGATCCGCTCGACTCGACCTCGCGCATGCTGCAGGCGAATATCGTCGGCGAAGAGCACTATACGACCGCGCGCATGGTCCAGCAGGTGCTGCAGCGCTACAAGTCGCTCCAGGACATCATCGCCATCCTCGGCATGGACGAGCTTTCGGAAGAGGACAAGCTGACGGTGGCCCGCGCCCGCAAGATCGAGCGCTTCCTGTCGCAGCCGTTCCACGTCGCCGAAATCTTCACCGGCGCGCCCGGCAAGTTCGTCGACCTCGCGGACACCATCAAGGGCTTCCGCGGTCTCTGCGAAGGCAAGTATGACCACCTCCCGGAGGCCGCCTTCTACATGGTCGGCACCATCGAAGAGGCGCTCGAGAAGGGCAAGAAGCTGGCGGCCGAGGCGGCCTAAGCTGCGAACGGCGAGTAGGGAGTAGCGAATGGTCTCGCTGCTCCCGCTCCATTCGCTATTCGCTACTCACCATTCGCAGGTTTCCCATGGCCACCTTCCACTTCGATCTCGTCTCGCCGGAAAAGCTCGCATTCTCGGGCGAGGTCGACCAGGTCGACATCCCCGGCGTCGAGGGTGATTTCGGCGTGCTGGCGGGACATGCGCCGGTCGTGGCTGCGATCCGGCCCGGCATTCTCACCATCACCACCGGCGGCAAGCACGAGAAGATCATCGTGCTCGGCGGTCTCGCCGAAGTCTCCGAAAAGGGCCTCACCGTGCTCGCCGACGTCGCGACGTCGCTGGCCGAGCTCGACCGTGCTCAGTTCGCCGCGACCGTCTCGGAGATGGAAGAAGGGTTGAAGGAGCACGAAGGCAGCGAGCTCGATCAGGCCATCGCGCGGCTCGACCACTTCAAGAGCATCCAGCAGCAGCTCAACAGCACGGCTATGCACTAAGCCCCGGCGCATCGCACCGGGGCTCAAGCTACAAATTCCTGAATAAGTTCAGCGCTCGTCACGGAAGTGGCGGGCGCTGAAACTTTGTTGCACCGCGCCGCCGATAGCGGCATTCTGCGCTGGCGAATTTTGTTTCGGGGCGGGCAGCAGATGAAACGCAAGATCGCAGCGATTTTCGCGGCCGATATTGCCGGTTACTCAAGGCTGGTCGCGGAAGACGAGGAGGAGACGCTGCGGCGTATGGCCTCCTATCGTGAGGTCGTCGACGATTTCATCGCGAAGGCCGGCGGACGCATCTTCAACACCGCAGGCGACGCCGTGCTCGCGGAATTTCCAAGCGCAGTTGATGCGGTGCGCTGCGCGATCGACATCCAGGAATCGCTGCGAACCCGCAACATGGCCTATCCGCCGAGCCGGCAGATGTCGTTCCGCATCGGCATCACCATCGGCGACGTGGTCGAGCGCGACGGCGATCTGCTCGGTGACGGCGTCAATATCGCCGCCCGGCTTGAAGGCCTCGCCGAGGTCGGTGGCATCTGCGTCTCCCGCGCCGTACACGAGCAGGTCGCCAACAAGCTGTCAGTGCAATTCGCCGATATCGGCGCGCAGGAGGTCAAAAACATCCCGACGCCCGTGCACGCCTACATGGTGGCGATGCGGCGCGTGGACGGCAGTTACGCAACGCCGCAGATCAAGAAGGTGGCGAAAGTAGCACCCGCGCTGAACTGGATGTGGCCGCTGGTGGTCGGTGTCGTCTCCGTCGTCGCGATTGCTGTCGGCGGCTTTCTCTATTTCACCAAGCTCGAGACCACAAAGGCGCCGGCGATCGCAGCGATCGCGCCAGGCCCAGCATCAGGCCCGATGCCCATGCCGGCACCATCCGCCTCGCCGATGGTCGGCAAGTTTCCTGCCGACAGCGTGCCCTTCATCGGCGAGCGTATCCGCGGCTACCTCGGTGGCGAATATTCCGTCGCCGGCGACTACAAGGCCTTTGCGCTGAACGTCGGCGGTATCACCGGCTCCGCGCTCAATCAGCCAAACGAGGAAGCCGCGCGCAACGCTGCGCTCGATCAGTGTCAGAAGCGGGCGGATGCCGCGCAGTCGCCGCGGCCCTGCGAGCTCTATGCGGTCGGCAACAATGTCGTCTACACGCACGGCAAGCCGCCGATGCCGCCGCAGCCCTTTATCCGGCACGATCCAATGACCGAGCGCGCCTTCGTCCCAAAGGACTTTCCGATGGTGCGCGATCCCGCAAAAGTCCGGCTCGAGAACATGTTCGTCCCCGCGGCGAAATCCCGCTCGGTCGCGCTCGGCCCGGGCGGTCAATATTTCATGGTGATGGGCGCATCATCCGCCGACGACGCTGCGCGGCGCTCCCTGGAATCGTGCGGCGCGATCGCCGGCGTCGCCTGCATGGTCGTTGCGGTCGACGAGAATTTCGTCGTGCCGATCCCGACCCTGCTGAGGATCACCGGCTTCTTCCATGCGGCGTCCAATGCCTCGATCGCCACAGATGCGCGCGACGAGGTCGTGCGCAAGCTCGCCGATGGCATGGGCTGGAACGCAGTCGCGGTCGGCACCGCGGGCCGGCCGGGCCTCGGCCTGAAGGCCGCGGACGAGCAGACCGCCGTCAATTCCGCGCTCGCCGACTGCGCCAGGCGCGACAGCGATTGCCACGTCATCGCGATCGGCCCGTTTACGGTGGGACCGGTGAATTAGGCGTGTGCTGATTAGGCCCGATCGTTAACGCTTGCGAGATGCGCTCCCTCCCTCGCGGGGGGAGGGCTGGGGAGAGGGTGCATCTGCAAAGACACAGTCCCTAAACGGAGAAAGCCCTCACCCGGCACTTCGCGCCGACCTCTCCCGCAAGCGGGAGAGGCTGAGCGAACCCGTGGCTGGTGGTGCGGTCACCCATGCCCGTCCTAAACGCTGGAATGCGCTCTGCAACGACACCGGCTTGTTCTCGCGTTTTTTAGTTTGCGAAGGGCGCAAACTGTTGGGCCACCGCGCGGTAGACCTCGCGGCGGAACGGGACCACGACATCGGGGACACGGTCGAGCCGCTCCCAGCGCCAGGCGTCGAACTCCGCGGGCTGGTCGTTGCGCGGTGTCAACGGATCGATCTCGTCATCCTTGCCGGTGAAGCGCAGGGCGAACCATTTTTGGCGCTGCCCGCGGAATTTCGCCAGCCGATGCGTCTGCGGTCCATCGTAAGGCGGGAATTCGTAAGTCAGCCAGTCGGTCTCGCCGAGATAGGTTGCGCTCTTGACGCTGGTCTCTTCCCAGAGCTCGCGCAGGGCCGCATCGCGCAGGTCCTCGCCTTCGTCGACGCCGCCTTGCGGCATCTGCCAATCGAGGCCCGGCAGGACGATCTCGGGTCCGTCGCCCTTGAAGCGATGCCCGATCAGCACCCGGCCGTCGGCATTGAACAGCGCGATACCCACGTTCGGGCGATAAGGCTTTTGATCGGTCACGTGCGGATCTCTCGTCGTCATTCCAGGCGATGCATTAGCATCAACCTGGAATGGCGACTTGAACTAATCCTCCGCCAGCGCGGAAAATTCCTTCACTACGCGCTCATAGACCGGGCGCTTGAATGGGACGATCAGCCCGGTCAGGTTCTTCATCGGCTCCCAGCGCCAGTTCACGAACTCGGCCTTGTGACCGCCGCCGGGCTTTTCGACGTTGATCTCGCTGTCCTTGCCGGTGAAGCGGACCGCGAACCATTTCTGGCGCTGGCCGCGATAGCGACCCTTCCAGGCGCGGCCCGCAACAGTGCGCGGAATGTCGTAAGTGAGCCAGTCCGGAACCTCGCCGAGCCGCTCGACCGAGCGCACGCTGGTCTCCTCGTAGAGCTCGCGCCTGGCGGCGTCCCAATTGTCCTCGCCGGGATCGACGCCACCCTGCGGCATCTGCCAGACATGGGTGTCGTCGACATGCTCGATGCCGCCGGCGCGGCGGCCGATGAACACCAGGCCTTGCTTGTTGATCAGCATCACGCCGACGCAGGTCCGGTAGGGCAGATCCTCGTAACGCGCCATTCCGCCAGGCCTCTCGCATGCTGTCGGTAAGGCTTGATCCGGCCCCGCAGGACCCGCGCCGTACCAATCCGTTGATTTAGCTGGATTTTGATTTCAGCATCGCGGTTGTCAATGGCACCAAAAGGATACCTCGGTCGCTCAATGTCTTGGTCCAGGCGCCGATGCGCTCGATCGAGACCGGGAGGGCGGAGGCGGTGCCCACGGCCGCGCCGCGCTCGCGCGCCGCCGCTTCGAGCTTGTTCAGGGCGCGGTCGATCTCGGCCGGGGTCGGCACGACGTCGATCGCGATGTCACCCCTGCCGAACGGCATCGCCTGGCTTGCCGCGGCCTGGGGCGCGATGCTGCGGGGCGAGGAACCGTCGTCGAAGAAGCCGAGGCCACGTTTGGCCGCCTCGCGGATGATCGGCTGCATCGCCGGCTCTGTGGCGATGAAGCGGGCGCCCATGAAATTGGTGAGGCCGGCATAGCCCTGCATCCGGCTCAGATGCCAGTACAGGCGGTCCATGTTCTGGTCGGCACTCAGCGAGGTCAGCAGCGTCTGCGGTCCCGGATCGTTGTCGGGGAAGTCGTAGGGCTCCATCGGGATCTGGAGGAAGATCTCGTGGCGCTGGGCCCGGGCCCGCTCGGCGAGTTTTCCTGGATCGGAACCATAAGGCGTGAAGGCCAGCGTCACCGCCGCCGGCAGCCTCATGATGGCATCGGTGGTCTTGGCTGCGCCGACGCCGAGGCCGCCAATCAGGATCGCAACCACGGGCATCTTGGCGGCCTTGGCGCGGTCGGCATCCGCCGCATAGACGTTGAACGGTTTCAGATCCCCGGCAACCACGGGGATCATGCCGTAGCGTGATTTCTCAAGGAGTTTTGGGTCGATCCCGGTCATGACGGGCGGCGGTGCGGAGGCCGCTCCGCCCTTGTCGGCGGGATCGCTGCCGCCGATCACCACGTCCTGGCGCGTGCCGGTGGAACCGTCGATCATGGTGACGGTCTTCTGCTCGCCCGCCTGCTTCGGCGCTTCCGTGGTCTCGTGCTTGCTTTCCTGTTTGCTTTCCTGGCCGTGGCCGGAAGCGGCCGGCTTCTCGTCGCTGGCCTTGTCCGTGGCTTGGGGCTCGCGGATCGCGAGCCGCGTCATCGGCTCGCCACCGAGCGGATCCTTGTTGAAGATCGCGAAGCCGGCAAAAGCGACCAGGAATAGGCCGAGCAGGATCGCAAGCGCCTGCATGGCCGTGAACGGCAGCCGCCGCCGGTGTTTGCGGCGCGGCTTATCCTGTCCGAGCGGGGCGCTCAGATCATCGGCCGTTTCAGTCATGCGCGATCCCGAATCACTCACCCATGACGATACCACGGCGGGGTCAAGCGGCGGCAGGCCGGGATAGGCCGGGGGTGTCTGGCGTTCCAAGCAAAAAGGGCGGCTCCGTGAGCCGCCCTTTCCGTCAGATCGCGATGCGCCGACCTAGTTTGCCGCTTTGGGCTTGTCGGTCGTGGTCTTGTTGTCGCCGCCCGGCGTGGGCGCCGCGGAGGCGCTGTTCTTGATGCCATGAAGCAAATCGTCGGCGAGCTTGAGCGCCTTGTCATCCTTGGCGTCCGGCGGCACGTAGGACTGCGACCCGGTCTTCTCGTCGCCGTCGTTCTTGAGATGGCCGCGCAGCGAAGCCTCGCCCTTGGTGTCGGTGCGCGACTTCAGCTCGTCCGGCACGTCCTGCAGCACTTCGATGTCGGGCACGATGCCCTTGGCCTGGATCGACTTGCCCGACGGCGTGTAGTAGCGCGCCGTGGTCAGACGCAGCGCGCCGTTGCCCGAGCCGAGCGGAATGATGGTCTGCACCGAGCCCTTGCCGAACGAGCGCGTGCCGACGATGGTCGCGCGCTTGTGGTCCTGCAGCGCGCCGGCGACGATCTCCGACGCCGAGGCCGAGCCGCCATTGACCAGCACGATGACCGGCTTGCCCTTGGTGAGGTCGCCCGCATGCGCGGTACGGCGCTGGGTCTCATCGGCGTTGCGACCGCGGGTTGAGACGATTTCGCCCTTCTCCAGGAAGGAGTCGGAGACGGTGACCGCTTCCTCGAGCAGGCCGCCCGGATTGTTGCGGAGGTCGATGACGTAGCCCTTCAGCTTGTCGCCGATCTGATTCGAGAGGTTGGCGACCTCGCGCTTCAGGCCTTCGGTGGTCTGCTCGTTGAAGGTGGTGATGCGGATATAGGCGATGTCGTCGGCCTCGATGCGGGCGCGCACCGAGCGGACGCGGATGTTGTCGCGCACCAGCGTGACGTCGATCGGATTGTCCTGGCCCTTGCGGATGATCTTGAGCTTGATCTTGGTGTTGACCGGGCCGCGCATCTTCTCGACCGCCTGGTTCAGGGTCAGGCCCTGCACCGCTTCGTCGTCGAGACTGGTGATGATGTCGTTGGCCATGACGCCGGCGCGCGAGGCAGGCGTGTCGTCGATCGGCGAGACCACCTTGATCAGGCCGTCTTCCATCGTGACTTCGATGCCGAGGCCGCCGAACTCACCGCGGGTCTGCACCTGCATGTCGCGGAAGCTCTTGGCGTCCATGTAGCTCGAATGCGGATCGAGCCCGGTGAGCATGCCGCTGATGGCTGATTCGATCAGCTTGGTGTCGTCGGGCTTCTCGACATAGTCCGAGCGCACGCGCTCGAAGACGTCGCCGAAAAGGTTGAGCTGGCGATAGGTGTCCGCGGTGGCGGCCCGTGCGCTGGAGCCCATGAAGACCGCGCGCGGCTGGGTCACGAACAGCGTCAGCGCCGCACCGGTGGCCGCGCTGAGGAGGATAACTGAAGTCTTGCGCATCATCCGCGAACCTTCTCGCCTTCATTTGCGGCCCACCATGGGCCTGGATCGATTGGAGTGCCGTCTTTGCGGAACTCGACATACAGCACAGGTTGACTCGCGTTCGTGGCGAGAATGGAGGCGACTTGAGAGGTCGACCCCATGGACGCGACAGGCTCCCCCGTGAGGACAAACTGTCCGATGTTTACCGAAATGCGCTCCATCCCGGCGATCAGGACATGATACCCGCCCCCGGCATTGAGGATCAAGAGTTGTCCATAGCTGCGGAACGGGCCGGCATAGACCACCCAGCCGTCACACGGCGTCGTGACCTGGGAGCCGGGCTTACTTGCCAGCGAAATGCCCTTTTGAACCCCGCCGAGCCCGTCGGAACCGCCAAAATCCCTGATCTTGTTACCGTTAACCGGAAGAGGCAGGAGGCCTTTGGCGGCGGCGAAGGCCATCGCGGGGGTGGTCCGGGACCGGTCCTTGAAAGCGCCGGGGCCGGGTTTGGCGTTGGCGGCGGCCTTTGCCTCGGCCTGCTTTGCGGCCTCAGCTGCCTTCTCGGCTGCCTTGGCGGCGCTTTGCAGCTCCTGCTCCATCTTGGCGATCAGCCCCTGGAGATCGCCGACCTGCCTTGAGAGCGTGATGGCGCGCGAGTTCTCGGCGTCCAGGTCCTTTTCACGCGACGCCTGCTGGCGCTGCCGCTCGTCAACCAAGGCGGTGAGCCGGGTCTGGTCGTTGCGGACCTTGTCGCGGTCGGAGGCGAGCTGGTCGCGCTCGGTCGCGATGGTCTTGCGCAAGGACACGAGCTCGCCGAGCTCGCCCGCGATCTTCTCGGCGCGGCCGCGCAATTCCGGCACGACGGCGCCGAGCAGCATCGCCGTGCGCAGCGATTGCAGCGCGTCCTCGGGCCGCACCAGCAGCGCCGGCGGCGACCGCCTTCCGGCGCGCTGCAAGGCCGCCAGCACCTCGACGATGTCGGCGCGGCGCGAATCGAGCGAGCTGCGCATCGCCTGCTCGCGGCCGTTCAGCGAACGCAGCCGCGCTTCGGCTTCGTCGATCTTGGTCTCGACGGTGCGCACATTGGCGGCGGTGTCGATCAATTGCTGATTGAGCTGGGTGCGGTCCTGGCCGAGCGAGGTGATCTCGGTCTTGAGCTTGGCCTGCGCTTCCTCCGCGTTCTTCTTGCTTGCGCGGGCGGCCTCGAGCTCCTGCTCGCGCTGCTTGATCGCATCGGGCGAGATGGCCGCAGCCTGCGGCGCAATTGTTTGACCTTGCGTCTGAGCTTGCGCGAGGCTTGCGCCAGTCACGCCGGCGATCAGCAGCAGGTTGAGAATCGGCGCTCGCATCGCTTTAGGCAAAGGTGCTCGTTGTAGCGCGCATCATGCGCGGTGATAGGGGTGGCCGGCCAGAATGGTGGCGGCCCGATAAAGCTGTTCCAGAAGCATGACGCGGACCATTTGATGCGGCCAGGTCGCAGAGCCGAACGCGATCGCGAGCTTAGCCTTACGGCGCAATTCGGGCGAAAGTCCGTCCGCCCCTCCGATCATGAAGATAGTATGACCGGCCCCCTCGTCGCGCCAGCGGCCGAGACGCCGTGCGAATACGGTGGAATCCAGATTCTGGCCGCGCTCGTCCAGCGCCACCAGGATCGATTTCTCGGGAATATGCGCGGAGATCGCCGCGGCCTCTTCGGCCATCCGCGTCGCCGTGTCGCGTGCGCGGCTTTCGGGCAATTCGTGGATGGCGAGCTCGCGGAATCCGAGCTTTCGGCCGACCTCGTCGAACCGTTCGAAATAGCGGTCGGCAAGCTCCCGTTCGGGACCCTGCTTCAGCCGGCCCACCGCAATGACAGCAACACGCATGATAGCTTCAAGGTCGCGTTTTCAAGACCGCGCGCAAATTGCGCGCGCACGACGCTAGCATGCGCGTCAGCCGATTCGAAATCGGCCAGAGCCTCTAGATCGCCTTCGCCGCCCCTGGGCCCTGCGTGTACAATCTCTCGAGATTGTAGAACTCGCGGACCTCGGGTCTGAACACGTGAACGATCACATCGCCGGAATCGATCAGCACCCAGTCGCAATTGGGCAAGCCCTCGACGTGGATGTTCTTGATGCCGTTTTCCTTGAGGCCTTTGGCGACGTTCTCCGCGATCGCGCCGACGTGCCGGTTGGCCCGGCCGGTGGTGACGATCATGTAGTCGGAGTAGGCCGATTTGCCGCGAAGGTCGATGGTGACCGTCTCTTCCGCCTTCATGTCGTCGAGGCGGGAGAGGATCAGGCTCAGCGTCTTGTCGGCGTCGGGTTGCGCCTTCAAGGCTGCAGCTTTGGTCGATGTTTTACGCGCCGGCTTGGCAACCTTGGGTAAAACAGACTTCGTCGAAGCTGACTTGGACAATACAGATGTGGCCAGGGACCATTCCTTTCACTGTATCGCGAACGCCGAATCCGACGCTCACTGGTTACACTACATCATGTGGGGTTAAGGGTTTCAATATGCCAGAGAGCCCGAAGTTGACAACAACCTCCGCAGAGTCTGACTCACTTCGTACCTTTCCAGCTTCCGTCCGGGTTCCGTAAGCCGGTCGAAGAGAGATTCAGCTTCATTCCGGTCAGGAAGACCCACGCCGGCGCAGCCCGGTCCGCAAGCAATGCTGCCTCATTCTCGGGCACGCGGTAGCGCTTGAGCGCCTGGGCGGCGGGAGAGGCGAGCGCGCGAAAACTCTGCGGTGGGCGATCGATGACCGCAATCGGCACCTGGCCGGCGATGCGCTGCCAGTGCTGCCAACGATGGAATTGAGCGAGGTTGTCGGCGCCCATGATCCAGACAAAGCGCAGGCCGGAGAGGCGGCGGCGCAAGGCGTTGATGGTGTCGATAGTATAGCGCGTGCGAATGACGGATTCGAGACAGCTCACCTCGATCCTGGGGTCGTCGGCAATTTCGCGCGCCGCCTGCATGCGCCGGCCGAGCTCATGCAGCGTGCCGTTCTCCTTCAAGGGATTGCCCGGCGTCACCAACCACCAGACGCGATCGAGCTGAAGGCGTTTCAGCGCGAACTGGCTGATCGCGCGATGGGCCTGGTGCGGCGGATTGAACGAGCCGCCGAGCAGCCCGATGCGCATGCCCGAAGTGTGGGTTGGTATGGCCTGCGCGAAGGAACGTGGCGCGACGAAATTGTTGCTCAATGCCCCGCGCCCCGCGTCGTTTACGGCCGCGTCTGCCCGGTGCCGTGGATGCGATACTTGAAGCTCGTCAGCTGCTCGGCCCCAACCGGGCCGCGGGCATGGAATCTGCCGGTGGCGATGCCGATCTCGGCGCCGAAGCCGAACTCGCCGCCGTCGGCGAACTGCGTCGAGGCGTTGTGCAGCACGATCGCGGAATCGACCTCGCTCAGGAATTTCTTCGCAGCGGTCTCGTCCGCACTCACGATCGCATCGGTATGGTGCGAGCCGTGGTTCTGGATATGCGCGATCGCGCCGTCGACGCCGTCCACCACCTTCGCCGCGATGATCGCGTCGAGATATTCAGTGTCCCAATCCTCTGCGCTCGCAGCCTTGACGCGCGCATCGGTCTTCTGCACGGCGTCGTCGCCGCGTACTTCGCAGCCGGCCTCGATCAGCATCTCGACCAGCGGCTTCAGCTTTGTGCCAGCAGCAGCGCGATCGACCAGCAGCGTCTCGGCCGCGCCGCAGACGCCGGTGCGGCGCATCTTGGCGTTGAGCACGATCGACTTCGCCATGGCGAGGTCGGCGCTGGCATCGATATAGACGTGGTTGACGCCTTCGAGATGCGCGAACACCGGCACGCGGGCTTCCTGCTCGACGCGCGCGACGAGGCTCTTGCCTCCGCGCGGCACGATCACGTCGACGGCGCCGTTCAATCCCGACAGCATCATGCCGACCGCCGTGCGGTCGCGCGTCGGCACCAATGTGATTGCGGCCTCGGGGAGGCCGGCTTCACGCAGGCCCTGCACCAGGCATTCATGGATGGCGCGGCAGGAGCGAAAACTGTCGGAGCCGCCGCGCAGGATCACGGCATTGCCGGACTTCAGGCACAGCACGCCGGCGTCCGCCGCAACGTTCGGCCGGCTCTCAAAAATCACCCCGACGACGCCGAGCGGCACGCGCACGCGCTCGATGGTCATGCCGTTCGGCCGTTGCCAGCTCTCGGTGACGATGCCGACCGGATCGGCAATGCCGCGCACGATGCCGATCCCCTCGGCCATGCCCTCGACCCGCGCCGGCGTCAGCGTCAGGCGGTCGATGAAGGAGGAGGTGGCATTGCCGGAGGCGCGGGCATCAGTGACGTCCTCGGCATTGGCGGCGAGGATCGCGGCAGAGTTCGCGCGGATCGCCCGCTCCATGGCTTCGAGCGCCCGGTTCTTCTGCTCCGGCGGCGCCAGCGCCAGCACGCGCGCGGCAGCGCGGGCACGGGTACCGAGATCGGTCATCAGCGCCTGAAGATCGGCATTACCGTCGACGGCTTTGAGGGGGGCGGCCATAGCTCGTTCAACCTTCTGCTAAGGCGGTGTCCTAGCACGGAAATCCCGCTTTTGCGAAGCGTCGGGAAGGTATGGCAGGGCTTCACGTGCCGGACGATAGCTCGGTCAATGGCCTAGCTCCGGCGTCATGGCCGGGCTTGCCGGCCATCCACGCCTCGGCCGGCGCCTGCAAGAACGTGGATGCCTGCCGGTCTACCCGCCCATCACCAGATCGTCGCGGTGGATCATCTCTGACCGCCCGCTGATGCCGAGGATCGCCATCACGTCCGGGGAAGAGCGGCCCTTGATCCGCTCGGCGTCGTCGGCGTCGTAGGCGATCAGGCCGCGGCCGACCTCGCTGGTGTCGGGGCCCCGGACGATCACGGCGTCGCCGCGGGCGAACTGGCCCTCGACCTTGATCACGCCGGCCGGCAGCAGGCTGGCGCCGGCACGTAGCGCGGCGACTGCGCCGGCGTCGATGGTCAGCGTGCCCTTCGGCTCCAGCGAGCCCGCGATCCAGCGTTTTCGCGAGGTGATGGGATTGGCGGGCGTCAGGAACCAGGTGCAGCGGCTGCCATCGGCGATTGCCTGCAAGGGATGCTCGATCTTGCCGGAGGCGATCAGCATATGCGTGCCGCCGGTGGTGGCGATCTTCGCCGCCTCGACCTTGGTGCGCATGCCACCGCGGGAGAGTTCGGACTCGGCGTCGCCGGCGACAGCCTCGATCTCCGACGAGATGCTGTCGACGACGGGAATGAGCTTGGCGTTCGGATTGTTCTTCGGCGGGGCATCGTAGAGCCCGTCGATATCGGACAGCAGCACCAGCAGGTCCGCGCTCGCCATCGTGGCGACGCGCGCGGCGAGGCGGTCGTTGTCGCCGTAGCGGATCTCGTTGGTGGCGACCGTGTCGTTCTCGTTGATCACGGGGATCGCGCGCCACTCGAGGAGCTTGCCGATGGTAGAGCGCGCGTTGAGATAGCGGCGTCGCTCCTCGGTGTCCTGCAGCGTCACCAGGATCTGGCCGGCGCCGATGCCATGGGCACCGAGCACCTCCGACCAGATCCGCGCCAGCGCGATCTGGCCGACGGCGGCCGCGGCCTGGCTCTCCTCCAGCTTCAGCGGGCCGCGCGGCAGTTTGAGCCGGCTGCGGCCGAGCGCGATCGAGCCTGAGGAGACCACGAGCACGTCACGGCCCTCACCGTGCAGCTTGGCCATGTCGTCGGCGAGCGCGGCGAGCCAGGACGCCCGCACCTCGCCCCTGTCGGAATCGACCAGCAGCGCGGAGCCGACCTTGACGACGATGCGGCGGAATTGACTGAGTTCGGGGCTGGCCATGAGTGTATGTGTTGGCGCGTGTGACGGATTGCTCTGCATCGGACACGGCGGAGCGGAGCGCGGCGCCGGTAAGGCCTGCTTTTGCAGCAGGACGATGGCCGGCGCAAGGCGGCAGGCCCGGTAAACAGCGCTTGTCCGGGACGCCTGTCTGGCTCTAATTGTCGCCAACGATAATGGGCTCAAAGAGGAAACCAATGGATCGCCGCAACTTCATCGCCGGATGCCTGGGGTTGCCGCTGCTGGCGCAAGCGGGCGGGTCGCAAGCGCAGGCCGGGCTGACGAAAATGATCTTCCCGTTCGCGGCGGGAGCGGGCGGCGACACGCTGTGCCGGCTGATCGCACAGGAGATGGCGCCGGCGCTGCAGCGGACCATCGTGGTCGAGAACCGCACCGGCGGTGACGGCCTGATCGGCATCAAGGCGGTGAAGGGGGCCAGCCCCGACGGCAGCATGGTGCTGGTGACGACCGGCCCCACGATGTACCTGCTGCCGATGGTGGAGGCGACGCCGAGCTTCGATACTGCAAAGGATTTCGTCCCGGTATCGCTGCTGGCCCGGTTCGAATTCGCCGTCGTGATCGGCCCGGGGATCGATGCCGCCGACTTCAAGGCATTTGTCGCCTGGCTGAAGGCGCATCCGGACAAGACGTCGTTCGGCGTGCCGAGCAACGGCACCATTCCGCATTTCATGGGCTCCAAGCTCGAGAAAGACCTCGGCATTCCCATGACGCGGGTGCCCTATCGGGGCAGCGCGCCCATCCTCAACGACATCATCGGCGGCCACATCTCGTTCGGCATCACCACGTTGGCCGACGCGCTGCCGCAGCATCGCGCCAAGGGCGTGAAGATCATCGCGGTCGCGAGTGCGGAACGCTCGCCGTTCGCGCCCGCCGTCCCGACGCTGAAGGAGAGCGGCATCGATCTCGTCGCGGACGCCTGGTACGGCATGTGGCTTCCCGCCGGCAGCTCGCCGGAATTCGCGAGCAAGCTCGGCGCGGCCGCAAGCACCGCGCTCGCCAAGCCCGAGGTGAAGGAGAAGCTGACAGCGATCGGGCTCATTCCGGTCGGCAGCACTGCGGAGGATCTGACGAAGGAGCTCGCCGCGAACACCGCCTTCTGGCAACCGATCGTGAAGGCGACGGGCTACAAGATCGAGAATTGAGAAGCGTAGCGCGATTTCTCCCCTCATCCTGAGGAGCGCGCTCTTTGCGCGCGTCTCGAAGGATGCAGGCCGAGGTGCGAGAGCCGGGCCTGCATGGTTCGAGACGGCGCTTCGCGCCTCCTCACCATGAGGATTACAACTTCGCGCGCTGTTCGATGCCGTCCTTGATCGACGCGAGTTCTTTCTCGTCCCAGATGCCGATCAGGACGCCGCCCTTCACCTGAAGCTGGTTGTCGGCATAGTTCGCGATCTTCTCGCGGGGTGTGGTGATGTGGTCGTTGGGATGCAGCGCCCAGTCGAACAATTCCGCCTGTAATCGCGCGATGATGCCGGCGCACTCCGGGTCGTCGCCGCGATCCAGAAACTCTTCCGGATCGGTTTCGAGGTCATACAGCATCGGGCGGAAGCCGGAGGCATGGATGTATTTCCAGCGGCCGTCGAACACCATGAACAGGCGGCAGCGCTCGATCGGCTGGTTCAATTTCAGCCGGACGTCCTGCATGGAATAGTCGTATTCGGAGAACGCGACCTTGCGCCAATCCGGCGGCGTCGGCCCGCGCAGCAGCGGCAGCAGCGAGCGTCCTTCGAGGATGTGGCCCGGCACCTTGCCGCCGAAATAATCGACGAAGGTGGGCGCGAGATCGATGGCTTCGACCAGCGCGTCGCTGCGCTTGCCGCGCGTGGCGTCGGCTTCCTTCGAGGGATCGATGATGATCAGCGGAATCTTGGCCGACTGCTCGTGGAACAGATCCTTCTCGCCCATCCAGTGATCGCCGAGATAATCGCCATGATCGGAGGTGAACACGATCATGGTGGATTCCACGAGATCGCGCTCCTCCAGAAACTTCATCAGCACGCCCATCTGGTCGTCGATCTGGGTGATCAGGCCCATATAGGTCGGGATCACCTTCTCGCGGGCCTCGTCGCGCGCCATGTTGCGGGAGTAGCGCATGTCCATATAGGCGCCGAACACCGGATGCGGATTCTGGCGCTCGCGCTCGGAGCGGATCACCGGGATCATGTCATCCGGCGAATACATGCTGGCGTAAGGTTCGGGCGCGATGTAGGGCCAGTGCGGCTTGATGTAGGACAGATGCAGGCACCACGGCTTGCCGTCGGTTTCGGCCTCGCTGATGAAGTCCATCGCGCGGCGCGTCATGTAGGGCGTCTCGGAATGTTCGTCCGGCACGCGCGCGGCCTTGTCGGCATGCACGAGCAGCCAGCCGTTTTGCAAGGAGCCGTCTTCCGCCGCACCTGAATTGGCCCAATGCTCCCAGGGATTGGTCGCTTCAAAACCCTGCTGGCGCAGATATTCGTCGTATCTCGGACGCGGACGGCCGGTCGGATGCAGGCCGTCGTCACGCTCATAAGGCTCGAACCCGCATTCGGCGACGTGCACGCCGATCACCGATTCCGGCGGGATGCCGAGCGCCTTCATGCCTTCGAGATCGGGCGCCATGTGGGTCTTGCCGACCAGCACGTTGCGCACGCCGAGCTTCTTGAGGTGATCGCCGAGGGTGGGCTCGCCGACGCGCAACGGCCAGCCGTTCCAGTGCGAGCCGTGCGAGCGCATGTAGCGCCCGGTGTAGAACGACATCCGCGAGGGGCCGCAGATGGGCGACTGCACATAGGCCTTGCTGAACAGCACGCCGCGCTTCGCCATGGCGTCGATGTTCGGCGTCTTCAGCGTGGGATGGCCGGTGCAGCCGAGATAGTCATAGCGAAGCTGGTCGCACATGATCCAGAGAACGTTCTTCGCGCGCGCCATGCGTCATCCCCGCCGTGTCTTGATTGTTCGATGCTGCGCTATCGCGCCAGCGAAGACAAGCAAGGCGGGATTATGCCGAGCAGATCAGACCGACCAGATCAAACTGACCACGGCTCGGCTTCGGCCGCGCTCTTCGCCTTGGCGGAGACCGGGCTCTCGCCGATCACTTCCGCCAGCGCGCGCAACGCTTCCTTGACGCCATCGCCGGTGACGGCGGAGAGCAGCAGCGGCGTCTTCTTGGCGGCGCGCTTCAGCCGGTCCTTCTGCTTCTTCAACTCGTCCGGCTCGACCGCGTCGATCTTGTTCAGCGCCACGATCTCGATCTTGTCGGTGAGCTGCCCGGCATAGGCGTCCAGCTCCGTTCGCACCGTCTTGTAGGCCTTGCCGGCATGCTCGCAAGTCGCATCGACGAGATGCAGCAGCACGCGGCAGCGCTCGACATGGGCGAGAAAGCGGTCGCCGAGACCCACACCTTCATGCGCGCCTTCGATCAGACCGGGGATATCCGCCAGCACGAATTCGCGGCCGTCGGCATTCACGACGCCGAGCTGCGGATGCAGCGTGGTGAAGGGATAGTCGGCGATCTTCGGCTTGGCCGCGCTGACCTTGGCGAGGAAGGTCGATTTGCCGGCATTGGGCAGGCCGACGAGGCCGGCATCCGCGATCAGCTTCAGCCGCAGCCAGATCCAGCGCTCTTCGCCGGGCTGGCCGGGATTGGCATTGCGCGGCGCGCGGTTGGTCGAGGTCTTGAAATGCGCGTTGCCGAAGCCGCCGTTGCCGCCCTCGGCCAGCACGAATTTTTCGCCGACATTGGTGAAATCGTGGATCATGGTCTCGCGATCCTCATCGAAGATCTGCGTGCCCATGGGAACCTTCAGCACGATCGCCTTGCCGTTGGCGCCATGGCGGTCCGAGCCTGCGCCGTTCTCGCCCTTCTGGGCCTTGAAGTGCTGCTGGTAGCGATAGTCGATCAGCGTGTTCAGGCCGTCGGCGACCTCGATGATGACATTGCCGCCGCGGCCGCCATTGCCGCCGGAGGGACCGCCGAATTCAATGAATTTTTCGCGGCGGAACGCCACGCAGCCGTTTCCGCCGTCACCGGAGCGGATATAGACCTTTGCTTCGTCGAGGAATTTCATCGGCCATAGGTAGGCCAGCCGGTCCCGCGCGGCAACCCGGATGGACCCGCAAATCGGCCGAAATTCGGCGATTTATGGGCCTTGCTTAACCGCAAGACCAGGTCCAGGACGGCGTCAGAGCGGCCGCCGCCGGATCAGGAATTTCTGCGTGCCCTCCAGCACCAGCTCCTTGCGCTGGTTGAACACGGTGCTTTTGAGCGTCACCGTGCCGGTCGAGCGTCCCGGCACCAGCTCGACGACCTCGAGCGCGGGATAGATGGTGTCGTCGGCTAACACCGGTTTGAGGAATCGGCTCGACTGCTCGAGGAAGCCGACCAGGGATTCCTCGACCATGAACGGAAACAGGCCCGCGCCGGGTGCGGTGTGGATCAAGGTCTGGAAACCGTGGGCCAGCAAATGCGGCATGCCGCGGCTGCGGCAATACTCCACATCATAGTGCACCGGATGGGTGTCGCCGCTCGCGGTCTGGAACGCCGCGAACACCGCATTGGTCTGCGTGCGGCTCGGCAGCACGAAACGCTCGCCGACCACGAAATCCTCAAACCAGCGTTGCGCGGGGATCATGCGATGCCGGGCCGGGTCGAAGTCGGTCATGTCTTTGCTCTCTTCTTGGCTCTCTTCTTGGCTCTTTCGTTCGTGGGTCGCCTATCGCTACCGCGACGCGGAGAGTGCGACAATCCGTTCAATTCGTCCAACGCAGGCTTGTCCGCTGCGTCCACGTCATTACAACGGCGCTCGATGCCCCTGTTCAAAAATCTCTCCGCCTATGACGAGCGCTCGGCGCGCCTCGCCGGCATTGCACTCATGGTGCTGTCGATCTTCATGTTCTCGTTCGGCGATGCCATGGGCAAGTTCCTGGTCGGGACTTATTCGGTGGGGCAGCTGCTGTTTCTGCGCGCCTGCGCGGCGCTGCTGCTGCTGTCGCCGCTGGTCTGGCGGCAGCGTCACCAATTCCGGCATCTGGAGCGGCCGGGTCTCCAGCTCTTCCGCGTGGTGCTGTCGACGCTGGAAGTGGCGGCCTTCTTCCTCGCGACGGTCTATCTGCCGCTCGCCGACGTCATCACCTATTATCTGGCCGGCCCCATCTTCGTCACCGCGATGTCGGCGATCTTTCTCGGCGAGAAGGTCGGCTGGCGGCGCTGGACGGCGATCCTGATCGGCTTCTGCGGCGTGCTGATCGCGCTGCGGCCGTCCGCACAGACGATCAGCCTGCCGGCGCTGATCGCGCTTGGCGGCAGTCTGTCTTTCGCAACGCTGATGCTGATCACCCGCAGCCTGCGCAAGACGCCCGACATCGTGATGGCGTCGTCGCAATTCGTCGGCACGTTTTTGCTGGGCGCGGTGCTGTCGGCGTTCCACTGGGTGCCGCCGACATCAGGCAGCCTCGTGATCTTCGCGCTGGCGGGATGCGTCTCGGTCACCGCGCTGTTCTGCGTCAACCGTTCGCTCAAGCTGGCGCCGGCCAGCGTCGTGGTGCCCTATCAATATTCGATGATCGTCTGGGCGGTGATCTTCGGCTTCGTCGTGTTCGGCGACGTTCCCGAGGTCGCCACCATCGTCGGCGCCGCGATCATCATCGGCGCCGGGTTCTATATCTACCTGCGTGAGCGCGATCTCGGCCGCGCCGGCGGAGAGCTGAATCCGCCGGCGTAGTGCCTTATCTCACGCGCCTTGCACTGCTCCAGCTCTTCAGCGACGCCCACACACTGCGCGAGAGACGGAAGCAGTCGACGGGCGTGGACGAGCCCAGCGCCAGGAAGCGATGCAGCTGGACGCCGCTCCATTGGAAGCCGCACTTCTCCAGCACCTTGCGCGACGCCGGGTTGGTGACGCGCGCACCCGCATAAAGATGGTCGTCCTCGAACTCCTCGAAGAAGAAATCGATCGCGCCGCGTGCGGCCTCGGTGGCAAAGCCCCGGCCCCAATGCTCGACGCCGAGCCAATAGCCGAGCTCGGCATTGTCGGGCGTGGAGCGGTCGATGCCGACCATGCCGACCGGACCGGAGTCCTGCTCGATCAGGAACACGGTCTCGCTGCCGAGCGCGGCGGTGGCGCGGACGAATTCGACGGCGTCGTCCTGCGAATAGGGATGGGGGAGACGGCGGGTGTTCTCGGCGACGCGGCGGTCGTTGGCCAGGAGCGCGATGGTCCTGACGTCGGCGAGGGTCGGCCGCCGCAAGGTCAGCCGCTCGGTGGCGACGACGCTTGGTCTCGCCTCCCGCAAGGTCGTGCTCGAAAAATCCTGCAACATGTCCGGCTCCGTCGAAGTCACTAAGTGAAAAGTGAGCAAGTCAAACGAAAGGGGAGGCCGGTTTCCCGCCTCCCCCTGGAGCCTTCGATCTCTTTTGATCTCAAGGACTCCGCCGGTTCGGTCTGGGACCCGGCGGACTCCAAATTTGATCCACCGTCTATTCAGCCGCCTCTGCGAGCGGGAGCACCGAGATGAAGGTGCGACCGTTGGCTTTGGCCTGGAATGTTACGCGACCCTCGACCTTGGCGAACAAAGTGTGGTCGGTGCCCATGCCGACATTAAGGCCGGGATGCCAGGTGGTGCCGCGCTGACGCGCAATGATGTTGCCGGGAATCACAACTTCCCCGCCGAACGCCTTGATACCGAGGCGCTTGCCTTTGGAATCGCGACCGTTGCGCGATGAACCGCCTGCTTTTTTGTGAGCCATGGCTCGTCTCCGAAATCTTACGTATTTCTAGATCAATTCCTTGACGGAATCATTTCACAATTTCTCACGCATCACTTCGTGATTGCGCGTGATCAAATTATGCGGCGTCGGCTTCTTCGGTCGTGGTCTCTGGCTTGACGACCTTTTCCCGCTTCGGACGCGGACCCTTGGTGGGCTTGGCGCCGTCCGTCAGGATCTCGCTGATGCGCAGCACCGTGATCTCGTCGCGATAGCCGCGCTTGCGGCGCGAGTTCTTGCGGCGGCGCTTCTTGAACGCGATGACCTTGGGGCCACGCTTGTGGTCGAGCACCTCGACCGCAACGGACGCACCTGCGACCGTCGGCAGACCCAGGAGCGGCGTGTCGCCGCCGACCAGCAGAACTTCGTTCAACTGCACAATCGAGCCGACTTCGCCTTCGATCTTGCCTACTTCCAGGACATCATCCGGAACGACGCGGTACTGCCGGCCGCCGGTTTTGATGACTGCGAACATCGTTGTTTTCCTTCGTGTTCATTCCCGGCCTCGCGACATGGTGTCGGGGCCGGCTTTTTGTCAGTCGCGGGTTTATGCGAATATGGGTTTCTGCGAGTTTTGTGCGGGCGGGAGTTATCCCTTTGAAAACCCACGCAAAAACAAGCGGCGCGAGAAACGCCCCGCGCCGGTTGCGGGATTTATAGCCGCTCGCTCCCGGGAGTCAAGGAAAAGCAGGCGAAAACGGCCCGGATTTGAAGGATTTGGGCCGAATCCGAGCCCGCAGGCGAATTTCGGCCCGCGCCGCAACCAACGGGTTCCGCGGCCGTTGTCCCCGCGAATTAGGTCACACGGGCAAGGGGCTTACCATGGCAACGGACGAGCTGGTCAAGACGACGGGCATCGCCACCCACGGCGCGGCGCGGCTGCCGTCGGTGGACGTCGACAGTTTGAACATCGAGATGAAGGACGAGGACGGCTTTCTCGGCGACCGCGCCAGCAAGGGCGCGTTCCGCGAGATCCTCGATCGCTGGCGCAAGCCGCTGCGCAAGACCGGCGAGGACCCGTTCGGCAAGGAGCCGTCGGAGGAGGTCAGCAAGAAGACCCTGGATGCCATCCTGGTCGGTGACGATGTCGAGGCCTCCGCGGTCGTGCACAGCGCGATCGAGGACTTCGCGCAGGAGCTCGCTTACGTCACGCGCCGCTTCCTGAAGTCCAAGGCCTGGGCCAAGACCGAGCGCATCGTGGTCGGTGGCGGTTTCCGCGATTCCCGGCTCGGCGAGCTCGCGATCGCCCGCGCCGAGATCATCCTCAAATCCGAGGACTTCAAGATCGACATGATGCCGATCCGCCATCACCCCGATGAAGCCGGCCTGATCGGCGCGCTGCATCTGGCGCCGTCATGGATCTTCGAAGCCTATGACAGCATCCTCGCCGTCGATATCGGCGGCACCAACATCCGCTGCGGCTTGGTCGAGACCGGCTGGAAAAAGGCAAAAGACCTGTCGAAGGCCAAGGTCGTGAAGTCCGAGCTGTGGCGTCATGCCGACGACGAGCCGACGCGCGAAGGCGCAGTGAAGCGGCTCACCAAGATGCTGAAGGGGCTGATCACGGAGGCCGAGGCGGAAGGCTTCAAGCTGGCACCCTTTATCGGCATCGCCTGTCCCGGCGTGATCGACGAGGACGGCTCGATCGAGAAAGGCGCGCAGAACCTGCCGGGCAATTGGGAGAGCAGCAAGTTCAACCTGCCGGCGAGCCTGATCGAGGGCATTCCTGAGATCGGCGAGCACGACACCGCGATCCTGATGCACAATGACGGCGTGGTTCAGGGACTCTCGGAAGTGCCGTTCATGCAGGACGTCGATCGCTGGGGCGTGCTCACCATCGGCACCGGGCTCGGCAATGCCCGCTTCACCAATCGCCGCAAGGACAGCGGCAACGGAAAAGATAGCGGAAAAGACCGGGATTCCACGGACAACGGCAAGAAAAAGAGCAAGAACGGCAACAAGGCCGACTAGGGTCTGTTGGGATTCAGGATTCTCATCGGGGCTTGGTTGTGATTCAAGCTTGGGATGGACCGATTCGTTTTGACTGACGCCCAATGGGCGA
>NZ_JBEPQT010000047.1:0-25855 GCF_040547985.1 Bradyrhizobium sp. LB14.3
AGCAACATCGTCGTCTCCAGGTTGGGTGGTATTGCAACCTCAGTCTGGCCTCAGACTTGGTCGCTATCCACTCCCCATGGAATC
This sequence comes from Bradyrhizobium sp. LB14.3, assembly GCF_040547985.1. NCBI lineage: Bacteria > Pseudomonadati > Pseudomonadota > Alphaproteobacteria > Hyphomicrobiales > Nitrobacteraceae > Bradyrhizobium > Bradyrhizobium sp. LB14.3. The sequence goes on from NZ_JBEPQT010000047.1 coordinate 85, forward strand.
TTCGTCGCAAGCGCTCCTCGCAATGACGAGGAGAACGCTGTACGACCGGCGTAGGGCCTATCCCCCGACCGCGCCCTGCGTATTCACATACAGCGCGTAGATCGATTGGCTCGCGGCCATGAACAGGCGGTTGCGCTTGACGCCGCCGAAGCAGAGATTGGCGCAGCGTTCGGGCAGTGCGATGCGGCCGATCATGACGCCGTCGGGCGCGAACACCACGACGCCGTCGAGCTCGGGATCGCCCATGCCCCAGCCGCACCAAAGATTGCCGTCGATGTCACAGCGCATGCCGTCCGGCGTGCCCGGACCCGCATCGATGTGGACGCGCTTGTTGGAGATCGTCGTGCCGTCTGGCGAGACGTCATAGGCGAGAATCTTGCGGTTCGGCACGCCGCGTGATTCCACGACATAAAGAATCTTCTCGTCCGGCGAGAAACACAGGCCATTCGGCCCCAGCACGCCTTCGGCAACGATAGTCGCCTTGCCGGTCGTGGGATCGAACCTGTAGACGTTCGGCTCGATCTCGGGCTCGGCCTTGTAGCCCTCGTAATTGCCGAGCAGGCCGAAAGTGGGATCGGTGAACCAGACCGCGCCGTCGGACTTCACGACGACGTCGTTCGGCGAGTTGAGTTTCTTGCCGCCAAACGAGTCCATCAGCACAGTGATGGTGCCGTCATATTCCGTGCGGGTGACGCGTCGCCCGCCGTGCTCGCAGGTGACGAGCCGGCCCTGGCGGTCCCTGGTGTTGCCATTGGCGAAATTGGAGGGCTTGCGGAACACCGAGACCGCGCCGGTCTCCTCCTCCCATTTGACGATGCGCTGGTTGGGGATGTCGCTGCACAACAGATAGCGTCCATCGCCGACCCAGACCGGTCCCTCGGCCCAGCGCAGGCCGGTGGTCAGCCGTTCCACCGCCGAGAGCTTCAGCCAGTATTTTTCGAAGCGGGGATCGAGTGCGCTGATCGCCGGATCGGGGTAATACGTCGCCGGCCGCCAGCCTTGAGGCCGATCCTGGTTATGGGACGATGCATCGTTCATGTGCAATTCTCGTTGTTGCGTTCCCTCTGTCCAAGTCTGCTAGCATCAGATATCTACGGCCGCAAATCGGTCGCACATACGAGGAAAGACATGCCGCGCATCTTGATGACGGGAGCTTCGGGCGGGATTGGAACGCGCCTGCGAAAATTGTTGCCGCCGATCTATCCGGACCTGCTGCTCAGCGACATCCGCCCGCCCGCCGACCTCGGCCCGAACGAGCAATTCAAGGCGGCGGATCTGTCCGACCTTGCGCAGTGCGAAGCGATCTGCGAGGGCGTCGACGGCATCATCCACTTCGGCGGCTATTCGGTTGAAGGTCCCTGGAATGACATCCTCCAGGCCAACATCATCGGCGGCTACAATCTTTTCGAGGCGGCGTATCGCAAGGGCGTCAAGCGCGTGGTGTTCGCCTCCTCGAACCATGCCGTCGGATTCTATCCGCGCCACCACAAGATCGGCACCGACGTTACCCCGCGCCCCGACGGCCGCTATGGCGTCAGCAAGGTGTTCGGCGAAGCGGTCGGCGCCCTCTACGCCGACAAGCATGGCCTGAAGGTGACCTGCCTTCGCATTGGCAATTTCGGCGACGTGCCGCTGGACCTTCGCCGGATCTCGATCTGGCTTAAGCCGGAAGATCTGGTGCAGCTCTGCCAGATCGGGCTCGAGCATCCCGACATTCATTTCGAGGTTTTCTACGGCGTGTCCCTGAACGAGCGCGCCTGGTGGGACAACCACCGCGCCTACGAGTTCGGCTACCGCCCCACGGGGCGCTCCGAGGACCACGTGGCGCATGCGATGGCCGAGCAGGCCAAGATGAAGCCCGATCCGATCGGCGATCACTATCAGGGCGGCGCGTTCTGCAGCAACGAGTTCGACGGCGACACAAGCCGGATCATCGATTGGAATAAGCGATAGGGGCGGATGATTCGCAAATCTAGGGCCTCGGAATCGACGCCCTAGACCACGCGTTTGCCGGCCTGGGCCGCGATGGGCCTCTGCACAAAATACATCAGGATCAAGGAAATCACCGCCGTCGTCACGACGACGTATCCCAGCCGGTCGAAATGCCGGAGCGTACCGTCGGCATCCTGCGCGATCAGCGCGGCGGCGAGCACTGAGCCGAGCCCGCCGGAGAATTGTTGAAGGGACGCGCCGACCGCGCTGAAAGAGCCGCGTTGCGCCGGCTCGGGGATTGCGGAAATCAGCGCCTGCGACGGAATCATGCGCGAGAAGATGCCGACGAACATCAGGACGTTGACCAGGATCGCGACCGTCAGGCTCACCTCGCCGAGATGCGTGTAGATCAACACCATGACGATCGACATGGCGCTGCCGAAGGCAAAGGTCGGGTATTTTCCGAAAGCATCGCTCGCGCGTCCGACCAATGGGCCGATGACGATGCTGAACAGGCCGGAGACGAGATAGATCGTCGGCAGATGCACAATATCGATGCCAAGATTGTGCACGGTGTAGGCGCTGCCGAACGGCATCAGCATGTAGCCGCCGGTCGCCAGCAGGGTCGTCACTGAAAACGCCATCCAATATCGTGGCTGCGAGACCGTTGCGACCAGATGCCGGAACGGGTTTCTATCCTGCTTCAGCGCGAGATGACCGTTCACCGGCTTCATCAGGAACAGCACGGCGGCCATCCCTATCACCGAAAGGCCGACCAGTGCGCCGAACGCGACGTGCCAGTTCCATTGGTTGGCGAGGAAAAGACCGGCCGGGATGCCCAGCACCTGGCTTGCAGCGAAGGCGGTTTGCACGAAACCCATGACGCGGCCGCGCAATTGCAGCGCAAACAGATCGGTCACGATGGCGAGCACGACCGAGCCGATCACGCCGCCGAACAGGCCGGTCACGATCCGCCCCAGCAGCAACAGATGATAGTTGGGCGCGATCGCGCAAAGCGCCGTGCCAAGGGTAAAGCCGGCATAGAAAAACAGCAGCAGCCGCTTGCGATCGAACCGATCGGCAAAGCCAGCCGCCATGATGCCGGAAATTCCCGCGCTGAATGCATAGGCCGAGACCGCCACCCCGAACTGTGCGGCCGAAATATCGAGCGCCGGCATCATGATGGCGCCGAGCGGTGACATGATCATGAAATCGATGATGATCGTGAACTGCACCAGCGCCAGCAGCGCAACCAGGATTGCCTGGTAGCGCGAAAAGCCGCGGGATGGCGCTTGCCGCTCGGCGATCGGCTCGGTCAGGGTTTGTTCGGTCATGCCATTTCATTCGGGAGGAGACAGGTGAGGAGACGCGATGTGCCGCCGGACGGCGGTTCCTATCTATTCTGGATCTGCGTTATTTCGATGGGTTGACAATAGTTTTAATGGCTGTCTCGGCGCGGTGCGCCGGCTTGTTATGAGGTCGCGTTTCGCGGTGAGCTATCAAACCCTCATGGTGAGGAGCCGCCAAAGCCGCAAGCGGGAAGAAGCGAAGGAATGGCCGCACTAGCTCGCCTCGCCGGCAATCCGCGCCAGATAGTCTTTCTTGCTGAACTGCATGTGGTCGACGCAGAGCTGGGCCAGCGCCCAGCTGTCGCGGCCCTTCAACAGCTCGATCATCATCTCGTGCTGGCGCCGCGACTGCGCCAGCCCGTCGCGGTCGGCGAGATTCTTGGCGCGCATCGGCAGCGTCAGGTTCATGTAATCCTGCAGCGAGCGCACCAGATACGGGTTTCCGCAGGCCGCGAAAAGCGCGACGTGGAAGGCGTCGTTGGCCTCGTGAATGCCGCGCAGATCCCGCACCTCCGCCTTGGCGCAATACTGCCGTTGCAAGGCGGAGAGCTCGTCGATCAGGTCTTGCGGCGTGGGCAGGGGGATCATCAGCGCGGCCTGCCGCGTCAGCATCTCCCGGACCTCGTAGATCTGTCGGATCTCTTCGGCCGAATAGAACCGCACGGTGGCGCCGACATTCTTCTCGCGGCGGACGATGCCGCGGCGCTCCGCGTCCACCAGGGCCTGACGCACAAAGTGGCGCGAGGTGCCGTAAGCCGACATCAGCGCGTCCTCGGTGAGGCGTGCGCCCGGCGCGAGGCGGCCGAAGATGATGTCCTCCTCGAGCCGCGCGACGACATCGTCCGGATCGTCGCGCCGGATCGTGGTGGCGTCTGCGGTGCGGATGTCGGACATGCCCTCGGCCTCCCGGCGCTTGGCCGGTTCTCTCTGTGGAGCAGGGTAGATCAGGATTGTCAATAATCTGACCGTCCACCAGCATGTTGATCCAGAAAATGGCGGGTTTGATCTCTGCCTTATTGACAATCAAGGGGCAGGCTGTACGACAATGACCTGGTGATCGGAGTGGCATGATGACGAGTGGGTTGCGCAAAGGGCTGACGAGCTATGGCGATGCCGGCTTCTCGCTGTTCCTGCGCAAGGCGTTCATCAAGGCCATGGGTTATTCCGACGACGCGCTCGAGCGCCCGATTGTCGGCATCACCAACACCTATAGCGACTACAATCCCTGTCACGGAAACGTCCCCCAGATCATCGAGGCGGCCAAGCGGGGGGTGATGCTGTCGGGCGCGATGCCGTTCGTGTTCCCCACGATCTCGATCGCCGAGAGCTTTGCGCATCCAACCTCGATGTATCTGCGCAACCTGATGGCGATGGATACCGAGGAGATGATCCGGGCCCAGCCGATGGATTCGGTGATCGTGATCGGCGGCTGCGACAAGACCTTGCCTGCGCAGGTGATGGCGGCGATCAGCGCCGACCTGCCGACCGTGGTCATCCCCGTCGGCCCGATGGTGGTGGGCCACCACAAGGGTGAGGTGTTAGGGGCCTGCACCGATTGCCGCCGGCTGTGGGGCAAGTATCGCGCCGGCGAGATCGACGGTGTCGAGATCGAGGCGGTGAATGGCCGTCTCGCGCCGTCGGTCGGCACCTGCATGGTGATGGGCACGGCTTCGACCATGGCCTGCATGATCGAAGCCATGGGCCTGTCGCTGCCGATGAGCGCGACGATCCCGGCGCCGCATGCCGAGCGGTTTCGCCTGGCCGAGGCGAGCGGCAGGGTTGCCGCGGAAATGGCCAAGACCAAGGGGCCGAAGCCGAGCGAGTTTCTGACGCCGGCGTCGTTCAAGAACGCGCAGGTCGTGCTCCAGGCGATCGGCGGCTCGACCAACGGCCTGATCCATCTCACCGCGATGGCGCATCGCTCGCCGCACCGGCTCGATCTCGGGGTATTCGACCAGATCGGCCGCGAGGTGCCGGTGCTGGTCGATCTCAAGCCGTCCGGCGAGCACTATATGGAGCATTTCCATCACGCCGGTGGTGTGCCGAAACTGCTGGCGCAGCTTGGAGATCTCGTCGATCTCGACGCGAAGACGATCACGGGCGAGAGCCTGCGCGATGTCGTCGCGAATGCGGAAGACGTGCCCGGCCAGGACGCGATCCGTCCGCGCGACAATCCGATCAAGAGGGAAGGCGGCCTTGCCGTCCTGCATGGCAATCTCGCGCCGCGCGGTGCGGTCATCAAGCAGTCGGCTGCAAGCCCGAAACTGTTGCAGCACACCGGGCGCGCGGTGGTGTTCGAATCCGTCGAGGACATGACCTTGCGGGTTGACGATCCCGATCTCGACGTGAACTCCGACGACGTGCTGGTGCTGCGCAATGCCGGGCCGAAAGGCGCGCCCGGCATGCCCGAGGCGGGCTATCTGCCGATCCCGAAGAAGCTCGCGCGCGGCGGCACCAAGGACATGGTGCGCATTTCCGACGCGCGCATGAGCGGCACCGCGTTCGGCACCATCGTTCTCCACATCACACCGGAATCCGCCGTCGGCGGACCGCTGGCGCTGGTGAGGAACGGCGACATGATCCAGTTGGACGTTGCCAAGCGCAGCATCGAGCTGCTGGTCGATGCGGCCGAGCTGGAACGGCGCCATGCCGCCTTGAAGCCGGCAGCCGCTCCCGACGAGGCGCGGCGCGGCTACGCCTGGCTGTTCAACGAAACCATCATGCAGGCCGACGAGGGCTGCGACTTCGATTTTATGCAGAGGACTGGGAAGAAGACTGAGCAGAAAGACTAAGAGAGGGTGACCAATCACCCGCACGAACGCTCAGACCGCTAAAGCGGCGGGCGATAAAAACAGGGGGAAACGATGATTGCACGATCCATGCTTGGACTGGTGGCAACGGCCGCTGTTCTCTTCGTCACGAGCGCGTCGGCACAGGAGGTGAAGCATTATCGCTTCGCCTACGACCAGCCGCGCAATACCGGCTATTCGATCGCCGGGGATATCTTTGCCGAGAAGCTCAAGGAATTGAGCAAGGGCACCATGATCATCGATCAATATCCGGGCGCGCAGCTCGGGCAGGAGCCGCAGGTGCTCCAGCTCGTGAAAGCGGGCGACGTCGAATTCTCCATCATTTCATCCGCCAATACGGCGACGATCTCGCCGCAGGCCGGCGTGATGTCGCTGCATTATTTGTTCCGCGACGAAAATCACGTGGTCAAGGGGTTGGCCGATCCAAAAGTGTTCGAAGCCCTCAAGGCCCTGATCGACGAGACCACGCAGGGCCTGCACGTCATCGCGACCGGATCGCAGGGCGTGCGCCACATGTACTCCAAGAAGGAGATTCACAATGTCGGCGACATCAAGGGCCTGAAGATCCGCGTGCAGGCGACTGCGACCGAGGACACCATGTTCCCGGCCTACGGCGCCCAGACCGTGCACATGCCGTTCGGCAGCGTTTACACTTCGCTGCAAACCGGCGTCGTCGACGTCGCCGAGAACAGCATCAATGTCTACCTCGTCAACAAGCACTACGAGGTCGCGCCAGTGCTCAACATCACCGAGCACGAGGCCAACAACGCGCTGGTGTTCATCTCCGACAAGCTTTGGCAGAGCCTCTCGGCCGAGCAGAAGGGCTGGGTACAAGCGGCGGGCAACGAGATCAGCACGAAGGAGCCGGCAAAGGCCTTCGATCTCGAGCGCAGCGCGGCCGAGAAGCTGAAGAAAATGGGCGTGAAGATCGTCGACAACGTCGACAAGAAGAGCTTTGCGGCGATCGCCGACCCCTATCTCGACAAGCTGGCCAAGGAGCTCGGCCCGCATGCCGTGAAGATCAAGGATTTGATCCGGTCGGTCAATTAAGCCGCCCCTGTGGCCATCCTTCGAGACGCTCGCCTACGGCGGGCCCTCAGGATGAGGTCACGTTTCAGGCGAGATTTTAGACCCTCATGGTGAGGAGCCCGCCGCAGCGGGCATCTCGAACCATGCAGGCCGAGCACGTTCGGCAGCTTCCGAGCTGTCGCCTGCGATAGCTCCGGGACGACGGGAAAGTTGAATGGCCATCGCCGACAAACTGCTGGTGCAACGGCAACGTCATCTGAAATGGCGCGGGCTCGACTGGCTCGAGCTTGCGCTGATGATCCTCTGCGGCGTGCTCTGCTTCGGCTTCTCGCTGTCGGTGACCGCCGACATCGTCACCCGCACCATCGGCCATCCCTGGCTGTGGCTCCAGGAAGTCACCTCGACGCTGTTCATCTATGCGATCTTCGTCGGCACCGCGGCTGCGACCCGGCGCAACGACCACCTTTATCTCACCGCCATCTCCGAGGCGATGCACGGCACGTCGCGGCTGATCGTCGAGGTGATCATCCGCCTTGTCGTGCTCGGCGTCGCCTTCGGCCTGATCTGGTACGGCTACCAGAATTATCTCCGCGGCTTCGGCAGTTTCCGCCTGCCGTCCGGGACGCCGATCGCTTCGCTCTACGCGATCATCCCGCTGTCGGGCGTGCTGATCGGCCTGTTTACCATCGAGCAGCTCGTCAACGGTTTGCGCAACGGTTTTGACCACCCCGAGCCGCCCGAGGAGGACGGAGCGCACGTCATCACCGACGCACAGATGAGGGCGCAGCCGTGAGCGCACCCATTGTCCTGGCATTGATGACGATCTGCTTTCTGTCGTTCGGCTATCTCGGCGTGCCCGTGCCCTTCTCGCTGATGGCCGGCGTCTTCATCGGCGCCCTTCTCTCCGACGTGTCGCTCGCCGCCATCATCCAGAAGATCTTCGACGGCGTCGATTCCGAGGCGCTGCTGGCGATCCCGTTCTTCCTGCTGGTCGGCGAGCTCATGAGCTCGGCCAATGTGGTGGTACGAATAGCCAATCTCTCGGTGTCGCTGGTCGGACATATCAGGGGCGGGCTGTCGCAGGTCGTGGTCGTCTTCAGCATGTTCTTCTCGGAGATGTCAGGCTCGACCACGGCCGACGTCGCGGTGATGAGCCGCGCGCTGGGCGGCCCGATGAAGCGCGAGGGCTACGAGCCCGCCTTCATCGCCGCGATCATCGCCTCCGCCTCGACCATCGCAGCGCTGGTGCCGCCGAGCATCACCGCTGTGGTCTATGGTGCCGTCGGCAACGTCTCGATCGCCGGTCTGTTCATGGCGGGCGTCGTGCCGGGGCTGATGATCGGCTTCGGGCTGATGATCTACTGCTATTTCTTCGGGCCCTCCGGCCTGCGCAAGCCGCGCGCGCCGCTGCGGCAGGTGGTGTTCGCGGCGGGCGATGCGGCGCTGCCGTTGATGATCCCTGTCATCCTGCTCGGTGGCATTCTCACCGGCTGGTTCACGCCGACGGAAGCGGGCGTCGTGGCCGTCGTCTGGATTGTCGTCGTCGTGATCCCCGCGCTCAACCGCGGGCACATCAGGAAGATCCCGTACGATTTCTGTCTTGCGGGCCTGATCTTCTCGCTGCCGCTGATCACCATCGGCGCCGCCAATGCGTTCGGCTGGATGCTCGCTTATCTGCGCGGCGCAAGCTACATCGCCGATGTCATCACCTCGATGGCCGGCAACGACCCGCACCTGATCATGCTGTTGATGGTGCTGCTCTTCACCGTGGTCGGCGACTTCATCGAGCCTGTGCCGACCATCATCATCTTCATGCCACTGGTCAACACACTGACGGAAGCCGGCGACATCAACGCCGTGCATATGGGCGTGGTGCTGATCGCAACGCTGGCCTTCGGTCTGATCACACCGCCCTACGGCCTGGTGCTGCTGATGGCGTCGAAATTCGTGGGCGTCAGTTTTGCAAAAGCGCTACGCGCCGCGTTGCCGATCTACCTCGTGTTCCTTGGGACGATTGCGTTCGCGATCTACTTCCCGAGCGTGGTGCTGTGGCTGCCGCAGAAAGTGCTGCCGGAATCGGTCGGATGCTTCAAGTCGCCGGCGGGCACGGGCTATATCTGTCCCAAGTAAGCCTGCTTGAGTGAACGCTACTTGCTCTTGCTGGTGAACTTCTTGACCGCGGCGCGGAACTCCTCCGTGTTCATCGCCATGATGATCTTGTGCTCCTCGGCGTCGAGCTGCTGCTTCACCGGCGTTGTGGCGGCCTGGTAGACCAGCGATTTGGTGCCGGCAATTGCCGCCGCCGGGTTCTGCGCCAAACGCTCGGCGAGTTGTCGCGTCGCCGCCTTCAACTCCGTCGCGGGAACGACCTTCGCGACCAGGCCCCATTCATGGGCCTGCTGCGCGGTAAAACTGTCCTCGGACAGGAAAATCTGGAGCGCGCGACGCGGGCCGACCGTGTTCACGATCCCGACCGTAGATCCGCCATCCGGTGAGACCCCGATCTTGGCGTAGGCCGGCGTGAATTTGGCGTCGTCTGCGGCGATGCAGAGATCGGTGACAAAGGCGAGGCCCATGCCGGCGCCGGCGGCTGAGCCGTGCACGCTGGAGAGCGAGATCTTCGGCATGCGCCGGATGATCTCGATGAAGGCATGATAGTGCTTCAATAGCTCGCCGAGGACAGGCGTCACCGTGTTGGTCTCGGCCGCCGCACCAATCGTCTGCAGATCGCCGCCTGCTGAAAAGGCGCGGCCCTCGCCTTCGATCACCACAATTTTGATGTCGTCAGCGCTCTCGATATAGGCCGCGAGCTGCTCGAGCTTTTGCGCACTCGCCAGATTGATCGAGTTGAACGCGGCGGGGCGGTTGAGCGTGATGGTCGCAATCGGGCCGTCGATCCGCAGCAAAGCGGGGTCGTCGGGTTGGGAGATTGGAGCTGGCATCGGAAAATTCCAGGCATGAGGTCGCTGCTGCAACTAGATCGCAGAAGGCGAGGGGTGACAATCCCCGGCCGCCAGTGCCCCGCCCGGTGCTCTTGCGCAAGCCGGAACGATAGGCTCAAATGTACCTGCCTTTGCCGAGGGACGGACACGAGCGCCGGCTCCTCCTGGGCCAGAAAATCAAAACCAGCGAGAGAGGAGACGACATGGGTTACGCTCGTGTCTCCGGAAATGGGCTGTTCCGATGACGGATGGTCCAGTGATCATTGTCGGTGCCGGTCATGGCGGCTACCAGGTCGCGGCATCCCTGCGCCAGGTAGGTTTTTCCGCTACCGTCTGCCTGGTCAATGACGAGGCGCATCTGCCCTATCAACGGCCGCCACTGTCCAAGGCCTATATCAAGGGCGCGGCCGGGCCGGAGAGCCTGATGTTCCGGCCGGAGAGGTTCTACCAGGACCAGACCATCGAGCTGATCGCGGGCCGCGTGGTGTCGATCGACCGCGCGGGGCGCAAGGTACTGCTCGCGTCGGGAAAGACGCTGCCTTACGGCCATCTCGTGCTGGCGACCGGCGCGCGCAACCGTTTGCTCGATCTGCCCAACGCCAATCTCCCTGACGTAAAGTATCTGCGCATCCTCGATGAGAGCGAGGCGCTGCGAAAGATCATCCCGTCGAAGACGCGCGTCGTGGTCATCGGTGCCGGCTTCATCGGACTGGAATTCGCGGCCACTGCGCGCATCAAGGGGCTAGAGGTCGACGTGCTTGAACTCGCCCCGCGTGTAATGGCGCGCGCGGTGACGGCGGAGGTCTCGGAGTATTTTCAGGCGCGGCATCGCGAGGCCGGCATCCGCATTCACCTCGGCGTACAGGCAACCGCGATCGAGGCTGAGGGCGGCAAGGTCACCGGCGTCTCCTTGAGCGACGGAAGGCATCTGCCCGCCGATCTCGTCGTGGTCGGCGTCGGCGTGCTGCCGAACATCGAGCTTGCGGCGGAGGCGGGGCTGCCGGTTGCTGCCGGCATCATCGTCGACGAATATCTCTCGACCGCTGATCCCGATATCTCGGCAATCGGCGATTGCGCGCTGTTCGCGAGCCCGCGCTTCGGCGGATCGCTGCGAGTGGAATCGGTGCAGAACGCCACCGATCACGCCCGCTGCCTCGCGGCGCGGCTGACCGGCGACCGGAAGGCCTATGACAGCCATCCCTGGTTCTGGAGCGACCAGGGGGACGACAAGCTGCAGATCGCGGGCCTCACCACCGGCTACGACCGTGTCGTGCTCCGCGGCGATCCCGCCCGGAAGGCGTTCTCGGCGTTCTGCTACAAGGGCGAGAAGCTGCTCGGCATCGAATCGATCAACCGCGCCGGCGATCACATGTTCGGCCGCCGCCTGTTCGGCCTGGATCGCTCGATCACGCCGGAGCAGGCCGCTGATGAAAGTTTTGACCTGAAAGGCGCGCTGGCGTGATCAGCTCGCATTGAGGACGGCGGCGACTACCGCCGCCGTAGGCATCGACGGCCCCGCGCCCATGCGCTGCACGGAGATCGAGGCGGCGGCATTGGCGAACGCGAGTGCCGCGCGCAGTGCTGCGCCGTCGGCGAGTTGTGCCGCGAGCGCTCCCACAAAACAATCGCCCGCGCCTGTGGTGTCGATCGCCTTCACCGCGCGACCGGCCACCGACAACTCCTCGCGTCCGGCGAGCGCGAGCACGCCGCGCTTGCCGAGCGTCACGCAGATGGTCTGGTCCTCGCGTGCCTGAAGTCTTCGCGCGACGTCGATGATCCGCGCAGCCTCGTCTCTGTCAGACAACTCCACGCCGGCGAGGAAGCCGAGTTCGGTCTCGTTCAGCACGAGGATGTCGACGAGCGCGAGCAATTCGCCGGACATGTTTTGCGCCGGGGCCGGATTGAGCAGCGTCGTGGCCCCGGCCGCACGGGCGCGCCGGAAGAACGCGGCAATCGTCGGCAGCGGGATTTCGAATTGGCTGACGGCAACGTCGCCTTTCAACATCGGTACAACGCTGACATCATCAGCGCCGACCAGCGCATTGGCGCCGGGAATGACGATGATGGTGTTGTCGGCGTCCGCCACGGTGATAATCGCGGTGCCGGTGTGGGCCTCAGTCGTCTCCTGGAGGTAGCCGAGATCGATGCCCTGATCGCCAAGGAAAGCATTCAGCTCACCTCCAAACGAATCCTTGCCGAGCCGTCCGATCAGCGTGGTCCTGGCGCCAAGCCGCGATGCCGCGACCGCCTGGTTCGCGCCCTTGCCGCCCGGGAAATACAGTACCTGCTTGCCGGCGACGGTCTCGCCGACCCGGGGATGGCGATCGGCTGTCGCCACTACATCCATGTTGATGCTGCCGGCGACGAAGACGCGTCCCATCATGACTCCTGCGAACGCTAGACCCTGGCCTCGAACTCGTGCCTGACCTTGGCGATGTCGACAAGCGTCGGCAGGCCGGCTTCGTTGCCTAGACGCTGGATCTTGAAGGTCGAGGCGGCGCGGGCAAAATCAAAGTGCTCGCGCCAGCTTTTGCCGGGATGGGCGAGATAGGAATAGACATAGGCGCCGTGGAAGACATCGCCGGCGCCGTTGGTATCGATCACGCGCTCGCGCGGGATCGGCATCGCCGGCATGATCTCGACCGCGCCTGTTTCGTTGTACCAGAGCAGGCCCTTCTCGCCCATGGTGATGCCGCCGATCTTGCAGCCGCGGCTCTTGAGGTAGTCCAGCATCTTCTCCGGCGTCAGGTCCATCTGTTCGCACAGGCGCTCGGCAACGATTGCGACGTCGATGAATTCCAATAGCTCGTGCGTATTGGTGCGCAGGCCGCCGCCGTCGAGCGAGGTCAGGATGCCGGCCTCGCGGCAGACTTTCGCGTAGTGGATCGCGGCATCGGGCTGGTGGCCGTCGACATGCAGCGCGCGGCAGCCGCCGAGATTTAGCATCGGGAACGGATGGATGTGGTCGTCGTCGCGGCAGCGGACGATGGCGCGCTTGCCGTCCTTCGGCATGATGAAGGACAGCGAGGACTGGTTGACCTTGCGCCCATGCAGCGAGATTGCGTATTTCGCGCACATGTCCATGAACATGCGGCCGAGCCAGTCATTGGCCGCCGTGGCGATCAGATCGGGCACGATGCCGAGCTTGGCGCAACAGAACGCCGCTGTCACCGCGTTGCCGCCGAAGGAAACCGCGTAGTCGGAGGCCACGTGCTTCTCGTCGCCGGTCGGCATGTGGTCGGTAATGAAGACGACGTCGATATAGGTCTGTCCGATAAAGAGAGCCTGCATTGCTTGTCCGTGATGCGCTTTGTGGTCCCGGCCGGCGCGCTTACTGTAACACCGGTCCCGCTGAGGGACCGCTGAAATTATTCGCAAAACCGCCGCTCGGAGTGCTTGAGGTCGGCATGCGGCCGGAATACGACCATCACCGGGCAATGCCAAGCCCGGACAAACGCCGTCTCTCGGTCCACGGTTCCGGGCCGATCCAACAGGGGGAAAACATGATCACCGGCCTCGATCACGTCGTCGCTCTGGTCAGGGATATCGGTACGGCCAAGGCGGCCTATCAGACGCTGCTCGGGCGCGCGCCGGCCTGGCAGAACTCGGGCGAGGGCGCTGACCGGGTGCTGTTCACCCTCGCGAACATGACGATCGAATTGATGGCGCCGAACGGATTCAGCGTGACCGCCGACCGCATGCGCGCGCTGCTCGGCGATCAAGAGGGTGTGCTCGCCAGCCTGTGCTTTCGTGTCGCAGACATGGGTAAAATGCACCGGCGGCTGGAGCGGGTGGCGCTCAAGCCGGATGGTGTTGCCGAGGTCGAAAGCAGCGACGCGCAGAGCGGTGCGGTCCTCCACTGGAAGCGGACGCGCGCCGCCACGGAGCTCACGCGCGGGGTGCGCATGTTCTTCCTCGAACTGGCTGATGAGCGTCCGCTTTCGCCTGCGACCGATATCGCGCCGATCGACGCGCTCGACCACGTCGTGATCACCACCGAGGACTCCGAGCGCGCCGCCGCGCTCTACGGCGCGCGGCTCCGACTTGATCTGGCGCTCGACCGCTCGCACCAGGATTGGGGCCAGCTGATGTTCTTCCGCTGCGGCGATCTCGTCGTCGAGGTGGTGCGCCGCCCCGTCGCGGGCGGCGACTCCCTGCATGACCGCCTCTGGGGCCTGAGTTGGCGGGTGACCGACATCGACGCCACGCGCGCCCGCCTGATCGCTGGCGGCCTCGACGTCACCGAGGTCCGCAACGGCCGCAAGCCGGGCACGCGGGTGATGACGGTCAGGACCGGCACTTGCAGCATCCAGACGGTGCTGCTGGAGCGCTCGCCGAAGCCGGTGGAGTAGGTTAAGCCTTTCCCCGTCATTGCGAGTGCAGCGAAGCAATCCAGAATCCCTCCACGGAGACAGTCTGGATTGCTTCGTCGCAAGGGCGCCTCGCAATGACGGCGAGCGCGTGTTACATCCATCCTGAGACCACCCAGCGAGCAACCGGTTTGGCGAAGGCAAAGCGAACTCTGAAATGGCAGCGCGATCCCGAGGGGATGCGGCTGCGCATTCTCGAAGCCGCCAAGCAGGAATTCTCGGCCCACGGTCTTGCCGGCGCACGTGTCGATCGCATTGCTGAACAGGCCGGCGCCAACAAGCGGATGCTGTACTATCACGTCGGCAACAAGGACGAGCTCTATCTCGCGGTGCTCGAAGGCGCCTATGACAAGATCCGCAGCGAGGAGCGTGGGCTCGATCTCGAGCACCTCGACCCGCCCGAGGCCATCAGGCGCCTGATCGAGTTCACCTGGAATTACTTTCTGCGCAATCCCGAATTCCTGTCGCTGCTCCAGACCGAGAACCTCGCGCGCGCAAAGCATTTGAAGCGCTCGACCAAGGTCAAATCGATGCACTCGCCCTTCGTCGAGATGATCCGCACCGTAGTGCGGCGCGGCGTCGAGAGCGGCGACTTCCAGGTCGCGGTCGATCCGGTGCAACTCTACATCTCGATCGCGGGGCTTTGCTTCTTCTATCTCTCGAACTCGGCGACGCTCAGCGTGATCTTCGGCCGCGATTTGCTGGCCAAGGATGCCAAGGACGAGCGGCTGGCCCACATGGTCGGCCTCGTGCTGGCAGCGCTGACGGGGCGCTCGGCGGAGTTGCTGAAGATCGTCAAGGCGCCGAAGTCGCGCGCCGCGGTGGCGCAGACGGTTTAATCTCAAGCTCTCGCCGGATCCGTCATGGCCGGGTTTGTCCTGGCTTGTCCCGGCCATCCAAGCGCGTCTCCGCGTGAGGAGAGACGTGGATGGCCGGGACAAGCCCGGGCACGACCAGCGGGGGAACAGGCGCAAAACGTCACAGGGAAACCTCTGGACAGTATTTACCCAATCGGTTAATTTCTCCCTCAACGAACAAGACGACCGGGAGTGAGAACGTGGCTGAGCTGAAGCCGCAGAGTGCGGTGTCCAAGATGCTGAATGCGGCCTGGATTCGGCCGTTCCTGTTCCTTGTCTTCATCGTCGTCGCTTGGGATCTCGCGATCCGGCTGTTCAAAATCCCCGCCTACCAGATCCCGGCGCCGGGCGATGTCCTGGCGGTGCTGCGCACCGAATGGCCGGAACTGCTGCGCCAGTCATGGCCGACCACCTATGCCACCGTCTGCGGCTTCCTGCTGTCGGCGCTGTTCGGCATTCCTGTCGCCATGCTGATTGCGGGCTCCAAGACGGTGGAGAGCTATGTCTATCCGCTGCTGGTGTTCTCGCAATCCGTGCCGAAGATCGCGATCGCGCCGCTGTTCGTGGTGTGGTTCGGTTTCGGCATCATTCCGAAAGTGATTTCGGCCTTCCTGCTCGGCTTCTTCCCGGTGGTGGTCTCCGCCGTGCAGGGCTTTAAATCGGTCGATCCCGACATGGTGGATCTCGCCCGCGCCATGCAGGGCAGCCGCTTCCAGGTGTTTTGTGCCGTGAACCTGCCGCATGCGCTGCCCGCGATCTTCTCCGGCCTCAAAGTGTCGGTGACGCTGGCGGTGGTCGGCGCCGTCGTCGGCGAGTTCGTGGGTTCCAATTCCGGCATCGGCTACGTGATGCAGCGCTCGATCGGCACGTTCGACCTGCCGACGATGTTCGCAGCGCTCGTGATCCTCGCGCTGCTCGGCGTGATCCTGTTCTGGGTCGTGGACCGCATCGAGAAGCTGGTCATTCCCTGGCATGTCAGCCAGCGTGAGGACGTGATTTTCGCATCTTAACTTAAGCAACGGCCATCAACGGTCGAAACATAACGACAAGGGAGAGTGACGATGAAGCGGTGGATAGGGGCTATCTCGGCAGCGTTGATGATGTTTGCGGCGATGCCGGCACAGGCGGCCGACAAGGTCGTGCTGATGCTAAATTGGTACGTCTATGGCGAGCACGCGCCGTTCTATTACGGTAAGGCCAAGGGCATTTACGCAGCCGAGGGCATCGACCTCGAAATCCAGGAAGGCCGCGGCTCGGCGGCGACCACCCAGGCCGTCGCCGCCAAGACTGCCGACTTCGGCTATGTCGACGTACCCACCATGATGCGCGCCGCGATCAAGGGCGCGCCGGTGGTTGCGACCGGCGTGCTGCTCCAGACCAGCCCGATGTCCGCCATGGGTTTCGTCGACAAGAACATCAGGAAGCCCGAGGACATCAAGGGCAAGACGGTCGCGATCACGCCTGCCGATTCCATGACGCAGATCTGGCCGTTGTTCCTGAAGAAGACCGGCCTGAAGGAGAGCGACTTCCAGACCGTCGCGGGCGACGGCCAGACCAAGCTCAATGCGGTCATCAACGGCCAGGCTGACCTCCTGCTCGGTTACGTCATGGACCAGTCGATGAAGATCAAGGACGCCACCGGCAAGGACGTCTATCCGATCAAGTTCGCGGACTACGGCATCAACATGGTCTCCTCGGGCATCATCGCCAACACCGATTATGTGAAGGCCAATGCCGACCTCGTGCGCCGCTTCATGTCGGCGACGACAAAGGCGGTCGAGGCCGCCGAGAAGGAGCCGAAGGCGGCGGCGCAGTCGATCCTCGACGCCAACCCGAAGGGCGGCAAGATCGATACGCTGACGCAGGGTTTTGAGTTGACCATTCCGCTCTACCGGACTGCGGAGACCAAGAGCAAGCGGCCGTTTCAGGTCACCGACCAGAACATGACCGACTCCGTCAATCTGATGGTCGAATATGGCGGGCTCGATGCCAAGGCTAAGGATAACCCGAAGGCGTTCTACACCAACGACTATCTGCCGAAGAGCGGCTCGTGAAACCTGCGACAGTATCGAGCGAAGCCGTGCTGCCCGCCGCGCATCTGAGACTGGTGAGCGACCGGGCCGCCGGCGGTGCGTCGGGCATCAACCTGTCCGGCGTGTCCAAAACCTATCGGACGCGCGACGGTGACGTGCCGTCGCTGCGGCCGCTCGACTTTCACATCAATGATGGGGAGTTCTTCGTCGTGGTCGGCCCGTCCGGCTGCGGCAAGTCCACGCTGCTCAAGCTGATCTCGGGACTGTTGCCGCCGACGACGGGTGAGATCCTGGTCGAGGGCGAGAAGGTGACGGCGCCGCACGGCAATGTCGGCATCGTGTTCCAGAACGCGCTGCTACTGCCATGGCGCAACATCCTGGCCAACGTGATGCTTCCGATCGACATGAAGCGGCTGCCGCGCCAGACATATCTCGACCGCGCCAAGGCGCTGTTGAAGATGGTCGGGCTCGAAGGTTTCGAGAGGAAGCTGCCATGGCAACTCTCCGGCGGCATGCAGCAGCGCGCCTCGATCTGTCGCGCGCTGGTGCACGATCCCAAGATCATGCTGATGGACGAGCCGTTCGGCGCGCTCGATGCGTTGACGCGCGAGCGCATGAATGTCGAGTTGATGCGGATCCAGCGCGAAACGAAAAAAACGGTGCTGCTGATCACGCATTCGATCCCCGAGGCGGTGTTCCTCGCCGATCGCGTGCTGGTCATGACCGAGCGGCCCGGCGCGATCGCCGCGATCTACGACGTGCCACTGCCGCGTCCACGTTCGCTCGACGTGATGGCTGATCCTGTCTTCACCGAACTCGTGCAACGCATCCGCAAGCATTTCTTCTCGCAAGGGGCGTTGGATTAGTTAGCGATGGTGTTCTCCAGCCCGACCACATGCACGGTGCGCTCCCTCCCCCGCGTGCGGGGGAGGGCTGGGGAGAGGGTATCTCCGCATCGGGATTGTCCCGTCGCGGAAAGAACCCTCACCCGGCGCTGCGCGCCGACCTCTCCCGCAAGCGGGCGAGGTGGACCGTCCGAGCGGCCAGACCGGTTTCCAACAAGCTCACATGCGGAAGCACCATGTCACCGCGCCTGAAGCTGCGAGATATCGCGTTCTTCGAACGTCCCGTGCAGTTTGCGCGGCCGTTCCGCTTTGGCGCGATCACGATCAACGCGACGCCGCAGCTGTTCGTGCGGGTCGAGATCGAGGTCGAAGGCAAGGGGACCGCGGTCGGCGCCAGCGCCGAGCTGCTGGTACCAAAATGGTTCGACAAGCGGCCGGAGCTGTCGCCGGCACAGACCGTCGATGATCTGCGCCGCTCGCTGGAGATCGCGCGGCGGCTTTATCTTGCGCGAACTGGATTTCTGACGGCATTCGATCTGCATGCCTCGTGCATAGGTGCCCAGGTCGCGACCTGTGCGAAAAAGAATATTCCGGCGCTTGCGGCGGCTTACGGCCCCGCGGAAATCGACAAGGCGGTCCTCGATGCGCTGCTCCGTGCCGCCGAGACCAGTTTTTTCGACGGCATGGGCGGCAACATCGCCGGCATCGATGCGCGGCTGTCGCCTGACCTGAAGGAAACGGACCTCACGACGTTCCTGTCCGACCGGAAGCCGCTGTCGCGTGTTGCCATCAGGCATACCGTCGGCCTCGATGATACCGTTGAAGGTGAGGGCGGGATTGCCGATGCCCGCGAGAACTCCGGTGCAAGATACTTCAAGCTGAAGCTGTCGGGCGATCCCGTGGCCGACGCAGTGCGGCTGGCGCGCATTGGCAAGGAGCTCGATACGCTTGGACGTGACTACAAGGCGACGCTCGATGCCAACGAGCAATATGCCGATCTCGCGGCGTTGCAGGCGCTGATGGACCGGCTTGATCGTGATCCCACATTGCGGCCGATCGCGTCGCGCTTGCTCTACGTCGAGCAGCCGATGCCGCGCGATATCACCCGGCAATCACCGCTGGGTTCGCTGGCCGCGCGTGGCTTTATCATCGACGAGGCCGATGATTCCTACGACGCGTTTCCTGCGGCCCGGGCGCTCGGCTATTGCGGCATCTCCTCGAAGTCCTGCAAGGGGCTCTACAAGTCCATCGTCAACGCGACGCGTGCGGCGAAATGGAGCGCGGGCGGCGAAAGATTCTTCGTGACCGGTGAGGACCTCACCTGCCAGGCGGGCCTCGCCGTACAGCAGGATCTCGCGCTCGGCGCGTTCATCGGCATCGCCCACGCCGAGCGCAACGGTCATCACTATGTCGACGGTTTTGGCGAGACGCCTGCCGCCGAAGCCCAGGCCTTCGCGGCAGCGCATCACGATCTCTACGCCGATGCGGGGCAGGGCATCAGGCTTTCGATTCACAACGGCGATCTCCTGACGGGATCGCTCAACCGAGCGGGTTTTGCGACGTCGGTCCATCCGGACTGGTCGGCACTGCGTCTGCTCGAACAGCCAAAATCACCTAGGGAGCAATCGGTATGACCACCCAACGCCTCGGCCTTATCATGAACGGCGTCACCGGCCGCATGGGCCTGAACCAGCATCTGATTCGCTCGATCGTCGCGATCCGCGAGCAAGGCGGCGTCCGTTTGAAGAACGGCGATCGCGTGATGCCTGATCCGATCCTGGTCGGCCGCAGCGCCGAGAAGGTCGAGGGGCTGGCCAAGCGCTACAACATCACGCGCTGGACCACCGACCTCGACGCGGCGCTCGCCGACAAGAACGACACCATGTTTTTCGACGCCGCGACCACGCAGGCGCGCCCCGGTCTGCTCACCCAAGCCATCAATGCCGGCAAGCACGTTTATTGCGAGAAGCCGATCGCGACGAATTTCGAGGCGGCGCTCGAGGTCGTCAAGCTCGCCAATTCCAAGGGCGTCAAGCACGGCACGGTGCAGGACAAGCTGTTCCTGCCGGGCCTGAAGAAGATCGCCTTCCTGCGTGACTCCGGGTTCTTCGGCCGCATCCTCTCGGTACGCGGCGAGTTCGGCTATTGGGTGTTCGAAGGTGGTTGGCAGGAGGCGCAGCGGCCGTCATGGAATTACCGCGACGAGGACGGCGGCGGCATCATCCTCGATATGGTCTGCCATTGGCGCTACGTGCTCGACAATCTCTTCGGCGAGGTCGAGAGCGTGAGCTGCATCGGCAACACCGACATTCCCGAGCGTTTCGACGAGCAGGGCAAGAAGTACAAAGCGACCGCCGACGACTCCGCGTATGCGACGTTCCAGCTCAAGGGCGGCGCCATCGCCCACATCAACATGTCCTGGGTGACGCGCGTCTATCGCGACGATCTCGTCACCTTCCAGGTCGACGGCACGCTCGGCTCGGCAGTCGCCGGCCTTTCGGACTGCATGATCCAGGCGCGGCAGGCAACACCCCGGCCGGTGTGGAATCCCGACGAGAAGCGGCTGCATGACTTTTACGGCGATTGGCAGAAACTGCCGGATAATGTCACCTACGACAACGGCTTCAAGGAGCAGTGGGAGATGTTCATCCGCCACGTCTACGAGGATGCGCCCTACAAGTTCACGCTGCTCGAAGGCGTCAAGGGTGTGCAGCTCGCCGAATGCGCGTTGAAGAGCTGGAAGGAGCGGCGCTGGATCGACGTCGCCCCGATCAAGGTCTGAGGAGGGAACAATGAATAAGCCCGTCCTGCCCAAGCCTGTCCCTTCAACGTCGTCCCTGTCGCTCAAGCTGCCGAAGGCCGATCGTTCGATCGAAACCTATCGGCTCGCGGCGTCGCGAACGTTTCCCGCAAAGCTCGAGGGACCGCTGAATCGCGTCGCATTTTCGGCGGTGCATACGGTGGTCGATCCCTTCGCCGACAACGATCCCTGGCTTTCGGTTGCGATCGACTGGGACAAGACCATCGCCTTCCGTGAACATGTCTGGGACCTAGGACTCGGCGTCGCCGAAGCCATGGACACCGCGCAGCGCGGCATGGGGCTGGACTGGCCGACTTCGCTGGAGCTCATCACGCGTTCGGTGTCTGCCGCCAAGCATCGCAACGCGCTGGTGTTCTCGGGAGCCGGCACCGACCATCTCGCGGTCGAGGACGCCAAGAATCTCGACGACGTGATCCGCGCCTATGAGGAGCAGATATCGGCGGTCGAAAAGGTCGGTGGTCGCATCATTTTAATGGCGTCGCGCTCGCTGGCCAAGCTGGGTCGCAATGCTGACGACTATGCGAAGGTTTACGACCGTGTGCTGTCGCAGGTTCGCGAGCCCGTGATCATCCACTGGCTCGGCGACATGTTTGATCCGGCGCTGACGGGATATTGGGGCACCAACGATCTCGACAAGGCGATGGACACGGCGGTCGCCATCATCAACGGCAACGCGGCCAAGATCGACGGCGTCAAGGTTTCGCTGCTCGACAAGCAGCGCGAGATCGACATGCGCAGGCGTCTCGACAAGCGCATCAAGATGTACACCGGCGACGACTTCAACTATGCGGAGCTGATCGCCGGCGACGGCGAAGGCTTTTCACACGCGCTGCTCGGCATCTTCGATGCGATCGCACCGGCGGCGTCCTACGCGCTGTCGCGGTTGGCAGCCGGCGACGAGGCCGGCTTCCACGATGTGCTGGGACCGACGGTGCCGCTGTCGCGCCACATCTTCAAGGCGCCGACGCGCTTCTACAAGACCGGCGTTGTCTTCATGGCTTATCTCAACGGCCACCAGGACCATTTCACCATGGTCGGCGGGCAGGAGAGCACGCGCTCGATGCTGCATCTGGCCGAGCTGTTCCGCCTTGCCGATCAGGCCGGTCTGCTTGCCAATCCTGAACTTGCGACGCGACGGATGAAGACCGTGCTGGCCTCGCACGGAATCGAATCCTGATGCGCGATTTCTCGTCCGACCATCGCTGGCTGTCGCTCAACACGGCGACGGTCCGCAAGCAGGGTGACCTCGTCGAGATCATCGACGCCTGTGCAAGGCACGGCATCCGCGCCATCGATCCCTGGCGCGACCAGGTCGCGGCCGTCGGCCTCGATCGTGCCGCGCGTGCGGTGCGTGATGCCGGTCTCGACCTATCAGGCTATTGCCGGGGCGGCATGTTCACATCCGACGCTGCGCGCCGAGACGAGGTGCGCGACGACAACCGGCGCTGCGTCGACGAAGCCAAGGCGCTGGGAGCACCCTGCATCGTTCTCGTCGTCGGTGGCCTGCCGCAATATTCGCGGCCAGGCAGCAAGGCGTCGAAGGACATCGCCGGCGCGCGGACGCAGGTCGAGGAAGCGCTCGCTGATATGTTCGACTACGCCAAACAGGCAAAGCTGCCGCTGGCGATCGAGCCGCTGCATCCGGCCTATGCGGCGGACCGCGCCTGCGTCAACACGACGAAGCAGGCGCTCGACATCTGCGACCGGCTCGATCCTGATCGCAGCGGCATGCTGGGTGTCGCGCTCGACGTCTATCACATCTGGTGGGACCCGGAGCTGATGAACCAGATCGCGCGCGCCGGCAAGAATCGCCTGCTGGCCTTTCATGTCTGCGACTGGCTGGTGCCGACGAAAGACATCCTCAACGATCGCGGCATGATGGGCGACGGCGTCATCGACATCAAATCGGTGCGCGAAGCGGTCGAAGCGCAGGGCTTTGCCGGCTATTCGGAGATCGAAATCTTCTCCAACGGCTGGTGGGACAAACCGATCGACGAGGTGCTGCAAACCTGCATCGCGCGGCACAAGACGGTGGTTTAGGCCTTCTCGGAATCCGTTGCGCGCGGCAGCGCTGATGGTCTGCGATGTCAAAGGGTTGCGCGGAATCACCGGGGCATCCCGCGCCGGTAACCTTCTACTATGCATGGGGTTGTTTTCGAGTTTTTTTGTTTTGAGGCCTCAACCGATCGCGCAGGGCACGCTCAAAAAGCCGCGAAACCGCACTCGCCCACCCCGCACCGGCAGTCCGCTCACAGCGTAGTTCGGGAAGCGCGCCAAAAAGCGCGAGACCGCGATGGCGCCTTCCAGCCGCGCCAGTGCCATGCCGGCGCATTGATGCGCGCCGGTGGCGAAGGCGAGATGCCGGTTCGGCGTGCGCGCGACGTCGAATCTCTCGGGGTCCGGAAACTGTGCCGGATCGCGGTTGGCAGCGCCGATGCAAAGCGTAATCGACGTGCCGGCGTCGAGCATGACGCCGCCGAGTTCGACCCGCTCCGTGGTCATGCGGTTGCCGAGTTGGTTAGAGCTTTCGTAGCGCAGCATCTCTTCGACCGCAGGTTTGATCAAATCCGGATGGCCGATCAAGCGCTGTTTCTGATCCGGATTCCGGTCGAGCGTCACGAGGCCGTTGCCGATCAGGTTGGTGGTGGTCTCGTGGCCGGCATTGAGCAGGAAGATGCAATTGTGCAGCAACTCCTTCTCGGTCAGCCGCTCGCCGTTCTCCTCGCCATTACCTTCTCCCTGGATCAGTCGCGTCAGCACGTCGCGTTCGGGATTGCCGGGCCTTTCGCGACGGCGCACGACCAGCGTCGAGAGATAAGCGAGAAAGTCCGTCACGGCTTTATTGCCGCGGGCAGCCACTTCAGGCGACACCACCGGTTCGAGCGCACCGAGGATCGCCAACGACCAGTCGCGCAGCGGCTCGCGCTCGTCATGGGGAACGTCGAGCAGATTGCCGATCACCTCGATGGGGATCGATGCGGCGAAGTCCTCGATCAGTTCGCAATCACCTTTGGCGGCGACGGCGTCGAGCAGGCCGTCAACCAGCTTGATGATATCAGGCTCCATCCCCGCGATCGCACGCGGTGACAGCGCGCCCATGATCAGGCGCCGTACGCGCGTATGCGCCGGCGGATCGTTGAAGACGAGGCTGGTGGTGTGATGCTCGTAGAGCGGGGTGTCGCCGTATTTCGGCGCGAACTCGCGCTTCTTGTCCGAGCTGAACGATTTTGTGTTCTTGTAGGTCGTGACCAGATCGTCATAGCGGGTCAGGAACACGGTGCCATTGGGCAGGCGCTTGACCGGTGCGTTCTCCCGCAGTGCACGATAAGTCGGGTAGGGATCGGCGTAGAAGTCGGACGTCAGCTTCTCCAGATCGAACTTGGCTGCCAGTTCATTCGCACTTGCGTTCATGCCGCCATACTCGCCGGTTGAGTCCGATATGCTGTTTTCGCCCTTTCGAGCGACGCGGGTCACCGTCTACAGTCGTGCCATGATTTGCAAGCCGACCGGACAGGAAAATGCACGCGCGCGCTGACGCTGCCGACACGGCCGCCGAGTCTAGCACTCATTGGCCCGACGATATTTTCGCGACCTTGCAACGCTTCGGCGTCCGGCAGGTGCCCTACGTGCCCGACGCCGGCCATTCGAGGCTGATCGAGCGCGTGCTGGCCTCGTCCACGATGCGCGGCATTCCGCTGACGACGGAGGAGGAGGGCGTGGCGCTGCTGGCCGGCGCCTGGACCGGCGGACAGCGCGGTGTGTTGCTGATGCAGTCGAGCGGCGTCGGCAATTGCATCAACATGCTGTCGCTGATCCCGATCCTGCGCTTTCCCTTCCTCACGCTGGTGACCATGCGCGGCGAGTGGGGCGAGTTCAATCCGTGGCAGGTGCCGATGGGATCGACCACGCAGGGCGTATTCGAACTATCAGGCATCCAGGTGCTGCGTGCCTCGAACGCGGCCGAGGTGCCGGCCGTATTGGAGGCGGCGGCTGGACAGGCCTATAACGCCCTTACGCCCACCGCTGTCCTGCTGTCGCAGCGCCTGATCGGCGCCAAGGTCTTCACCAAATGAGCAAGGCCAATCTCCTCGACCGCCGTCAGGTGGTGTCCGCGCTGCTTGCGAACCGCAAGGACGTGGTTGCGATCGGCGGCCTCGGAGCTTCCACCAACGACATGTGCGCGGCTGGCGACCACGCGCGCAACTTCTATCTCTGGGGCGGCATGGGTGGCGCGGCGATGATCGGCCTCGGGCTCGCGCTGGCGCAGCCAAAACTGCCGGTGCTCGTCATCACCGGTGACGGCGAGATGCTGATGGGGCTGGGCAGCCTCGCCACCATCGGCCTGCAGAAGCCGTCCAACCTCTCGATCGCGGTGCTCGACAACGAGGCCTATGGCGAGACCGGCGGCCAGACCAGCCACACCTCGGCCGCCGCCGACCTCGTCGGCGTCGCCAGGGCCTGCGGCATCGGGGATAGCCGGTCTGTGACAACCATGGCCGAGGTCGAGGCCTTCGCCAAAGCCGTCCACGACGTCTCGGCCGGACCACGATTCGCCAACGTGAAAATCGACAGCGCCAATCTGGAGCGAATCTTGCCAAGTCGGGATGGGACTTACATTCTCAACCGGATCCGGGGCGACCTCGGCTTTCAGCCGATCTAGGCTGGCTTCCCCAGCGGCCCCGGCCTTCGCCCTAGGGCATGCACATATCTGGTGCGACGGATTGACTCGGGTCGAGGGTGAGGGGTTCCAGAATCGGGAATCCGTGTGATCTCTATGACGGCA
>NZ_JBEPQT010000048.1:0-25348 GCF_040547985.1 Bradyrhizobium sp. LB14.3
CGTCTGCTCATAGTCTCTCCTGTTCACGGCGATTATCGCCGCCTTCAGGCAGAAACTCCACTTAGCGACCTGTTCAAATTTGCGAAGCCGGCTCTAACCTACCAGCCGTCGGCAACAGGAGGTCGGGGTTGGTGCCGATAAAGGCTGCTCCATTTAGGATCGCGTCGACCGCAATCCGCAGCTTCTCATGCGTAATTTCTCGATCGAGCCCCATGACCAGGGCGTCGGTCTGCCGATCGATCACCTCGAGCCCCGCGTTTGTCCGACCAGCCGCCAAGCTTTCATCGGGCATTAACAACGGCCTTGCAGCTTCACACTGCGGGGCCGTTTTTCTTTTTAGGGGGTCACGGATTGATGGCTCGCAAGCGCCAGCGGGAAGATCGAAGGTCGCGGATCGCGTGCCTCGGATGTCCGGCGAGTTCGCATGTGGGGCAAGCGATCGATCGCCGCAAGTCCCTATGACGAAAAGATCGGATCATCCAACCAAGCGCGGCCGCCATCAGATCGCCGCGATCAAGCTCTTCGGGCAAAGGCCACTTCGAAAGCTACGGGTTTCGGAAGCCGCGTGGCGGCCTTGTTATCGACTTCCAATAGTGCCTGTTTCAAAAAGATAGGATGCGGTTGGTCGAGCATGACGCAGTCCCGCGTGTCGTCTCGATCCGATGAAACGCTGCACCCCTGTTGGCTCTTCTACGAAGTGCCGACACCCCTCACTATGGTCAGCTTAGCCGCTCTGAGATTCGAAGAGAAAGGCCCCGTTT
Organism: Bradyrhizobium sp. LB14.3; assembly: GCF_040547985.1. Taxonomy (NCBI): domain Bacteria; kingdom Pseudomonadati; phylum Pseudomonadota; class Alphaproteobacteria; order Hyphomicrobiales; family Nitrobacteraceae; genus Bradyrhizobium; species Bradyrhizobium sp. LB14.3. The sequence goes on from NZ_JBEPQT010000048.1 coordinate 762, forward strand.
CGGCGGGGCCTTGTGCTGTTCGCGGGTCGATGAGCGCGGCGGGCGGCGGCAACAAGAGAAAAGTGATCGCGCACGTGTGAGGCTAAAGTCAGCAGCGTCGGCGTCCAGCAGGTTGCAATCGCCTCCTTCGCTAGGTCTGTGGAGTGACCTGAGTGGGAGCGGTGACTCCGGATTCTTGCGCCGCTTCTGAGGGTGCTTCTCGCGGCCTTCGGTTCTCAGCGGTAGTGATTAGGGATAGACGGCGCCGGCCGTCGGAGCTCGCAATTGCGCTGCTAGTAAGTGAGGTCGAAAGCAACACTGTGATGGCCGGAGGTGTTACGGAGGCGAACCTGCCGCAAGCCTCTAGAAATTCGCGCCGATCGTCTTCTTCTGAAGATGACATCGTACGCCTCATAATCTGTAAATATAAAGGTTGGTCGATAGCAGAGTTAAGCGGTTCAATCACGAAATGTAACCACACTCCGTGGGGAAATCGAACTCGGTACATGCTGCCCTACTCCGCCGCCCGGCGCCGGGCGGCAACATCACAATGCGCCATGACGCGTGAGCGCGATCAGCTCGCTCATGCGAGTGACCCTCCCGTCGCCTGGAACGGGCGGCGAACGTCCGGGACTTTTTCAAGGACTTTTCGCCACTATCTTCGGGTCTTTGCGGGTTCCTGATCGGTTTTTGTTCGGCGTGCGTCTCGGCGCCCAACCCATGTCTTTGAAATTGCATGCTCTTTGCATCAATTTCGGACGCTAGGCCGGTGCAACGTCCAGGCTCTGGAAGCTTGGACGCAGCCTTGGCAACCTTCAAAGTCGTCGACCTCGATACCTATCAGCTCAAAAGCCTCTCGCTGGCACTGAACAGCCTCTGTGCCAAGGCAAGCAGCTAGCTTAAAGCCGAACAGGTGTGCGTTGCGCCGCTTTGACGTCGACAATGCATGCCACTGCTACCTTCCTTACGCTCCCTGCTGCACGTTCGGGAAATGCCTTGCGTGGCTGGCTAATCCCTGCTCTCAACTGCAGACGCGATCGCCGATGAGACTTCCGAGACCCGGCTTATGATCCGCCGATCTTCTGGATTGCTACGGAAACTACGGGCCGACTGCATATCATCGATTGTGGACTAATCTCGCCAGTCTCAAGCCCTCCGCGACGGACGAAGCCATTTGTCCCGGCGCTGCCTGAACCGGTCAACACATTCCTTGGAGCAAAGTGCCGTACGCCAGCCGTAGTCGCGTACGACTCCAAAACTTTGACCGCACATTGCGCAGAACTTTACTGAAGCGTGCTGGGAACGATAAGAGCTATCGTGCCTTCTCGCTTCCTGTCGACGTTACGTGGGTGCCTCCTGCGTTTTCTTCACCGCAGCACTGACCTACGGGACGACTATGCCAAGCCTCTCGGCGCACATGAATGCGCGCTCTTTTCGCCGTGACTGCTGAACCTAACGATACCTGAATCCCAATTGATGCAAACAGACAGGGCCTTGACTGTGAAATCCCACGCTCTGACCCGCATTCTCGACGTAAATCACAGATCGAGCCAATAGGGCGCGTATAGCTGCATCGCCTGGCGCAGGGTGCGCCAGTCTTTTTTAACTGGCGAGATCCGATATCCCCTAGCTATGTGGTCGGCGAGATGTCGATTTAAAGGCTGCTTTGGCGAAGCCGAAGCGGCTGCTTTCGTCAGAAAAGCATGCGGAGCAGATCGAATCCCGCCTTGGGAGCTCCCGTCTGCGTTCGATGAGACAGAGGCAAGATGGGTGAGATTGCCACCGGCGATTATTGTATGAAATCATCGCAGCGGAATGACGCTTTGAACGCCGTCTGCAGCGTGTCCGTGCTTAGGGAAGAAAGCCAGGGCAATCGCCCGAGCCAACGCGCCCGCCCAATCTCGCGAATAGCAATCTGCGCCTCAGCATTTTTTTCGCCAATGAAGGCAATCCCAAGGATGCCGATCTCGCGCTTTCGCAGTGCCTCTATCGAGAGCAGTGTGTGATTAATGGTGCCAAGCGCTGTGCTCGCACAGAGAACGACTGGTAGCCGCCATCGCTCAAAGACATCGATGTAGAGCGTATCGCCACTCGGCGGCACCATTAGCCCGCCGGCGCCCTCGATCACGAGCGGCCGCTCCGCAGTGTCCGGCACATTGAGCGAGTCCGCGTCGATGCGAACTCCGTCAAGTTCCGCGGAATGATTGGGCCAAGCAGGCGCTGTCAGGCGGTAGCGCTCGGGCACGATGCGATCGGCCGACAGACCACCCAGTCTTGCGACGATCTGAGTATCGGTCTCTCCTTCGAGGCCGGCCTGAATCGGCTTCCAGTAGTTGGCGCCGAGGAGATTGGCGAGCCCCGCGGAAAACACCGTTTTTCCGATTCCAGTACCCGTACCGGTCACCACGATCCGCTGGCTCATCGAGCGCGTCCTCTCGTCTTCTCAGTGAGCGCATCGAGCATTGAATGCTGTCATTTTGCTCCACCCTAATCGACGGATAGTATCCAAATTCGCGCTCTTTATTGCCTGAGCTATGAGCCTAATTTACCTAATTGTTGGCCGCTTGTTGCCGAATTGCGGCGCCCGATCAGTCGTTCACAAAGCTTTTCATGCGAGGCGGATCTCGAGCTTTCCTCAAGCAAAGCACGCCAGGCGATCTGAGGTTTGGAAGGATCAAAGCTAGGGATCGGCCAGCGGTGCGACGAGCTCGCTGGTCTCTCCTTCGCGGCCAGGCTGAATAGATTGAAATTTCGCCGCATGAGATCGACCGACACTGCGGAAAAAACTGATCTTCGGACTTTGATATCCGTAACCGCCAACAGATCTGCTGGCTCATTGAGCCTCATTTGTCGTCTCCTCGCTCAGAGCATCAAGGATTGCAAACACATCCTCCTCGGCGACGTTGCGCGTCAGTGAAATTCGTAGACAAGCGTGCGGACTGGCACCGTTTGCGGCCGGATTGAGCAGATATCGAAGCCACGAGCCTGCAGTGCAGAGGCAAGCCGCATTGCGCGCGCATTGTCGCCAACGAAACAGGGCACAATCTGCGAGCCCGAAGGACTTTGCCAGCCACGTTTACGCATCTGCCGATGCGTAAACGTGACGAGCTTGGCCAGATGCTGCTGACGCTCGGACTCCTCCTGCAGGATCGATCGCGCTGCCCACACGGCGATGGCCATCAAGGACGAGGGTGCGGTGGCGAAGATGAATGGACGACAGCGATTGACCATTAAATTGCGCAGCACACCGGATGCAGTGACAAGCGCGTCGCCGGCACCGAGCGCCTTGCCACAGGTGTGAACGACCAGAAGGTTTTCGCGCCCCTCACAAGGCGCGGTTAGCTCCCGCCCTTGCTCACCGTAGACAGCTGTATGCGCCTCATCCACGATCAGCAATGCATCGGGTCGGTCCGCGATTGCGACCAGGTCTTCGAGCGGCGCGAAATCGCGATCCATGCTATAGAGACTTTCGACCACGATCCACGCGGACGCGCCGCAGAGCCTCCTGCGACTGTCTCTCGTTAACGACGACGAGAATGGTTCCTTTGACGTCTCCTGGCACGTGTCCTACACGTTTCCTGGCATGCTCATGATCGCGCCGCCATGCAGGTAGGTTGTCCGCGCTCACGCCGCGACCGGTGATTAGCGATGGTCAGCGGCGTACGCGACTTCGGGGCCTTGTGAATGAAATTGTAACGCGCCACGTGGTAGCTTGGATCGAAGCCGTAGAAGTTGAGCCGCATGCGGCGCAGCTCCTCGTTGCGGTACGCGTCGAGCGGCTTCTCGGCTTCGTCAGCGGCGCGGCGCCTTCGCTTGTCGATGAGGCGCGCGGCATAGTCGGATCCGATGCAAGCGCGGCCGCGAGCTTCACGAGATCGTCCGTTGCGGCGCCCCTGGCCGTCAGCACGCGATCGACGATGCCGAGGCGTCCGGCCTCAGCCACGCCCATCGGCAGCCGGCATTGAGTGATCATGGCCGCATTCGCGGCACCCGCGCGCAGCGGCAGAAGATAAGTCCAGTATTCCGAACCGTAGAGATTGCCCATGTCCTTGTAATGCCGATTGAGCACGGTCCGATCGCGGGCCCAGACCTCGTCGGCGGCGAGGCTGAGGAACACACCGCCTGCGCCGGCATTGCCGCGAACGACGGAAACAACCAGCCGATCGGTGGTCTCGATGATGGCCCGCGGAAGATCGTCGATGGCGTTTGATGTTGCGCCAGGACTCATCCGCCGCGCTGTCGGCGGCCTTGATCTCGGCAAGATGAATGCCGTTCGACCAATAATCACGGTCGCCGGTCAGCAGCAGCACCTTGGTTGCGCGCGCAGCGCGGTTCGATAGGCGTTGAGCAGTGCCTTGCAGCTGTCGGAGCTCATGGCGCCGTTGTAGAAGTTGAATTGCAGCTCGCCAACCTCGCAATGCTCGCGATATTCGATCGGACCGTACCGCATCCTGGCCTGTGCGGCAGATGCGCGGCTTCCGACGCGAAGATCTTCGTCGCCGCAAGTTTCAAGCTCTTCGGCGCGACACTCCGGACCTGGCCGATCCAGACCGCGCCGTCGACGGTCGCCCGGGCCAGCGCACCGTCGCACTGCGCCACCACGGTGCCGGGTTCGCCGGAGATGCCATGGGCCTCATGCGCATCGAACAGCCGGACGTCCTGCCAGAACCGACTGTCGGTCAGGCCGGGCATGCCGTCGGCGCTGTCGATATTGCGAAGCACCTCGACGGTTGTGTCGGGTTGCCAGTCGATCGCGCGATCCGCTTGCCGGCAGGGCCCCCGCACGCGAATGCGCGGATCGTCGCTCGCCATGGGCGCGGGCGCCTCGTGCCCGGCCTCGATCGCGGCAATGGCCTCGAGCACCGCCTCCACCGCGTAGGAGGTGACCTCGTTGCGGTAGATGCTGGACTTCGCGGCACGCCGCATCGGGAACGTGCGATGGACCCAGATTGGACCGGCGTCGAATTCGCCATCCGCCTGCAGCACCGTGACACCCCACTGCGCGACGCCCTCGAGAATGGCCCCATCGAGAGCCGCAGGACCGCGGTCACCGGGCGGGCCGGGGTACACGATGAGGCAACGCACGGCACGCCAGACATCGTCCCGGATCGCCCGTTTCAAGAACGGCGCGATAACGAGGTCGGGCCGATACAGCGCAATGCTTTCGCCGGTCACGTCGGGATGGATATCGAGCTCGACGGAGACCTCATGGCCACGCTCGCGGAGTCCGACATGCAGCCGCTGCGTCAAGTTGTTTAAGGAATGCGACAAAAGCAGAATGCGCATCCTGAGCCTCAACAGATCCGGGGTAATTGTTCGCCCGATAGCCAGTCGACGATCCTTCCGCCGCCAAAACTCGTCGCCATCTGCACGAAATGGTGGTCGTCTGCGACGGCCTCGCCGATCTCGGCGGCATCACGGCCGAGCGGATGCATCCGCATCGCCGCAAGCACGGCTGCTGCAACCTCGGGCGCCACGATCGCTGCCAGCTTCCCTTCGTTGGCGACGTAGAGCGGATCGAGCCCGAGCAGTTCGCAGGCCGCAGCAACACCGGGCTTCACCGGGATCGCCGCCTCCTGAAGTTGGAAGCCGAGGCCGGACTGCTGGGCGATCTCGTTCAGCGTCGCGGCGAGCCCACCGCGGGTGGGATCGCGCATCAAACGGATGCCCTCGCCGCCGGCCGCCAGCATGCTCGCAACGAAATCATGCAACGACGCCGAATCCGATACGATCTCGGTCTCAAAAGCGAGGTTCCGGCGTTTGGACATGATGGCGACGCCATGATCCCCGAGCGTTCCAGAAATCAGGACACGATCGCCGACGCGGGCATTCCCGGCAGAGAGGTCGAGCCCGGCGGGCACGACACCGATCCCGGCGGTCGAGATGAACAGGCCGTCGGCCTTGCCGCGCTCGACGACCTTCGTGTCACCGGTGATGATGTAGACGCCCGCGGCTCGCGCGGCCTCGCCCATGGAATCCGCAATCATCTTCAGGTCGGAGAAACGAAGACCTTCCTCGATGATGAAGCTCGCCGAGAGATAGAGGGGCCGCGCGCCGGCCATGGCGATGTCGTTGACCGTGCCATGCACGGCGAGCGAGCCGATATTGCCGCCCGGAAAGAACAGCGGCGAGACCACATAGCCGTCGGTCGTCATCACCATGCGCCCGGCGCCGACATCGAACGCAGACTGGTCGTTGCCGCACGCCAGCCATTCATTGCCGAAGGCCTCGTGGAACAGGCCCGAGATCAGTTGGGACATCGCGCGGCCACCGGATCCGTGGGACAGGTCGACGCAGCCGTTCCTTATGTCGAGCTTGCGCTGATGGGCTTTCATGACGCCCGCCGTTGCTGATGATCGCGGAAGCGGCCGTAGGTCCAGTGTGCCGCACATGCACCCTCGGACGAGACCATGCAGGACCCCATCGGCGCTTCTGGCGTGCACACCGTGCCGAACAGCCTGCAGTCAACCGGATTCTTCACGCCGCGCAGGATGGCGCCGCATTCACAGGCCGGATGGTCGGCAACCCGAAGCTCGTTCATGTCGAAGCGGACCTCGGCGTCGTATTTGTCGTAGGCCCGCTTCAGCTTGAGCCCGCTATAAGGCACTAGGCCGAGACCGCGCCACTCGAACTGGTCGCGCAGCTCGAAGATGTCGGAGACCTCCTCCTTGGCGCGCAGATTGCCATCACGGGTCACTGCGCGGCTATACTGGTTCTCGACCTCATGTCGGTGCTCGTTGACCTGCCGCACCAGCATCAAGATGGCCTGCATCATGTCAAGCGGCTCGAAGCCCGCGATCACCACCGGCCTGCCGAATTCTTCGGCAAAGAACTCGTACGGCTTGGTGCCGATGATGGTCGAGACATGGGCCGGCCCGACGAAGCCGTCGATCTCGACGCGGCCGATATTGCGGATATCAGGGCTTTCCAGGATGTTCTGCATCGCCGGCGGCGTCACCACATGGTTGCAGAACACGCTGACGTTCTTGAGCTGCTTCTTCTCGGCGAGCCGGATCATCACGGCCGTCGGCGGCGTCGTCGTCTCGAAGCCGATGGCGAAGAACACGACCGGGCGGCCGGGAATTTCTTCCGCAACACGGATTGCATCAATCGTGGAATAAACCATACGGATGTCGGCGCCGCGCGCCTTGGCCTTCAGCAGCGAGGCACCCTGCGAGCCCGGCACCCGCATCAGATCGCCGTAGATGCAAAGGATCACGTCCGGCCGTTCGGCGAGCCGGATCGCCATGTCGATGCGTCCCGCTGGCAAGACGCAGACAGGGCAGCCGGGGCCGTGGATCATCCGCACGTTCTTCGGCAGCATGTCCTCCAGCCCGTAGCGGGAGATTGCATGCGTGTGGCCGCCGCAAAATTCCATGAAACGATAGGATTTTTGCGGGTCGGCCTCCGAGCGAATCGCCTTCGCCAATCCCACCGCGATCTCCTTGTCGCGAAACTCGTCGGCATATTTCATTGCGCGGCCTCCCGGCATTCGGCGCCGATTTCACGCAACAGCTCCAGCGTCCGCTGCGCCTCCTCCGGATCGATCTTGGTCAGGGCGTAGCCCACATGGATGATCACGTAGTCGCCGACGGCGAGGTTTTCGATCAGCGCCACGGAGATCTCCTTGCTGACGCCATCGATCGAGACGACGGACATGTCGTCCGGCAGGAGCTTTGTGACCTCAGCAGGTATCGCGAGACACATCAGGCGTTTCCTTCCGGGCCTTGCTGTTCGAGGAGTTGGAGCGCGGCGACCCAGGCCTGCCCGAGGCTGAGGCCGCCGTCATTGGACGGCACCTGGCGAGGCAGCAACGGCGAGAGCCCGGCGGCGACGCAGCCGCGCCCGATCTCGTCTGCGAGGATCGCGTTGAGGAAGCAGCCACCGCCCAGGATGACGGTCGTGACGCTGGTCTCCAGTGCCGCGCGCGCGATCCAGTCGATGCAGGCGGCGGCGAAGGTGCCATGGAAGAGCTCGGCCCCATCGACCGGATCGACCGCAAGGCGCTCGAGCAAGGGGAAAAGAGACAGCACGCCATTCTCGATCGTCCAGCCGTCCTCCGCGAGGCGCGGTGTGCGGACACGCGCTTCCAGCTTCATTGCGGCTTCGCCCTCGTAACTCTGCACCGGACAGAGACCAAGCAGCCCCGCCGCCGCGTCAAACAGCCGGCCGGCGCTGGTCGTCGTCGGCATGCCGGGCTGGTCGAGCATAGCGCAGAGACGCGCAGCCTGCGGCTGCATCGCAAAGCGCTTCGCAATCGCGTCGCCGCGCCGCAACGCGTGCAGCACGCTCGCGGCCATGCGCCACGGCTCGCGCGTCGCGCGATCGCCACCCGGCATCTTCATCGGCGCCAGATGTCCGAGCCGCCGGAAGCGTGCACCATCGCACGAGAGCAACTCGCCGCCCCAATTGCCACCGTCGCTGCCATAGCCGAAGCCGTCGAGCACCAGCGCCAACGCTGGCCCTGCGACGCCATGTTCCGCCATCACGGATGCCGCATGGGCATGGTGATGCTGGACCGCGATCAGCCGCCTGCCGCTGGCTTCGGCGAAACGGGTCGAGGCCATGTTCGGATGCAGGTCGTGGGCGATGACGACAGGCTCGATGTCCAGCGTCGAGAGCAGGTGATCCACCGTCTCCTCGAAAAAGCGAATGCCTTCCGCGGTGTCGAGATCGCCGATGTGCTGGGAGACGAAGGCTTCGTTGCCGCGGATGACGGTGACCGTCGACTTCAGCGCGCCGCCGACCGCAAGCACCGATGGGAGGGACTTCGCGAGCCTAATCGGCTCGGGAATATAGCCGCGGGCGCGGCGGATGAACTGCGCCCGGCCCGCGATCACCGACACGACAGAGTCGTCCGCGCGGGTGACGATGTCGCGGTCATGCGTGACGATCAGGTCGGCGATGCCGGCAAGCCGCCGATTGGCCTCCTCATTGATGATCACCAGCGGCTCGCCGCCAGGATTGGCGCTGGTTGCCACGATCGCCCAACTTGCGCCGTCCGCTCGCGGATGCGCCGAATTGAGCGCCTTCAGCACCAGATGATGCAGCGGCGCGACGGGCAGCATGACGCCGATCCGCGACAGCTCCGGCGCAATCCCGGGCGCGAGCATATGGCGGGATCTCATCAGCACGATCGGCCGCGGCGAGGATTCCAGCAGCGCGAGCGCGACCGCATCGATTTCAGCGATCTCGCCGACCACATCCGTCGAGCCGACCATGACGGCGAACGGCTTCTGGTTGCGATGCTTCCGCTGCCGCAGACGCCACACGGCCGCATCTTCACGGGCATTGCACAGCAATTGATATCCGCCGAGCCCCTTGATCGCGACGATCCTCCCGTCGGCGATCGCAGCGGCGATCTGTTTGGTACCATGACTGATGCTTGGCCCACATCGCGGGCAGGCAATTGCTTCGGCGTGGAAGCGACGGCTCTCTGGATCGGCATACTCTGCTGCGCAGGCCTTGCACATCGCGAAGCGCCTCATCGCGGTGGCACGGCGGTCATAGGGCAGCCGCTCGGCGATGGTGTAGCGCGGGCCGCAATGGGTGCAGTTGACGAAAGGATAGAGATGGAAGCGGCTCGCCGGATCAAAAAGCTCGCTCAGACACTGCGGACAGGTCGCGGCATCGGCGGCGATCCGGGTCGAGACCTTGCCCTGCTCACTGGCGCGGATGTGGAACTCGTCGCTTTCGGTGATGCCGACCGATTGCATGGAAATCTCGTCTATCCGAGCCAGTGGCGGTTTTTCCAGCGGCAGCGCATGGACAAAATCGGCGGCGCGGTCGCCCTCGACCTCGATCACCACGCCATCGGGATCATTGGCAACGAAGCCGCCGAGCCGATAGCGCGCGGCGAGGCCGTAGACGTACGGACGAAAGCCCACGCCCTGCACGGCGCCGCGCACATGCAGGCGCAGCCGTCTTCGGTCTCGCGCTATGGCCTCGCCGCTCATGCTCATCCCGACACGGCCATCTCGGTCGGCTTCATCTGTGCAACTCGCTTACGAATCCAGGCATAGAATGCCGCAAAACCCTCACCGGTGCACGCCGACACGGTCAAAACCTCGATCTTCGGACTGACCCGGCGTGCATATTCGATCGTCCTTGCAAGATCAAAGTCGAGTACGGGCGCAAGATCGATCTTGTTGATCAGCATCAGAGAGGAGGCTGCGAACATGTCCGGATATTTCAGCGGCTTGTCCTCGCCTTCCGTGGTCGAGAACACCACGATCTTGCAGGCCTCGCCGAGATCGAACGCCGCGGGACAGACGAGATTACCGACGTTCTCGATGAAGAGGATGCCGCCGTTAAGCCAGGGCAAGCGGTCATAGGCTTCGCCGACCATGGCGGCATCGAGATGGCAGCCCTTGCCGGTAGTGACTTGGATCGCCGGCACGCCGGTCGAGCGGATCCGTTCGGCATCGTTGGAGGTCTGTTGATCGCCTTCGATCACGCCAATGGGAAAGCCGTCCTTCAGCTCGGACACGGCGCGAACCAGAAGCGAGGTTTTTCCGGCGCCGGGGCTCGAGACCAGGTTGAAGACGAGCACGTCGTCGGTGCGGAAGCGCGCGCGGTTGTCGGCGGCAAGCCGATTGTTCTTGCCGAGAATGTCGCGCTCGACCTGGATGATGCGGTCGCTGCTCATGCCGGCGATCTGCTGGCCTGCCGCGTTGGCGCTGCAATCGACCAGCCCGCCATCGCCGGGCGCGTGATCATGATGATGGTGACGGTCGTGGCTGTACCCATGATGATCCGAATGATCGTACCCATGGGAATGATCATGGGAATGATCATGGGAATGATCATGGGAATGATCATGGGTGTGTTCGATGGACGCTTTGGCATCGCTGCAACCGCATACCGTGCACATCAGTCGACCTCCAGTTCCCTCACGCGCATCACTTCGCCGCCGGTGACCTGCAATTGATAGCTGCCGCAGGACGGACACGGCTCATAGCGCTGCTTGATCTCGACGCCTTTGGAGCAGGCCACGCACCAGGCCGCTCCCGGCGTCTCGACGATCTCGAGCCTTGCTCCTTGCGCAATGGTGCGTGCGGCGACGGCCTCGAAGCAGAACTTCATCGCCTCAGGCGCAACATGGCTGAACGCACCGATCTCCAGGCACACGACGTTCACCCTAGCGAAGGCGCGCTTGCGCGACTCCTCCTGGATAATCTCGATGATTCCCTCGCACAGCGCCATCTCATGCATGGCCGATCTCGCGGAAGCTGAGGCTGAAGCCGACGCACGGATCGAACGAGCCGACGAGCGTGCGGACCGCATCCAGCCCCTGCCGGCCCCCGGCGAGAACGGAGTCCTGGAGGCTGCGAACCAACGGCCCGCGGGCATGGAAATTCCACTCCGTCGGCGCCAAGAATTCGAAGCGGACGATGCGGTCTTCATCGTCGAGCTCGACGGCATGATAGAGCCGGCCCCGCGCGCATTCGACGGCACCCGCGCCTCTGCCGGTCCCCAGCCGGTAGCTCTGGAGGACACCGTCCTCGACTGTCCCATCGTCCGCCTCGAGGAAGGCGCAGAGCCGCGCCACTTCCGCGATCCGCGCTTTCAGACGCTCGGCGGGCCCCGCGCCCGGCGGCAGGATCGGCTCACGCCCAACCCGCCGCGCCCAGACGCCGGTCTCCGGAATCCGGCCATGGAGATCAGGCGCATCGGAGAATATCGCGCCATCGGCAAGCAGCCGCATGACGATTTCGAGATCGTCGGCTGCCGACAGGAATGACTGTTCGACCACCGGCGGCAGCAAGGCATCGCCATCGAAATTCGCAAGATGTACCGCCAGCGCGCTGCCGGCCCCGGGGGTTTGCTCCTCGCTCGCGATCCCGAGCGCGGCGAGCGATGCCCTGATCTTCGCCGCCGCCTGGCGGCGGGAGACCGCCTCCCCGCGCTCGGCGATGCTGCCACCCAGAACGGCCGTGGCCTCCATCATGGCACGAACGGCTGCGGCGCCGGCGCCGTCAAGCGTGAGACGGCCAACGAACAGGCCGCGTAACAATTCGGTCAGGCGTTCGGCGACGACAGCGACGACGCGACCGCGCTCGATCTGGAGACCGGCATTCTCTCCCCGCGCCGCCTCGACCGCGGACAGGAAAGCTACCTGATGCGCCATCGAGCACAGGGAGAACAGACGCGGCAGCACCGACGGCAGTGACGAGGCCGGCTTTCCCGCGAACAAGCGCGTCAACGGCGGCCGGCTGCGCGGCCGGATCGCGACGTCGGCGATCGTGCCGCCGGCGAGCCACACCGTGATGTCGATCTCGTTGCGGAAGGCCAGGCTCATCCGCACCGCTCCGTCAGAACACAGCGCAGGAAGTTACGCCGATCGATCGGGCTTGTTGCGGGCTCGCGACGACGGACCGCCTCCTCGCTGTCGGCCGGCAGCATCAGCTCGGCTAGGGTCGCTTCGGCCGTCGCCCGCGCGGCGACCATGTCCGCGAACTGGAACATCGGCGAGAACAGCGAGCAGCTCGCGATCAGGCCCATTTGTCCGACCTCGCTGAGAGTGAATTCGATATTGCCCGCAGGGAAGCGGCTTCGCAGGCTCGGGCCCGACGTATCCCGTGCGATCGCGCTCGCCGGCATCACCACGTTCATGAACCAGGGCGTGACCATGATGCCGATAGTCGTGCCGTTGAACCAGCGGAAACCGACCGCTTCGACGCCGAGCGCGTCGTTGTAGATCGGCAGATCGCGCATCGCGCGCTCGCCGATCTCCCGATAGCTTCCTGCCAAGAACTCGCCCCACACTTCGGCGTCGGCGTCGCTGGCAGGAATTTGCGCATCAGCCGTCATGACTTGAACGCCATGAACTTGGATTTTGGAGAGTCGCAGTTCGGGCAGCGCCAGTCTTTCGGCAACGCCGCGAACGGAGTGCCTGGCGCGATCTGTGCCACCCCGTCGCCATCGGTGGGATCATAGACTGTCCAGCAGATGCCGCATTCCAGCCGCGTGACATCGGCGACGTCCTGGCGCACGCCAAAATTCTCGAACCCGCTCATTTGAAATAGGCCTCGATGATCTCCTGAAGCCGCTCAGCCGAGTCCTCGAAGTCCTCGTCAGCCGCAATCGCCACCGTCGGCACGCCGCCGACCTCCAGCGTATCGAGGATGATGGTGTCCATGGCGTTCAAGAACTGCACCGACCAGACATTGCGGATGCCCGTGGAGAGCACTCGGCAGGTACCATAGCCGCGAGAAACCAGTTGGATCGGCCCGTTCTTGATCGTGTCCTGGAGAAAACTCATGTCGACCGGGCTCATCGGCAGCAGCGTGAAATTGATGATCTGGGAGCGGATGCCCGGCCGCCATGCGAGCGCCCGCTCGCGGATTTCCGCAAGCACCGGCAGCACGTTCATGGCACCTTCGGGGGTCTGCCCGATCTCGAAATCCGCAGCCGTGAGATCGGCAGCGGCGCGCTTCACGATCTCCGGGATCGGCCCGACCTCGAGATATTCGTGATTGGCGTCGCTCTCGAGCCGCACGCGCCAGATCCCGGCCAGCACAGATTCCTGGATCTGCGCCAACGATCCATCGGGCAGCGCAACGACAGCGGCCACTTCGCCCTCGCCCATCACGTCGGCAATCAGCTTGCGCTCGAGATCGTTGAGATTGCCAAGCCGGAACAGTTGCGTCGGCATGTCGGCCTTCTGGCTCGCGATCGCTGCGGCCACCTTCGACAACAGCTCGATGGCGGTCGGGCAGATCCTGGCGAGTTCCGCGCTGTCGAGCGTGGCAAGCTTGGCCAAGGCACCGGCCGCGGTCAGGCTGCCGCTCGTCGCGTTCAGGCTCTCATCGCCGATCGGAAACACGTTGATAGGCTGCTCCGCGCTCTCGGGCGCCGTCCAGAAACCCGCTCTCATAGTTCGGCACCTTGGCGGTGCTGGGGAACGATGGTTGTCATGACAACGGCGCTCGTGCCGCGCGGACGGTCGATCAGCTTGGTGATGCGGTCGACATAGATCGACCAGTCCTGGATCTTCGGGATCAGCCCGAGTGTCTCGCCCTTAGCGACGAAGATCAGCGTCGGCTGCACGCGCACGCCAAAACGCTGGCCGAGTTCGCTCTCGGCACCGCGGGCGATCACCGCGGCACGCAACCGACCCTTGAATGCCTCGATCAGCTCCGGCAGCACGACCGCGACGTCGATCGCCTCCGGAAAACGCGCGGGGTCTCCCGCCGACAGCAACACGGCGATGGCGCCGGCCTCGTCGGTCGTATTCAGAAAACGATCGACCGTCGCAGCATCCACCTCCGGCAAGCCACGCCGCGCCAGATCCTGCTTTCCCTGCTGGAATTTCATCAGACCTCTCCTGACAAGCTTATGATTCTGCTGGGAATAGGGATCAGCAAGGTACGTGCCAAGGACGGTTATCACCTTTCCTGATTTATCTAGTTGATTTGAATCATATATTTCCACGACAGGAGATGCATCAATCCCAAGACGGAAAGCTAATTTCCATATCGGACGAAAATGAACTTAGCAGATAGAAATTTATCTTCCAGCGAGGACGCGGGCTCTCGCGGAGCGGGCTGCCGCCCTAATCAAGCCGGAGATGCTCGGGCAGTTGCGGCTCGCGGTCAATGAGGTCGGCGAAGAAGCGATCGCAATCCTCGCCATTGATCGCTGCGCCCAGACCGTCGATCGCGGCGCCGATCAGGCGCGCCTCGGCCTCATGCAGAAGCCGAACCGCGGTGTCGATAAAGACCAGCACCCTGGCACCGGCCGGCGGGTTCGAGAGCAGCAGCATCGAAACGCGCCGCTGCTCGCCTCGGAACTCGCACAGCGCCGATATCCCGTCAGTCTCAACGATCGTCATCGGCAAACCGAGGCACATGACGGATCTCCGACGGTGCAGCCGGTCAGGCCGGCCGCCCCCTCATCTCGTAATGCTGATGATCGATGTCGTTGGCGAGCAGCCGCTCCGATTCTGCCAACGGCGCGGTGCGCGGCATCACCTCGACGCCCCATTCGACCAGGATCTCGCAACCAAGCTCGAGCGCCGGCGCGATCTGATCGCGCACCGGCTTCGTCAGCGGCCCACCCCAATCCTCGAGGTCGAGCGGCTGGCAGCCGATCAATACGAGATGTCGCGGACAACGGCCAAGCAGGTCGGCCGCGCTGATGACCTCCTGGAAGCCGGTCTGGTGCAAGCTCATCTTCTTGGCGCCGGTGAAACGCGGCACCTCGTCGTCCCGAACGAGCTTCAACTGCCCGGGCTCGAGCCCATAGTCGATCGCGTCGAACACGATCAAACGATCCGCATCCTCCAGATAGTTCACGAGGTAGAGCCCCTGCGTGCCGCCGTCGAGAATGGTGACGTTGTCGGACACGGCGTAGCGGCGGTGGAATTCCTCCACCGCACGCACGCCAAAGCCTTCGTCGGCCCACAGGATGTTGCCGATGCCGAGCACCAGGATGCGGTTTGCTTGCGAAGATGTCGGCATCGGTATCATTCCAGTTTCTCAGTCGCGGAATTGCCGCTCGCCGGAGATCATCGAGGAGATGATGCTCTGGCGCGACATGATGTCCTCGCGGACCGCGGCGTAGATGTGCACCATCACGAACACGACCAGCGCCCACATGCCGAGATGATGCCAGGTGTGAACGTCCTGGCTGTTCGGCCAGATAGCGAACACCCAGCCGAACAGCTTGCGCTGCCAACTGTCGCTGCCCGCACCTTCCGAATAGAGCGCAAAGCCGGTAACGATCATGAACGCCACGAACAGCGTGAAGCCCGTGAACATCGCGGTCCGCGCCAGCGGGTTGTGGCCGACATACATCTTCGGCTCGCGCTCCAGGAACGCATACCAGCGGATTTCATGCAGCACTTCCTTCCAGAAGTGCTTGCGATGCACCGGCAGATAGAAAATCTGCCGGGAATGGTGATTTCCGACGAAGGCCCACAGAATGCGGGCAAGGAAGAATACCGCCAGCACCTGCCCCGCCGCGAAATGGGCAAAGCGGATATAGCCCATCACGAAGTTCGCCGAGGCCTCGCCCTCGACTGACGGCAATGGCGTTCCGATCAGATATCCGGTCACCATCAGCACGATGATCGAGGACGCGTTCACCCAATGGCAGATCCGCACCGGCGCTTCGTAGACGTAGACGGCGGGACGGCCGACCCCATGTTCGCCGGCCGCATCGGCCGCTATCGCGGAGAGGTCCGGCTCGGCTTCCGCCGGACGTGCAGCTACATCCATCATGGCGTTTCCCCCTGCTTCACCTGACCTTGACGCTGGCCATTTCCTGGCCGTCCGGACTCATGACATGCGTGGAGCAGGCCAGGCACGGATCGAAGGAATGGATCGTGCGCAGGATCTCCAAAGGCTCCTCGGGATTAACCATCGGGGTGTTCATCAGCGAGGCCTCGAATGCACCGATGTTCCCTTGCGGATCGCGCGGTGAGCCGTTCCAGGTGGTCGGCACCACGCACTGGTAGTTGTCGATCTTGGCTTCCTTGATCTTGATCCAGTGCGCGAGCGCGCCGCGCGGCGCCTCGGCGAAGCCAAAACCCTTGGCCTCCTTCGGCCAGCTCTCCGGCTTCCACTTGTCGACGTTCGCGGTCGAGCTGTCGCCGGCCTTGATGTTGGCGACGAGCTTGTCCTGGAAGTAGCGCATTTGTCGTCCGGCCCAGACCGACTCCAGCGCGCGCGCCGCCGTGCGACCGAGCGTCGAGAATAGCGCCGACAGCGGAAGGTCCATATCCTTCAGGAACTTGTCGACAGGATCCTTGAACTCGGCCTTGTTCTGCGCATAGCCCACCACCCAACGCGCCAGCGGGCCGACCTCCATGGCGTGACCCCGCCAGCGCGGCGCCTTGATCCATGAATATTTTCCGCCCTCATCGAGCTGCTCGATCGCGGTCTTGGTGCCTTTCGCATTGGGCCCCAGCACGTATTTCGGCTCGGTCACGCCGTCCCAGGGATGCAGTCCCTTGGTTTCGTCGGGATATTTGTACCAGGAGTGAACCACGAACTCCTGGATCTCATCGGGGTTGGCATGATCGACGGGAAGCACCTCCGAGAGATTGCCGTTGATGATGGCGCCCCGCGGCAGCTTCAGGCTCTTGGAGGAGTAGTCGTTGGCGTGTTCCGGCACGTCGCCATAAGAGAGTACGCTCTTGCCGGAAAGACCGCCGCCGTAGAGCCAGTCCTTGTAGAACGAACCGATCGCCGCCACGTCGGGCAGGTAGACCTGCTCGTTGAACTCGATCAGGCGATCGATGATCGACGAGATCAGGTTCAGGCGCTCGATGTTGATGGCACCGACCGCGCCGGTGCCGTCGACGTTGATCGGACAGGGCACGCCGCCCACGAGCCAGTTCGGATGCGGATTCTTGCCGCCGAAGATGGTGTGGATCTTGACGATCTCCTTCTGAAAATCGAGCGCCTCCAGATAGTGCGCGACCGCCATCAGATTGGCCTCGGGCGGCAGCTTGTAGGCCTTGCTGCCCCAATAGCCGTTCTTGAAGGGCCCCAACTGCCCCGACTCGAAGAACTTCTTGAGACGGATTTGCAGGTCCTTGAAGTAACCTGGCGACGACAGCGGCCAGCTCGAGATCGACTGCGCGAGCGTCGAAGTTGCCCGCGAGTCGGCCGAAAGCGCGGAGATCACATCGACCCAATCCAGCGCGTGCAGGTGATAGAAGTGAACGACGTGATCGTGCACCTGCAAGGCAAGCTGCATCAGATTGCGGATCGAATTGGCGTTCTCCGGAATGGTGATCTCGAGCGCGTTCTCGACCGCGCGCACCGACGTCAGCGCGTGCGTGCCGGTGCAGACGCCGCAGATCCGTTCCGTGAACGCCCAGGCGTCGCGGGGATCGCGGTTCTTCAGGATCACCTCGATCCCGCGCCACATCGTGCCGGTGGAGACTGCGTTTCGGATGACGTTGTCGGCGTCGACATTGACCTCGACCCGCATGTGACCTTCGATACGGGTCACCGGATCGACGACGATGCGCTTGCCGGAATTGTCGAGATTGAAGCCGTTGGGAGTTTGGATACCCATGATTTTCTTACCCTTGGATCTCTTTGGCGCTTAGCTGGTGTGGTGCGCGTCTTCGCGCTTGCCGGTGAGCCGCTTCACCGCGGTCACCGCTGCATGCGCGGCGACTGCCGCACCGACGGCTCCGGCCGCCACCATGCCGATCTGGTCGGCGTTCTTTTCGATGCCGAACTGCTTGATGTTGGTGAGACGGTCGTAGAACGAACCCTTGTCCCAGAATCCGTCTTCCGAGCAGCCGATGCAGCCATGGCCCGACTGGATCGGGAAGGAGACGCCGCCATTCCAGCGCACGGTCGAGCAGGCGTTGTAGGTGGTCGGGCCCTTACAGCCCATCTTGTAGAGACAATAGCCCTTGCGCGCCGCCTCGTCGTCCCACTCCTCGACGAACTGGCCGGCGTCGAAATGCGGCCGCCGGTAGCACTTGTCGTGGATGCGCTGCGAGTAGAACATCTTCGGCCGGCCCTGACGGTCGAGCTCGGGCAATTTGCCGAAAGTGGTGATGAAGGTGACGATCCCGGTCATCACTTCGGCGATCGGGGGGCATCCCGGCACCTTGATGATCGGCTTGTTGGCGATGACCTTGTCGATGGGCGTCGCCTGCGTCGGATTGGGCTTGGCCGCCTGCACGCAGCCCCACGAGGCGCAAGCGCCCCAGGCGATGATCGCCATCGCATCCTCCGCCATCATCTTCAGCTTCTCGACGAACGGCTTGCCGCCGTCGATGCAGAACATGCCGCCTTCGTTCAGCGGCGGATTGCCTTCCACCGCGAGAATGTATTGCCCTTTGTGCTTGGCGCGGGTCTCTTCGAGGATCGCCTCCGCCTGGTGGCCTGCGGCCGCCATGATGGTGTCGTCATAGTCGAGCGAGATCATCGAGAGCACGGCATCCTTCACCAGCGGGTGCGCGGAACGAATGAAGCTCTCGGAACAGCAGGTGCATTCGAGGCCGTGCATCCAGATCACCGGCACGCGCGGCTTGGTCTCGAGCGCGTTCGCGATGCGGCTCGCCGCCAGCGGCCCGAGGCCGAGACTCGTCGCAGTCAGGCAGCAAAATTTGTGAAAGCTCCGACGCGCGATACCTTGTCGCCTGATCACGCTGTAAAACGTTTCCGTCGCCGCGCCCATGAATCCTCCCGCCTCGGCTTTGACTTGCCTATGACGCCAAGGACAGCAAGAAGCAGGCCAAGCACTGGGAGCGTAAGGAAGTAGAGTGATACCAAATTGTTGCAGATTTGAACTGCTCGAATTGCGGTGCGCGCGCATGCCCCGACCGAGAAAAGCGGAAACAATTCGATTTCAGGTGACAACGAAGTTTCCGCCCCCGCGCGAGAGACCACTCAATGCGCGGTGCACACGATCCAGGGATCGAACGAGCGCACGACGTGCTGGATGGCGACCGAGCGTGCGCCGGCGTCGCCTATATCGGGTGCCGATCAGCGCCTGCTCCAGCGGGCCGCCGACATCGGCCAGCTGGAAGGCCAGACTATGCAGCCACTTCCCGGCGAAGATACCCATGGGTTCGAGCAGCCGCGCCCGCGCCGGCAAGACATCGCGTGTCGCAGTGCCTCGCGTCGCTGCGAAACGGTCCCGTGTCTCGTCATTCGCGCGCGGCACAGGCCTCGCGAGCGAAGTCCGGCATGAAGAAGATGTAGAAGTGCGTGAGATGATCGGCGGCATTCTCCGCCGCATGCGCGAGATTGGTGGCGAGCAACCCGTTCGGCGCGACCTCGGCCGCCATCGCATCGCGAAGAGCGGCAGCCGCGGCGACCGACTGCGAGACTGAGCAGATGCCGGAGATCCGCGGCCGCAGCGCCAGCGCGTCGTCGAGGGGCGGACGCCCCTCCAGGATCTGCTCGAAGCCGCGATACAGCGGCGCCATCACCTCCGCGCGCATGACCCGCCCAGTCTCGACATCGAGGCCAACTTCGAGATCGCCCTCGACGCGTTGAGCGGACCGATCGTGATGCGCGTCATGGCGTGCGCTTGGCCGTCGGGCGGCCGGGCGGCACGACCACGTAGTCCGCGGTCGCATTCAGCCGCACCCGCCGCGGCGTCGCCGACTTCGAGGCCGCGAGCGCCACGAACCAGGCCTTGGGCATGTCGGTCGGAAGTCCGACGGGAATGCCGGCAAGCTTTGCGGATGTCTCTCTCCACAGTGAACGCGAAGCGACTTGCTCCGGCGCGACATCCCTCGGTACATCTGGCGCGTACGCGCCATGTTCGAAAGACAACCGATCTTCGACTTTCTTTTTGACGCGACAATCATCTTCAAGGGAGCCACGTGACCGGGCTGGCTTATCGGCCCGATATGTGCAGTTTTCGCTTCGCTGGCGAGAACGCCTGAATTCCAACAGCGCAAAGCGACGGCGACTCCGAACAGACACGTGGACAAACGTTGGAATGGCTCATCGACCACCTGGATGAATTCCAAGCAGCGGCGGCCGTCGGCGCGACTCCTTCCGGTTCGCACTCCACGCCCGTGCTGCCGTCTGCAAATCCTGCCCCGACGCCTCAGTGAGCGAACAGAGCGCGGCGGCTATACTCAACACGCGAGAGGCGGCGAGCCGCTTTTCGAGCGGGCGCTAACGAATAAATAGGCCGAAGGGGCGACACCTTAAGCTCATAAGAAGTTGGAACGCGGCCCTGGGCCTCAGCGGGGTCAATGCCTAGATCTTGTGATCTGCGGCGGCCGCTTTATTGGCAAGGTCCTCGCGAACTGACGCATCTATGTCGCCACCGGGCAGTGTCTAGCGCACCCTCAACGCGCCCCTGGCCGGCACATATCGCCGGAGACGTGGCTTGCCCCATCAGTAGAGACCGTTCGGGCCTCGGCTGATCCGAACTCCTCTTCAATCGCGGGACACACCAACTTCACGTCCGGCTCGAAGACGAGGCCGCGTAGCACAGGCGTCACTTCGGCTTGATCTGGACGTCACCACGGCAGAATGCCTAAGCCGCGCGACTTTCCCGGTCGCGTTAACGTCGAGATCGCCCAGCAATGATCAGAACAAAAATTTAGCTGTCTGTGAAGCTCCACTGTCACATTCAACGGATCCTAGTCATTGTATTCGTTTTGGGCACAGCTGAGCCACTGACTGCCACCTCAAAACTAAACATCGTTGTCAAACGTTTTGATGGACCATCAGGAGGCTAGGACATGCCGGGCCCTCATCGTTAGATTCTAAGTTTTCAGGATTTTGCGCCATGTCATATCCACCCCCTCAAACCAAGCTGAATGCTGTGCTGAGAAGTGCTCTGGAGGATGCTGTCCAGATCGTGCCTGAAGCAAAGCGGACGTCTTCATTGAAGGCTTGCCTGGCCGAGAAGGTTCTTAGTCTGGCCGCGCGGGGTGAGAGCAATCCAACGATCCTAACTCGTCTCGCCGTGCTGACAGTGCAGAAATCCTGTCATGGCTGTTACGGATGTGAAGGGTGGTAGTCGCACGGGGAGCCCGCGAAGCGCGAATTGATTAATTTGAACTGGAAGATCGGGCTTTCTGGCGTCACAGTAGCACGGTAGGCGATACGCTTTTCGCTGACGTGATGGAGATTCGTTCACTATGTCATGGCGTCCGCGTGACCCAATAGCGGCCAACCACGCCGAGGCCAAACTTATCGCATATAGAATAAGACAGAACTTCCTTCGATCTGTAAACCGCCTCTGCCTCGCTTCGGGAATGTCGTTTTCGCGACACACGAGCGTGCATTGAAACACGACCGCGTCGGAATCGAACACAACACACATTTGCCGAATACCGGAGTGCACATGCAGGGAGGACCAGACTTTGATGACGGAAACGATCGCCTTTATCACGCAGGCGAATACTACCCAAGAGTCTAAGTACTGTTCACTCGAAACGTCGGCTGGTTCTGCGACGTGATATCCGCGAAGATCCGCAGCATCCCGCACAATGGCGCTCGCGTCGGTGTAAATGGGCCGCATCGCAGAGATGGACCCGCGAGGGCCATCGCCGCAATCCTTCAGTCGAGCTTCGCTGGGATCGCTCCAACCGCGCGCGTATTATCATCACCACTAAAACTGTGATGCCGTGCGACATCTGCGTCGAAGGACTAGCCTTGCATCTCACGTCGCGTCAGGTCGTAGAAACTTACGAGAGACGGCGCTTCACCGCGGATGGCATACCCACGGTGGGCCTAAATGCCAGGACTGGAGGCAGTGAACTGCAATCAAAGCAAGAGCGAAGACAAAGTGGCGGGTTGGAAAGTCCTCGCTCTCGGCTCCAGACGATGATCCATATTGGTGATTGGAACAGTCGAAAGCGCGCGGGCGCTGAGATTTATCAAGCGGCAGAATTACAAGACGTTGCAGACGTTTGGCGGAGCGGCATTCGAGCGGGAGCGAGACGCGCTGGCCTCGATTTACGATCGATCAGACAGTATACCGTATATTAGCCGCCGTGGCGGCTATCTCTACAATCTCTGGAAGGACGCCAACAATCCACGCGGCCTCTGGCGACGAACCACTCTGGAAGACTTTCGAACGCCGCGTTGGTTCTGCTCGACATCGACCAGCTCGCTATCAGCGAGGGTGAAGACTGGCTTCTGAATGCGACGGCCTCGCTGCCCGGGACTCATTGACGCACCATGCTGAGCCTCTCGCGGCGCGGCAGCGATGCTGTCACCTTGCGTGAGTTCGACATCGACGCGAAAGCGTTTGCTCGCGAAAGCTTCGTGTTACCGGAAGCCAAGAGCGAAGCTGAATGGATTGATCCCGATACGCTGGTGCTGTCGAGCTCTTATGGGCGGGATATGGCGACGACATCTGGCTATGCGCGCACGGTGCGGCTGTGGCGGCGCGGCACGGTAGCAGATCAAGCTACGGTGATCTTTGACATTGCAGCCGATCATGGCAGCGCCCGCTGCAATGTCGACCATACCGTTGCGCCAGCGCGGAGTACGCGTCCGGCCAGCGCCGGCCAGCACCCCAGGCCGTCGCGATGGTCTCCCGCGAAGCTCTCAGGCAGCAACGGCGGCCTTTGACCGTTGGTTCGCCTTCCAATTCCACGGAAGCAATTCGTCGACTTTGTTGGCGGGATGGTCTGGAAGCCGGGCCAGGACGTCAGCGAGCCAGGCTTGCGGATCGACGTCGTTCATCTTGCAAGTTTCGATCAAGGTATAGACAGCGGCAGCCCGATGACCCCCCGCGTCCGAACCGGCAATGGTCCAGTTTCTTCTTCCCACCGCCACACCACGCAGCGCCCGTTCGGCGGCGTTGTTGGTGAGACAGACGCGGCCATCGTCGAGGAAGCGGGTGAACGCCGCCCAGCGGTTGAGCAGGTAGTTGATGGCCTTGGCGGTGTCGTTGCCTGCAGAGAGCAAGGTGCGCTGCTGGCGCATCCAGATTTCGAGGCCGGTGACGAGCGGCGCCGCGGCTCGCATTCCAGGGTCTTCGACACCACCTCGCCAAGCTTGTGCAGCCCGTGACAACCGGCTGACTAGCCTGCCCGAGACGCTCCGGCGTGAGCTCCAGAGGTTTCATGCCGGCGGCAACAGGCTGACCAGCTTGCCCGAGACCCTCCCGGCCGAGCTCCAGGTGCTCGAGGTGCGAGACAACCGGTTAGCCAGCCTGCCGGAGACCCTGCTAACGCAGCTAGATTCTGGGTGTATGGTTTATCTGGAGGATAATCCGCTGCCCGAGCGGGTGCAGACGAATCTGGCGATGGCCCTGAATGCGCGAGGCTATACCGGCCCTCGGGTCTTCTTCTCAATGGGCCGGGAACCGGCGGCGAATCATGAGCGGCCGCTGGCGCAGGCTGTGGCCGACTGGGTCGAGGGCGAGCCGGAGGTTCTGGCCGCCTGGCAGAACTTCGCTGACGAGGCGGGTGCGCCGGAATACGCGCGCTTCCTCGATAGGCTGCGGGACACCGTAAATTCTGGCAATTCCCAGTTCCGGCAGGCCGTGATTGAGGATCTGCGGCAGGCGGCGACCAGGCCGCAATTGCGCCAGCAGTACTTTCAGCTGGCTTTCGAAGCGAGCGAGAGCTGCGAGGATCGCATCACTTTAACCTGGAACGGCATGCAGACCGCACGCTTGAACGCTGAAGTCGAGGATGGCGCCTATGACAATCGGCTTGACGATCTCGTCCAGCAGGGCCGCGTCCTGTTCCGCCTGGACGCGCTCGAGCAGATCGCCAGGGAGAAGGTCAACTCGCTCCGCTTTGTTGCGTGTTTCACGGGATCGTGAGCAGGGATTTCACCGCATCATGAGCAACGATTTCAGAGGATCGTGAGCAGCGATTTCAGGCGATCGTGAGCACCTTTTGGGGGTGCCGGACGCTTCGACCGACAACTCGACCGGGCTACGGGTTTCTCATTCAACCAATGAGGAAGCTGATGCCCACCCAGAGATTGTCGATGCGCCGGATCAGAGAAGTTCTACGTTTGAGGCACCAGGGCCTGACCGAGCGCGTCATTGCGCGCATGTTGGGGGTGAGCAATGGCGTCGTGCATGGATACGTCCGGCGGCGCGCCTTGCGGGGCTCGCTTGGCCGCTTCCTGAAGGGATGGACGACGAGGGCCTGGAGCTGCTGCTGTTCCCGGCCCTGCAGCGGCGTCGCA
>NZ_JBEPQT010000049.1:0-24116 GCF_040547985.1 Bradyrhizobium sp. LB14.3
CGTGCTCGTCGAGCCAGCCATCCTTCAGGCGACCGATGGCGGATGCCGACAACCCGGCAGCATCCTTGCCGAGCAGCGCAGCCAGCGCCTCGGAGAAGTCGCCGGTCGAGATACCCTTCAGGTAAAGGATCGGCAGCAGCGTCTCGATCGACTTCGACCGGCGCATGTAGGACGGCAGGAGCGCCGGCGAGAACCGGATGCGGCCAGGATCGGCGGCGTCCGCTTCGCGATCGCGTACACGCGGCTGGCGGACGGCGGCCGGACCGATGCCGGTCATCACCTCGCGCCGGCAGGTGACCGTGGCGGACGACGCGCTGGTGGCCGTCCCGGGTCTTCAAATCGGCATGCCGGCCTAGAAAGTCTGCAACCTCGGCCTCGACCGCCTGGGAAAGCAGGGCACGCGCTCCATTGCGCAAGACTTCTGTGAGTTGATCGTCGAAGATTCCCGGCTGAATCAGATGGATGACGTTATCGTTGGACACGGCATATCGCTTGTTTCGGTTGAGAACTGGGCGATAGCTCTCTTTCAAGCTCGCTGTGCATGGATGTCAGACCCCACCTTTCGGGCAAATCGATCCATATATCTGCAGGACCGTCCAAAAGTGTATCTTGATCCGGCACATAGATATTATCAGGCACTCTGAGGCCGCGACCGACGGCGACTCCACTGATTATAAACGGAAGCTCGACCTGCTCCTGATCTTCAAAGCTGTGCGCGCTAAGCGTTCGAACAGATTCCAATTCAAACTGTCGAAATTTCATCAACGATTTTGCCTCCGCTATCAGCTCTTTGGCGCAAGATACTCCCCGCGCGGCCTCTTTTCTCAAGTGGTCCAGCGCCATGAAGAGGGACGAAAGCTCATTCAGCTCGGAAGGATTGAAGTGTCGCAAACGCGACGAAATAGGCACTCCGTTCTTGTATCGTACTGTCGGCACAAATCGTATCTCGCAATCAAGAAGCAGGTCTGCGACCGCTTGTTTCACCAGAAGGGCCTGTCCAATATCCTTTAGACCGAAATAGCTGCGATTTGGTCGCGCAAAACAAATCCAGCGGATGCATCCGGTGATACCTTCCTTGAGGAGCCCATGAGGTCCGCTCGCACGCAGCGGATAATCCCCTTGAGACACAAAGGTGCGATATCCTGGCGGAAACATCTCCGCGTCGGTCGTTGAAATGACGGCAGAAGCGCCCGCTCGCAGCGCAAGCGCAATGTCATCCTCCAAATTGAACTCGTACTCAGGACCTGGGCTAAGCTGACTCTTGTTCGGATAAACTGTGACAATGGCCACATCGTTCTCGGCTGCGGCCCTTCTGATTAACTCCGCGTGGCCCAGATGCAACGCTCCTAAAGTGTGTACTGTTCCGATAGTTTGCCCTCTTCTTGCTACGTCCATAACGAAGGTCTTGCCAGCTGAAAGAGACGCTAGATGCATGCTTCCTACTCCGTCTTGTTGATTGCCCGGCAGCCCTGCTGCTCCATCAGACATGACGCATCGCGAGCGCTACCGGCCACATCGACCGCGCGGCGGATGAGCTCGCGAGCGCCTGGAGTCCGGCCACAACGGGGACGCATCCCGCTTCTCCATTGTCCTTCTCTGGCGCCCCAGATAGTCATGCGTCCTTTAGCCCCATCAGGTCGATCCTTCTCGACCGCGCCTCATGAGCGATGAGAACTCAGCCAGATACTCTGAAGGTTCGGATTTCTGATCTTCCACGTCCTTCAAAGCAGCCTGGAGCCCAGGACATCTGTCTGCAAAGAACGGCGGTTCAAACGTCGTTATCCTTGCATCCGAGAAGTCTGTTTTTACAAAGCTTGCCTGGAAAGGTGAAATTCCACTCAAGTTAGTCTTGCAGATCGAGGATTGATTCATTCGAACGTATGCCGTACGGGCTGCTTCCAGATTGCTGCCAGTCATTCCTGCCGCAATATAGGACTGAACAAGGTTGGCTCCCTCGAAATTGGCGCGATTCAGAGCCATGGACTGCGGAGGATCACCGGTAATCATTGAGCGATATAGGTAGGCCTGCGAAAAATCTGAATCATCGATATCGCAATCCCGTATAAACGCACAGCGCGCACGGAAGCCGCGCAACTGGGCGGATCGCATCGTGCTCTCGAAGATCGAAATGGCTTCCCCTGATGCGCGAGATAAATCAGCTCCATCGAGCTGACAAGAACGAACGGATACTCCGTTCAACACCGCGCCGACGAGGTTGGCATTAGCGAGGTTTACCGACAGAAGTCGCGCCTCCGAAAGATCTGCCTCCTCGAGCTCCGCCTTCGCAAGATTTGAGAGGCTGAAATCCGCAAAGGGAGCGCTCAGCGCTTTGGCCAGGATGCGACCGCTCGCCTTTGAAAGCTTGAAGTAAGGAAGATGAGCGTTCTCTAGGACAAGACCATCGACCGAAGTGGGGCGCAGGATTGATAGAGACTCCCCCCTTGACTGCAAAAGCGAGCTGCCGGTCAGATGCGCCTTCGTCATCGTAACTTGGTTTAACTTGGCAAAATGAAAGGACGAGCAAGGCAGGTAGCATTCATTGATGGTCGATCCTTGCAGTTCAGCGCCATCAAAGACCGCCTGGCTCGCGTCACATTGATATAAGAGGACGCCACTTAGCACTGCGTTGTCGAAACGGGTCCTCCGCATGCTGCACCCGTGGAATAGGCTACCCGTTGCATCGATGAGATTGCGCAGACTTGCATCGTCGAAATTGCAAACCTGTGCGGCAATAGCATGCATATACGCAAAGTCGAGCTTGGCTCCGCGGAAGCTTGCTCGCTCTAATCCCGGGCAAATGAGGTTGGCCTCTGACAGATCGGCTCCATCCAGCTTCGCTCCGTGAAGTTGCGCACGATTGAGGATGCATCGCCGCAACGGAAATCCGGATAGATCGTGACCGTTGAAGTTCTCGGAAGATAGCCGCAGGCCGATGCCGGTCTTCTTGATCGCGTCCTCGGTTCGCCTTCCCACCGCAGCCAATGCAGACGCCCGATCACCGTTTCGGCTCCAGTAGCGGACAAAGTCGCCATCTGCCGAAGATTGGCTTATCGCTGTTGCACGGATACCCAACTCCTCAGGCACGCTGAAATGGGTAGTGGCGTCGATGGCTTGCGTCATTGCCGGCGTTCTTCCATTCTCGATGACGAGCGCACTTTCTCAGCCTCGTTTGCCGGGTGCTTTTTGCATGGCCCGCCTGTTTGAAGTCGCCAAGGTTTGCCGCGAGCGCCTCTTGGGATTTCTTTCTGCGACTTAAGCATCATCCCTCATCAGAATCTAACTTACCTGACGGGGCCTCTTTGAATTGCGCCATCACGAACCGAGACGCACGAAAAGCCTGAGCAAGTTGCAGCAGACGGAGTTGATCTCCCAGGACATCAACCTTGGGTACTCGATCGATCTGTCGACAGTCGAGCGAAAAACGCCGCAATTTCGGCTACCTCGAGTTCGTGCTTCTAAC
Organism: Bradyrhizobium sp. LB14.3; assembly: GCF_040547985.1. NCBI lineage: Bacteria > Pseudomonadati > Pseudomonadota > Alphaproteobacteria > Hyphomicrobiales > Nitrobacteraceae > Bradyrhizobium > Bradyrhizobium sp. LB14.3. The sequence continues at coordinate 3,461 of NZ_JBEPQT010000049.1, forward strand.
AGTCGGCCTCACGATGCACTTCAATAGCAACGTCTGTGCCATCCCTCATCTATCCTGATAGACGTTGAATCGTTGTCTAGAAGCCTAGAAACGGCGCTCGGTAGAAGCTCGTCGGGGCTGTGGTAACTGACAAGGACTAGCGTCATGTCACAAACCGGACAATGGTTCACAGCGCTCGCAACGGCGGGTCCTGCTTGTTCTCTATCGCTTCGACCACAAGTGCGATGTCCCTCTCCATGACCGTCGAGTGACGGTTGCCTTCAATGCACGTTGGCGCATTCTCCAGATGTCGTACTATTGAGCCACAATTCGCCGCCTGCGTTCCTCAGTTTTCGCCCCGGCGACGCAGCTCCGTTCCGGAAACTCGCCGACAACGTCGCGCGAGGTTCCGGGGGCGGAGTCGGGTCAGGAGTTCACGTGCAGGGGCGTGCAATTGCATTGTAGGCGCGGATAGGCTGTCGCACTTTCTTACGAGGTCGGCGATGCCGGTGCGCCTGACGGGTGATGAGCCTGAAGAAGCGCTCGACCTGGTTCGCAGGAAGCATAGGCTGGAAGAGAAATGTGGCAGCGTGGACTTCGGGCGAGCCAGCTCCTTGGATGCTTGTGGTAGCGTGGTTGCCAAGGACGAGATGACTGTCAAACTGAGCCGGCAAATTGGTGATGTGCCTTGCAAAGGCACGGAACTGCTGGTGACTGCGCGGTCTAGAATCTTGTTTCCAATCGGACGCCTTGCCCTCTTTGAAGGCGGAGGGGCCGCCGGAGTCGCCTCGCATTCCTGGATTCCCGCTCGCCAAGAAGCGCCATTACGCAATTAAGTGACGGCTCTGAGAGCACACCTGCTCGCCAGCAGCTGGAAACGCAGGACGAGGAGCCCTGCATAGATGGTCGTCCCGATTGACAAGCCAATCCAGATGCCAGTCGCACCAAGCCCGATCTTCAAACCAAGTACGTAGCCAAGTGAGAAGCCGATTGCCCAGTAGGCAATGCCGACGAACAGAAGCGGCACCCGAGTGTCCTTCAGTCCGCGCAGACCGCCCGCCGCAATGCTCTGCGCGGCATCGGTGACAAAAAGGCTCGCGGCGACCACAAGGAGCTCTGCAGTCAGCCCGATCGTTGCGTCGGCATCTTCGGCCGATTTGTCCAAAAACAGCTCGGCGATCTCAAAACGCGCGACGATCACCGCAACTGTCAGCAAGGCAGCGATGAGCGTACCGAGCAGCATCGCGACCAGGCCTGCCCGTTTGATGCCGGGACCGTCGTTGCGGCCGACCGCATGGCCAACGCGTACGGCCGCCGCCATGCTGATGCCGAAAGCGATCATGGATGTAATCACTGTGATCTGAAGCGCGATCTGATGAGCCGCGAGTGCACCGGTGCTGATCAGGCCCGCCAGGAGCGCAGCCGCCGACAAGACTCCGTACTGCATCAGGGAGGCGATTGAAATCGGAGTTCCGATCACGATCAGCTGTCGCAAGAAGGGCCAATCCAATTGCCAGAGATCTGCAAGCACGTGGTAGTTACGGAAAGGAGGACGCATTGTGGCAAACCACAAACCGGCTAGGAACATCGCACAGTTCACCAGCGTGCTCGCAAGCGCCGCACCGAACAGCTCAAGCCGCGGCAGCCCGAACTTGCCATAGACCAGCAAATATACGAGCAGGGCGTTGAGGGGGATCGCGGCCAGTGTGATCCACAAGATCGGCTCCGGCCGGTTGACCGCGCCCATGAAATTACGGATGGCCTGCAGCCATAGCGCCGGCACTACGCCCAAGGCTAGTCCGAACAGATATTGCTGGGCGAGCCGCGCCGCGTCTGGAGCCTGACCGAAAGCGAGCAGTATTTGCTCTCGGCGAAACGCAAACGCTATGATCGGGAACGATAGTAAAAGCGCCGCCCATAGGCCCGTGCGCAGTGCGCGCTGTACCATAGCAAGATTCCCGGCCCCATACGCCTGCGCCGCCAAAGGTGCGATCGGCGCCAGCAGGCCCGCGCCAAAGGTGAAGCTGACGAGATAGAGCGTGACGGCCAGGGCGGCCGCAGCGAGTGCCTCAGGCCCGATGTGCCCGATAAAGGCAAGATCCGTCGTCATCATCGCGACCTGCGCAAGCTGGGTCAACACCATCGGCCACGCGAGCTTCACAGGTTCGCTGAGCTCGATCGTGAAGTGTTGGCCAGCCGCCCGTCTCGTGCCCTGCCGCAAAACTGATAGTCGTTTTGCTTCGATTATTTTGTCCATGGAAATCTAGCTACTTGGTTTGGCCCGGCTGCAAACGACTCTTGTTCCGCCGAGATGATGCTCCTTTTCGCCCTGAAGTCGCGATCTCCTGCCCACGGCAGATAGTCCGGCCGGGCAGCTGCGCCTGCAGAGGAGGCGCGCATCGGCCTGGCTTACCGTTAACCCTGTGGTTTGGCGATTGCTCGCCCGCTGATGCGCGGCTTCATCAGCGCGTCCGCCACGCATCGACTTTTTGGCGCATTCTAAGCGCAAAGGCGGCAGGTGGCTGGCAGAATGGTCGATCATCGGCACCGCGATAGGTGCCGGCGTGGACCGCAGTCGAGGCTTGGTCGGTCACCTTGGCGAAAGCGTGCGCGAGCGCGAAGTGGCCGTCGGGAGTCACAATCGCACGCGACGCATACGTGAACTGAGAGGCTATGATCTTCTGAGCCATCACTACGTTCCTTGAGCATGCCGTGCTGGATGACAGCTCCTTTTCAAGGCTCGTGCCAACTGCGATAGCTTGATTTGTAATGGCTATTTGCTTTGGCGGGCATGTCCTCCTCCGACAACATGTCGCAAATCCCACAGTCGGCATCAAAGACGAGCCCAAAGCCTGCAGACATCCCGCAAATCCTGCACCAGGAATCCCAATAGACGGACGCCGATATGAAAACCCTCCGAGCTCGCCAGCGCCGCAAACGGCTAGACTGAACTCTCGACTCGAAGGGCACTAATCGCTGCGCGCAAGACAAAGGCCTCGCTTGCCTGACCAGGGCATGCCTTCTACGCGTTTTCTGTCGCCAAAGGCGGTGGCCCGTTCGTCGAAACAGCCTTCATCACAGGATCGGGAATGAGCGCACTTATGAGCGTCTTCTTAGAGCGGCCGAATGAACGATTGGCCAGCCCGCCGCGCGCAAGACTTGGGACTGCGGCGATCAAGCCTCTGGTGTAGTCGGTACTCGGATTGAGGAATATCTCGTCCCTGGTGCCGGTCTCGACGACGCGCCCTCGCGCATGACGATGACGCGATCGCTGAGATGGCGGACAAGGCCGAGATCATGCGAAATGAAGATGTAGCTCATCTTAAGATGCGCCTTCAGATCAGCAAGCAGGTCCAGCACTTGTGCCTGGATTAGGAAGTCGAGCGCTGAGACTGGTTCATCACAGACGATCACGGCGGGCCTTGGAGCGATCGCGCGGGCGATCGCAACGCGCTGGCGCTGACCGCCCGAGAGTTCAAGCGGTTGGCGATCCAGGAACGCTGAGGATAGTCCGACCAGGTCAAGGAGCTGGACGACGCGTGCATCACGCTCGCCCCTGGTCAACACGTCATTGGCGAGTCTATCGGATATGGTGCGTCCCACAGTCCGGCGAGGATCAAAGGAGCTGAGGGGATCCTGGTAAATAACCGAGACAGCCCGGCGCCGCGTCCTGCGCTCGCGATCAGTGAGCGTGGTCCCCCTTGAAACAGAACGGCCCCGCCGTCGGGAGGTCGAGCGCCAGCGCCATTCGTGCCATCGTCGACTTCCCAGATCCGGACTCGCCGACGACGCCCAGAGTCTCGCCAGATTGTAGCTCAAAGGAGGCATCGTCGACGATCGTCCGCAGCACGCCGGCTGGCCCTTTGAACCCCTTCACAAGGTTTTCGCGCTGAGCACGACCGGAGGGAATGTCGACGCAATTGCCCGGGTAATTGCTCAAAAGAGCGTGACTGCGGCCGCGGCGGCCGTGCAGCCGGCAATCGCGATAGACGAGAGCCTCGCGGGCGAGCAGATGGCACTGCATCCAGAAGCTGGCGCGTATAGGCGTGCTGCGGCTCCTGGAAGACTTGGTCTGCCGATCCGCGCTCAAGGACCTCGCCTTCATGCATGACCAAGACCTCGTCAGCTGTCCGGGAGACCACCGCCGCGTCATGGCTAATGAAGATGAGCGCCTTGCCCCGAACGTTGCTCTCTTCCAGCAACCCCAGCACCTGTACCTGCACGGTCACGTCGAGAGCCGTGGTCGGCTCGTCGGCGATCAGGATGCGTTGATCGACAATGTGGAGCAGAACTTTGGCACCAGCGCGTAGTTGCAAGCGTGGGCACTATGGACCCGACGGCAACATCAAATAATGCGATTGAATGCGCTTATTTTTGTGATGTGTTGCGTGAGAACTGGCAGCACTATCCGACCCTCGTGGCTCGCAATGCCTTCAGGGCCTCTATCCGGTCCTGCACGCCGCGGTGTCTGAGTTCGCCACGTTTTTGCCACCAAGAGGTGCCGACATGCTCCCTGCAGGGCAAAGAGTGCATGATGCCCACAGCCTCATAGCCGAGTGCGCTGACCACACATGAAAGCCGGCCTGGCCGCGCCGCTAGCCCAGGCCAAGCTCAACATAGCGGGATACGAACTCACTGCTCTGGTCAACGCGATCGTCGCCGGAACTCCTACCTCCTTGCAAACGCTTTCCAGGATCGACACGCCGTTGCTGCCGCCGAAGGTGAACCGGGGCTGCAGGGCCGGCGAGAAGCCATTCGATCCAAGCAACCCCTTCCCGGTTGGCGCCATCCTCGCCAGTAAGTCAACAGATGCTGTTCCTCATGGGAAGTCCGCACCAAGTCATTCGGCGCCGCGTGCCCGACATCTAGGTCCAACGCCGGCTCATGCATTTAAGGTCACGCTGCGAGTTCGCTATGTTTTGTCGAACTCGAGACAATAGAAGGGTTATAGCCAGTGGTTTGATTGCCTGCCAAATGGCTGCTTTGGCGCATGAAAGCTCGTGCGATTGTGGCCTGGAATGTGCGGCGCATCCGCGTGGATCGGGGTATTTCGCAGGAGCAATTGGCTTACGATTCGAATACTGACCGCTCATATATGGGCGCTGTTGAGCGGCAAGGCGCGAATCATCAATCGATCTGCTCGATCGGGTCGCTGAAACACTCGGTGTCCATCTATCTGAGTTCTTTGTCCAACCGCCCAAAGGAGCAACGTCCCACGAGACATTGCCCAAAGGTCGCAAGCCGGCTCGTTCACATCACAGGAAGAAATAGCGCGCTGCTCGCATGGGCCTCGCGGAAAACATTTGCAATTTTGTGTATCGGAATTTTGAAAGGCTGCGGAAGCGGAAGGCTTCACGCAGGAGAGATTCGCCGAATCTACCGGCTTTACTCACCAATACATCAGCGGGCTGGAGTTTCGAGCCGATCCCGCTGTGATGACCCTGCTCGAACCGCCCGGCCCACATAGACGCAAGTGGCTGGGAGCGCTTTCGTTTGAGCAACCGGCCTCAGCGACGATGCGGTCGCCCTGCCGCCAGGCTCTGCGTGATGATCTCGCCCTGGAAGTCGGATGCCGTCTCGTGAAAGCACCGAGGCTAGCCGTGTCACATCGAGCCCCGCGACTACAGCGGCCTCGATAGCGATCTGAAGGCCGAAGACGATCGGCGGTGCACCCGCTTCTCCGCGGGCGGAGCATTCGCAACTTGGCCAATTGATCATTGACGCTGCGCGCCCCATCTCCGCTGGATGGGTTCTCTAACGCCGCAATTGAAGCACTCGAATCAAGCTAAGATATTTCTATGCGCAAGCCAGCGCATCCAGCTAGAGGACCGCGCGGCGTCGTGAAGCCTTGCTCACTTGCGTGATCCACATCGCACGATTGGCAATCTCGCGTAGAGTTGAGGCCGCTTGGCCGCGCTCTCACAAATGCCGTTCGGCAGCATCCAGGATTTGCTCGCGGCGCCCTACGCGTTCAGTTGGCCCCCGGACTGATTTGCACTTCTTCCGTGGGCTGCTTCGAAGAAGGCCATCCCGTCTCATGCTTTTGGCGGCCGGTCCACATGGCCCAGGAGTAGCGTTCGTGTCCATCTCGATGGCACAGTCGTTGCCGACGACGCGGGCCAGTTCGCGCAAAGATCCGAACGACGGCTGCCTGCCGAGCGGCTTCAACCGGTGTGCCTCATCCCGGTCTCGGCCGAAGAAGTGCCGGGCCCGCATTGGCGGGAAGCCAAAAAGAGGCCGCTGCTGGACTTATCCAGGAGCGACCTGATTCGCGGGAGGAAGCAGACCAGCCCGGTCGGCCAGCGGATCGGCACTCCAGAGAAGCCGGCGATAGAGCTTTGGCCGGAGTTGACCCATCGGGGGTCAGTTTCTAAGTGAAAACATTCGGCAGCCAGGACAGGTCGGCGCGTGCTTACATGTAGACGGGGTTGAAACCACGTATCAGATCGGTGAACTCCATAGATGAGTAAAGTCGGGTACAATGGGTGAAAGTGACAGGCTGTCGGAAAACTTACCACGCTTCTACCGGCCGCCCCGTAAAGGCGCATCATCGGAAATCTTTCTTTGCGCAATTTGCCAAAAGGCTCCATGCTCGTTGTGGCCACCTTGCCTATCGTCGATTGGAATGACCGTCTGCTGCGAGATTTTCAAAACGTCTCCAAAGGTGCGCGCCGCTACATGTACGCGGCGATCACTTTTAACGGGCGATATTTCGGACTACGTGGAGTATCTGTCCCACTCGGGTGCTTCAGAACACACGGGGGCGCAACTGGCGAACCTGTTTCGCCAGGCAGGATTTCGTGGCGAATCCGGACAAACTCCATTACCTAGCGCAGCATGGGATAGCGCTGGCACTCAGTTCGATCTGCCAGCCGGAGACAAAGTCTTCGTCGAAGCGGCCACTTACCATGGCATGAAGTCGAACGCACATTTGGCTAAGCTCTAGCTGGTCGGCGGCCGATGGCGGGGGAAGGACTGCTTGCGGGCCGTTCGACAAGGCGGCCGCGGCCGGACGGCGCTCGCGTTTTCGCGCCTCCGACCATACAGAGTCCGAGGGCGAGGATTACGAGCGCGGGCGCCGTCGCGAGATCGCACGGAAGCGGGACATCCTGGCCATCGAGGATGACGCCTATGGTCCTGACGAAGCCAGCGAGCCGCTTGCGTCGATGGCGCCGAAGCGGGCCTTCTACACAACACGCTGTCGAAGTGCTTGGCCCAAGCCTGCGCATCGGATTGCGTATCGTACGCACTTCCATTCTGATTGCCGCGCCGCAGTCACGCATGAATCTTGCGTATCGTGCCGTCAGCAACACCTTGGGCCACCAAGCCCGCCGGCCATCGAGGTGCGCGCACCGAACACGCCGCGCCGCTTCCAGCAATTGGCGATCCGCTTCCTCCAATACCGCGAGCAGCGGTCTCGCAGGCGCAGACGTCACCAGCACCATGGCCTTGCCGAATGGCGTCCGCAACAGCACCAATTCCGGTAGCGCTCGGAACGACGACAAGTCCAGCGCGCGTTCGCGCTGACGGCATGCCTAAATGGGAGCGCCGCCGAGGCGATTGGCGACACAGGGCCGAGCGAATCCGCCCGCATTCCCTACTTCTATCTTGGCTCATTGCCCGAAACTGCAGTAGCCGAGGGTTCGCCCTCATACCGGCGAGGTCGCATGCGTTGCCGATTTTGCCCTTCCCAAAATAAGGCGATCGAATTGCGAAACCCGCGCAAGCTGGTCTCGCCATTCTTGCTAGTACCCACTTTTCTTGGATCGTGACTCGTTATTCAAGACATGGATGATCCCCGAAGCAAGAGAAGTCCACCTTTCGCGGAAAGATCGCAAGGTGCTTGAGGCGTGTTGTCGCTCGCCGGTGACGTTGCAGCGCGATTTGATGCGGGCGCGGATCGTTCTGTTGGCGGCGGACGGGCGTAGCACCCGCTCGATCGCCAAAAAAGTCGGAGTCCAGCCGCGGATGTCAGTCTTTGGCGGCACCGCTATGCCGATCATGGCCTTGAAGGGCTGCAGACAAGCCGCGGCTGGGCAAGCAGCCGATCTATACGAAGGCCACCGACAAGCGGATCTGAAGCTGCTGGATAAGCTGCCTCCGCAAGGGTTTGCGCGCTGGACCGGCCCTCTACTAGCCGAGGCGCTGGGCGATGTTGACGTCCAATATGTCTGGCGATTCCTGCACAGCCACAGATTGACCTCGCGGCTCGTAAGTCCTGGTGCGAGAGCAACGACCCCGAATCTTACGCCAAAGCCGCCGATGTTGTTGGCCTCTACGTCGCCCCGCCCGCGAAGGCCATTGTGCTATGCGTGGACGAGAAGCCCTCGATCCAGGCCTTGGAGCGAGCGCAGGGTTATCTGAAGTTGCCCAAAGGCCGCGCCTTGACCCGCCAAAGCCACGATTATAGGCGCCATGGCACCACAACATTATTTGCGGCGCTTGAGGTCGCCACCGGAAAGATCATCGCGGCTCATTCAAAACGCCGTCGCCGCGTCGAGTTTCTCGACTTCATGAAAAGCGTCACCGCGGCTTTTCCGGGCCGAAAGCTTCACGTCATCCTCGACAACCTCAACACCCACAAGAAGAACGAGCACTGGCTCAAGGCCCACCCCGATTTGAAATTTCATTTCACGCAAGTAGCGCAGCGCGCTGTTTAGCCTTCATCAAACGGCGACGCGCAAAGGAAGCGAGATGGAGCATCGCGACGAATTGTCGGAGTCGCGACACGCCGTCCTACCCGCGACACGCGCCAAATGGGGATTGGCAATGGATATCAGTGCGCCCGTTTGGCACGCTCTTTGAACTAATGCTCCTTGAAATTAATGAGGGCACATCCCGTCGTGTGATGAACCATGCCAAAAAGAGGTACTTTTAATGAGCGTCCCAAATTTGACGAAACGAGCAAATGCCCTCGGAACCGACAAGGGTGATGAGGTCGGCGACACCCACGGCTACACCGGCTTCTACTCTTTTCTGTTCGAGGAGTTCCGCCACGAACCCTTCACAATGGTCGAGATTGGATTACAGCACGGGAACGGCTCTCTCGATCCAGATTTACTTGTTGGTCGCAAGGTTGACGATATTCCGTCTATCAAAATGTGGTTGGAGTTCTTCCCCAAAGCTGAGATCGTCGGCTGCGACATTGCTGATTTCAGCGCCATTAAGATTGACCGGTTCCGTTTCGAGCGCCTTGACATGGGCAATGCGGTAGCCTTGGAACGCCTTGCGAGTTCGCTCCCGCCTGTGAGGATCATTATCGAGGATGCTTCACACGCAGCTTACCACCAGCAGCTTGCTCTAGCGAAGCTGTTTCCCATCGTCGAGCCTGGCGGTTTTTACTTTATCGAGGATCTTCATACCACGCACGCGATTGCCGCACGATTGCCGCCCTGCAATTCAACTGAAACGGTAGTGGAGAAGTTCACCCAGACGCGTCAGCTTGACATTCCGTTTCTGACCGCGATTGAACGCAGAAACCTCGAGACCACAATTAGGAAGATGTTCATCCATCGCAACGATAAGGGGGGCGTCAACCGCTGGACCATGAAGATGGTGGGATTTGGAAAGTAATAAGGAGCCAACTGAACCTTCCGGGCCATCAAGTTGCCTATCTGGGCGGCTGTTTTGGCTTGCAGGTGAGAACTCCAAAACTCCAAACCTGCATCTCAGGAATGTGAATGCGTTGAAAATGGCGATAGGTGTGATTGTTTCGCTAACCTGAGTACCTCGGGGGCTTCTCATTGATGTTGCTGTCGCGCGGCGCTGCCGCTCGAACTCGTTTTCGACGACCACGTCTTTGGAGTTGAATGCTGCGGGGGAGGGCTACGGCTTAGTCGACACCATCGCCGCACCTGTCCAACAACAACTTCCGAAGGTACGACCTGCTTCTTTGCCGACTTCAACGCCGCAGCAATACGATGAACCCGCCGGCGCAGCGACACGGCACGCAAGGACTCGACGGGTGCGCCGCTGACGACGGACAATTTGGAGACTTAGCGCACCTCCAGCCGGTCCAGGGATCGCGTGCGGCACTCTCTTCACTTCGGCCTGCGTATACCGAATCCCGACCAGGCATTCCGATTGATCGAGACCACCCACTCCGGCCGATCGCGACCGGCCTGTGGACGGGTGTACGGGCCCCGTCGCATGATCCGGACTCCGCTGCAAACGCCACGAGCGAGATTACCTACGCGCAAAATCGGCGACATGCTTCGACTGTCTGCTGCTGGCTTGCTCCGATTGGCGTTGGCGCAAATCATGCACTGCGCTACGCGCGGCATCTAGGAATCAGATCTCCGCGCTAGGCTCATGCTGCCGATGCCGAACGAGTCATCGACATACGGAATGAAACGTTGATCAAGATCGAACGAGCAGTACCAGGAGATGAGTCGGCTACGACGACTGCTTGCTCGCATGCTCTCGGACTCCGACCTCATCTTCAAATCACTCGAATTTCCGGGTTAAACATGGAGGCACTATGCGCATCTGCGGTATCAAGCTGACGCACGACGGAGCGATCGCTCTTGTCGAGGACGACCGGCTTGTATTTTGCGGCGAGCAGGAGAAGCGGAGCAATAATCCGCGTTATCAGTCGATCGGCAACCTTGATGCAATCGTCGTCGCCTTGGCGGAACGCGGTCTAGATCCGCAGCAAGTAGATCAGTTCGTCATCGACGGCTGGGCAGGGAAAGTGGAATCGCAATTCCAGGTCCTCAGCGGAACGACACCTGTCACTCTCAAAGGGGCGCCATATGTCGAACGCCATGCAGAGGGTCTTCTCACCTCCCGCGACGGTCTTGGCCTCAGGCTCGACGGCAGAGATTTCCCTTACAGGAGCTATCCGCACGTCACAGCCCATCTGGCTTCCGCATACTGCACCAGCCCCTTTGCCAAGGCGGGACAGCCCGCTTTTTGCCTCGTGTGGGACGGCGGCACCTTTCCGCGTCTCTATCATATAGAACGAGGGGGCGTACGGTTCCTCGAATCCCTGTTCCCGCTTATTGGACACGTATACGCGGCCGCGGGCCTTCACTATGGACCCTACAAGCAAGCGAACCGCGCCAACTGGGATCTAGCCGATCCTGGCAAGCTGGACCCAGGCGGTGCCGGCAAGCTCAACCTGGGCATTGCCGGCAAGCTGATGGCCTATATCGCCCTCGGGTGTGTTAGTGAAACCATCGTCGCCGTCTTTGAGGAACTCTACCAAGAGCGCTTTGCGGCGGACACGAAGCTTTCCGCTTTCCGTACGGACATCGAGAGCATGGGATCCGCGCTTGCGAGTGTACGTGACTTCTTCGATGCCAGCATGCTCCGGTTGAAGGCCACGGCACCCCAAGATGTGCTCGCATCGTTTCATTGCTTCCTCGAGCGCCTCCTAATCGGCGAAATGACGAATGCTTTGCAGCGGCATGCGTGTTTTGCGTCGCGCAGTTTGTGCATAGCCGGTGGCTGCGGTCTCAACATCAAATGGAACAGTGCACTACGTGCGTCAGGCCTGTTCGATGCTGTCTGGGTACCCCCTTTTCCGAATGACAGTGGCTCGGCGATCGGTGCCGCTTGCTGCGCAATGGTAGCGGACAAAGGCTTCGTGCCGCTGGAATGGTCGGTATATAGTGGTCCAGCCCTGCAGCCTAGCGATGTGCCGCCCGATTGGGAGGCTGCGCCGTGCAGTATGCATGAACTTGCAACCATTCTGGCCAGCAACCAGCCCGTGATCTTCCTTGCAGGCCCCGCCGAGCTTGGACCGCGGGCATTGGGCAGCAGAAGCATTCTTGCAGCCGCGACGTCGCCGCAAATGAAGGATCATCTCAACGACATCAAACTTCGTGAACACTTCCGACCAGTGGCGCCGATATGCCTAGAGGATCGTGCGCCAGATATTTTTAATCCCGGAACGCCGGACCCTTACATGCTTTTCGATCACCAGACACGACCAGAGTGGCGGGACAAAATCCCGGCCGTTGTACATCTCGACGGATCTGCGCGGTTGCAGACGATTTGCAGGACCTCTCAGCACAAAGTCGCCGAGCTTCTCGTCGAATACGAAAAGCTCACGGGCATTCCTCTGCTTTGCAATACGAGTGCCAATCAGCATGGACATGGGTTCTTCCCGGATGTCGCAGCGGCTTGCGAGTGGGGACGCGTTGAGCACGTATGGAGCGACGGCATACTGTGGACGAAAGCTCCATAAACGAGCGATTGGCGTCCGAAGGCGCGTTTCGCGCGAAGACGAACGCATCTCGAGAGTAGCGACATATGTCGAGCAAGTCGATATGGTTGCGGAAGAGTGCTCCGGCCAAAGATCGGTGCGGGCAGACACACAATTGCGTGGTCGTCGGCATGGCACCGCCTGAGGACGTTGCATCGGAGGGACCGATGCGGCGGAAGATACACAAGACGACAGGATCGAATGGCCTGTTACGGCCGCGACTGGGTTCAGATCCTGTCCGTGAAGCACGCGCCGGTTCTGCTTGTCAGCAACTTCGACAGGATTGGATCGGCGGCGAGATCGCGTCGCTTTACGGCGAGAACTGCGCCGCGTCTTCGACGTCATCAGGCGCGACCTGCACGGCCGGCGCGGCCATCCAGCCATGATCCAATCGGACACATAAGGCCGACCGTCACCTCAGTCGCCGCTAGGCCCTGTCGGCGGTGCCGCTAACGTCGTCCTCTCAGCCGTAGGCTGCAGCTTCGGCCGCGCTCTCGGCTGGCTCAGACAACTCTTCCTGGCTCCTGCGGTTGGTATGCAGACGCTCGTCTGCCCGCTAAAATCCGGCTTCTTGAGCAACCACTCAAACAGGACTCTTCCAGAGCTGGCGCCAGAAACTTAAGATGCGAGCTAGCGCAGAAGTTTCGGATTACCGCGGACATCATCTGCCGCACCCCGCAGCGCAGCGCGACGCGGCCGAGATCGAGCTCATATATGCGTGGTTCGCCACGTGCATGCGGGACCAAGGGTGCTGCTCGATGATGATTACCGCAATCTCCCTGGCGAGCTCAATCAGGCATTTGGTGATCTCCTCGATCACGCCGATCCAAACTTTTTCGGTCGGTTCGTCCAGCCGCAGCATTTTTGGATTTCCCAATAGCGCGCGCCCGATCGCCAGGACCTTACGCTCGCCGCCCGAAACCGTCCCACCCGGCTGATCGAAACGGTGTTCGTCCGGTCGAAGAGGCTTGCAAGTTGTTGGGACCGTCCGCCCGGTTACGCGTGACCGGCTTCCGATCCTACTGTTTACCTGCGGCAGCAGCGCTAAGATTACATTGTCGAGACGGTGCCGGCTCTTGCTCCTGTCCGGATCGCTTCAAGGCCAGCTACGCAATTATGGACGTGCCGCAACGGCCGTGTTCACCTCCTGCGCAGCCCGCAAGGGCCGGAATAAGGGAGAACGAGCAGCGGCTGTCGTGTTCGCGATGACAGTGACAGTGAGGCTATCCATGCCGCCAGAGTCACGCCCTCATTCCGGCCCTCGCCAGCCGACTATAGCCAGCCCCCTCGACCTGCAGGATGCGAGTCCTCGGCGGGCTTGGCGCGCTTTGAGTTCGCCATGCTCGCTCACGTGAGATGACTACCTCGAAGCAATCGCGAGCGCGAGAGCCTTCGACCAGTCGTCGGGGCTTGGCGGCTTTGGGACGAAGTCGTCGCACTTCGGTCAGCATGTCGGGACCCGCACACGCAAACTCATCCCGGGCAGCCCAATTGTTTAAGCTTCTCGAATTGCGTCGTTCCGTCAGCGCGAGCCGGGTCGCCTGAGGACTGGTATGGCGCTTGCTTAAAGGGAGCGGAACCACGTCTTCCGGCTAAGTGCATTCGCCTGTGATGCCAGCCGGAACATCGGCTCTTAACACGAGGGTAACGGTATGTCCGGCGTTGCTGCAGCCTTTCTATGCCCCTCAAGCCATTCAGCATCGACTGCTTATGATCGACTCAAGCACATGATTCCGAAACTTGCACTTCGTGGGCAGGCGGGGGTCGAGGTTGCCGCTTTCATGCACAAGCAAGGTTTTCGATATGGGAGAGCGCTTCAATCATCAAGCGGTTCAGTGCGCATAGAACCCAGCGAACAAGATCGAAGCTTTCGGCCTCATGTCGCGATCGCTCATGTCAGTAGCCGTTGCAACGAACTCAGTGATGGCGGTGACATTCGGCCGATTCACAACAATGGAAACGCCCACCGCCATTTGGCAGTTTCTCTGGACGGCGCCTTGGTCAATGCTCGTGCACTCAGACGAGAATTCCTTTCCAAGCAACAACGATCAACCGTCAACACAGATGCTGAGCTCTTGCTCAAGTGTATTGAACGCTGTTGTGAACGAGATTATTGGCGCCACGGTCTAGCCGCTAATTACAAAACTGTCTTTCGAGAGATTGATGATCGTATCGACGGCGCTATCAGCGCGCTTTTTTTGGACGGAGACGGAAATCTCGTTGCATATCGTAATCGGACCGGTTTGCGACCATTGGAGGTTATGCAAACAGATGACGGGTTTTTGCTCTTTGCTTCCGAAAATTGTGCCTTTGCCGCTCTAGAGGGTGATACGCAGCAAATCTTGCCAGGCCACATAAAGTATGTGGACGGGAGAACGGGGTGCAGCGCTGATCACTCTGTGAGCAACGGGCGACATAAAGCCACGCTCTGCACCTACGAAGCTCTCTACTTGGGCAGTCCGAACACATCCATCGAAGGCCAGTCACATCTCGAAACCCGCTACAACATCGGGGTCGTCTTGGGGGGACTCGTTGCGCGGCGACTGCAAGCGGAAGCGGACCCTGCGCCCATTATTGTCTCCTCCATGCCGCATACTGGTGGCCCGTACGCCGATGGCCTGTTTGCTTCTCTCGCGGAATACGGGCTGTTGGCCGAGCGTCGTGAAGTGGTCGCGACGACACTTCTTGAGCGGACTCTCATCGGCACACCTGGCGGACGAAAATCTCGCATAGCTCAAAAATACCGCGTGTCGGACACCGACCTTGCTAAGGCCAGCATAATAGTTGTCGACGAAGCCCTCATTCGCGGCGATACCAGTCAAGCAGTAACGAGTATGCTCCTTACCGCGGGAGCCAAAGCCGTGCATTGGGCGATCGGTTCGCCGCCTATAGTAGCTCCGAACTACTACGGCATGAGCATCGACACACTAGATGAGCTCGCATTCTGGCAGGTTTGGAAGCGATTGCCGTCCGAGCAGCGTGCTCAAAGCATGCTCTTCCATAAGATGGAACCCCACGTTCTCAGACTAATTGAAAGCAATATCGCGGCATCGATCGACGCAGCCACGACAACGTATCTGCCCTTCCCGCTCCTAGGATCGTTGCTGCCCGGCAGACTGGAGAACTTCGATTTGTCACCTTTTACATTCGAAATGCCAACTCCGGCGGGACAGCAGCGCGCGGACAGGAACTTACGCAGACTAACCGCCGATCTTCCTTGTATGCAATCAATCCGCGCTTGAGGTCAGTTCATGAATCCCGTCCTCGTCTTTGATTGGACAGCTCGATGATGCGCACGCGCTCCTCCAAACGACAAATGCCAGTCCCGACCGCTTTGGTCGTGCGACGATCCACATGGACACGTTTCGGAAAGATTGCGATGTTCTGCTATCACTTCTTTATCGCAGTCTCGGAATGTCGCGGGACGAGGTTGCGGAGGTGGATCGCGATGGGAGCGCCGTCTCTCACGACACCTATGAACCTCTTGCGGATAAGGCCGATCTGCGCGAGGGCGCACTTAGACTCTTGGAGCTGGCGCAGCGCGAAGCAGCTTTGTCCATCATCGTGAGCAATCATATCGTCGCCCCGCTCCGGTCTCAGTTGAGACGACTTGGAATCAACTACATTAACGAGGTTCTCGCCTTTGAAAGCCGCACCACTCAATACCAGCCGATGGGCACCGGAGAGCGGCTTCGTCTGTACATGCAGAAGAACAACCTAGAGCCGGCGTCAATCTTCATCATGGGCGATATGCCGTCGAAATGGACATTGCATGCGATTCTAGAACTCAAAGCGTATGGATCACCGGCGGCTTTGTTTCGGATTCGCGCTTGCACGCGGCGAATCCTGACTACACGATTGACACCCATCATGAGTTATTGCCGATCTTACAAAGGCACGGCTTCTTTCAGAATGCATAAATCATGACCGCCGAGCTATTACCCAACGCACGTCCAAAAGCTGCGAAGCAGAGAATAGGCCTTATCGGCGTCGGGCGCATGGGAACCGGAATGGGTCTCTGCCTGTTGCGGCACCAAGTTGAGCTGCATATCAAAGCGAACAAAAATCGTTTGGGTGCTGATCGATTGGCTGCGGCAGGCGCCCGTGAGCATCCTTCCATCGCTGAGTTGGCGCCACATGTAAGTGCGGTGGTGTTATCCCTGCCATCAAGCCGGGAGGTTGAGGCAGCGTGTCTTGGGCAGGACGGGCTTTTTGCCCATATGTCCCGTGGAGGTTTAATAATTGACTGCACCACGTCTTATCCTGGCTCGACAGTTGCACTGGCGGAGCAGGCTCAAAAACGCGGCGTCGCTTTTATAGATGCTCCAGTGACACGGAGCCCTGAACAAGCAGAGCTCGGCCTTCTCAACGCGATTGTTGGAGCGAACGAAGCGCTTTTTCCTGTGGCTGAAGGCATTCTTGCTACTTTTTGTGAGACCGTTCTTCATGTCGGAGATGTCGGACAAGGTCATGAGCTCAAGCTTGTTTACAACAGCATGACTATGGGCATAGCGGCGGTAGCCTCAGAGGTCTGCCAATTCGCGAACGCTCTTGGCATCGATCTTGTAACACTGCGCTCCTTGGTTAGTCGCGGTTCCACTAATAGTGGAATATTCCAAGCCTTCGTGGCCTTTTTGTTGGGCGAGAAACCCGATGTTCTGGCAGTCTCAATTGCCAATTCTGCAAAGGATATTGGGTGCGCAGTGCGTCTGGCGGGCGAGAGCGCTGTTTCGGTGCCGATCCTGGCTGCCACCGCCCACAAGTTAAACAACGCAGTTGCCGGGGGTAAAGGCGAACTGACACTACCTCATTTGTCTCACCCATAAGTTCTCGGCCCATCGAACCGCAACGAGGATCGGTGGCGACCAGATCTATCCTTGCCTCGTCCGACGTTCTCCGATGTTGTTTAATCCCAAGCTTTGATGGTGCATTCTTGTCGCACGATTCGAAGCATGCGCTATGGGACAGGTTTAACACGGCTGCGCCACCACGACGGAGGCAGTCCGTCGAGGGAGATGTCCCGATCGCTGTTGAACTACGTCGGGCCGACGTTGCCGGAATGGATGTTACGCGGCGCTCGTGACGTGGGCAACGGACTTGATTGTCGTGCGATCGTGGTGAAGCTTGAAGGGCCGCACCCAGACCGACAATTAACATGCGCCTTCAATTGTCGGAAGCCCGTGTTGGCCTCGATCATGCCGGCCGCGGCCCATCGCAAGGCCACGCCGGCATCCCGCCAGCGTCTGACGTTGCGCGTGACTCGGCGAATGGTGCCCATCATGTTCTCGGCGATCTTGATAGAGGCGAGCGATCGACGCAGCTGCGTTGGCAGCTTCAACCGGACGACAGTCAGGATTTCCTCGGGGCCTTCGAGGATGGTGGCCGCTACGCCGGGCCATTGCTGGTCGAGTCGACGCGCGAGATTGCGGATCAATTTTTCAGCCTTCTCGGCATCGAGCTCCCACGCCTGGCGGAGCACGCGACATGTGGCCGCATGATGGTCTTTCGGCAGGCGTTCCGTGATGTTGCGCGCCTTGTGGATCTGGCGCTGGATCGCGGCGGCCGAACCGAAGGTGCGGCGGATCCCTTCGACAACGCTTTCGCGCCATCGACGATGAACAGTCTTGGCACTGTCGGGGCGAGCCCGCGCGAGACCACGTTGTCCAGCATGGACTGAACCGTTGCGGCGTTCTCGGTCGCTCCTTCCACCAGCGCGAGCGGATGCTTGTTGCCTTCCGTCAACCCCGATCGCGTCGACCAGCACGAGATCGTCGCCGAGATGCAGCGCGTCGATTTCGACAGAAGGTGGAGCGCTGACAGATCGGCAGCCATGAAGTCGGCCAGCCGCGCCGCCGACATCGCCACTAACCTCTGCGAGGCCGCCGACTTCGAAAACCCCGGATCCGGCGGTGCCGGCACGTCACTTTCTGGCAGCCGGACAGCGCGACCGAACCGGCGCGTCGACACATTGATCAGCATCAGGCTCATCGCCCAGCGGCGAGCCAGTCCTCCTGCGCCGCCGGTTCCAGCTCGGGATCGTCAGCTCGCGGCCGTCCACATTCCGGACCCGCGGGCGCTCGACCTCGATCTTGCCGCCGTGGAAGCCGATCTGTCCCCGCGTTCGGCCCGAACGGTTCGCCCGCCGCGCCGCGTCGCGACCGTGGCGCGGCGCGCAGGCCGCCGTGACATCCGCCTCCATCATCGTGCCGAGCGCCTCGTCCCTGCCGCAAGGCAGGACTGGTCGAAGCTCGCCCGCACTTCTGCGAACGCTTCGTCCACAAGCCTCGGTCGCCAGCGAACCAGCCGGTCTGATATCTCCCGTCTTGGCGTTGCTCTCGTTTGTGGAATCAGCACCCCGAGCCTACCGGCTCAAGGTGGGCAACGCCGACCTCTTCAGAAAATCAACAGAACACGGCACAACCTCCCGTCGAGCAATACAGAATAGTCAAGAGAGCCCGAGAGCACTCTGTGCGATGCGAAGAAAAAATGGGGGCGAACGTCGCTCGCGAAGCTCAGCATCCCTGGACCAATGGCCTGGTCGAGCGCATGAACCGCACGATCAAGGAAGCGACCGTCCAGCGCTACCATCACGATCGAGACGATCAGCTCGGAACTCACCTTGCCAACTTTCTCACCGCCTAAAACTAAGCTCGGCGGCTGGAGACCGGGAAGGGCAGAGAGCTGGCCCCGCAAATTTGAACAGGAGGATAAGTGGAGTTTCTGCCTGACGGCGGCGATAATCGCCGCGAACAGGAGAGACCATGAGCAGACGACCGCGCCGGAACCACACGCCGGCTTTCAAGGCCAAGGTGGCACTCGCTGCCGTGAAGGGCGACCGAACGATAGCTCAACTGGCTGAGCAATTTGACGTCCATCCCAATCAGATTATGGCGTGGAAGGCGCAGCTCGAGGGAGGAGCTTCCGAGGTTTTCGGATCTGGAAGTGTGACGGCCGCCGTGCCGGCTGTGGACGTAAAGTCGCTGCACGCCAAGATCGACGAGCTGACGCTGGAGAACGATTCCTAAGAAACGGCAGCACCAGCTTTCGGCTCCACTGGCTGGAGAACAAACCCGAATGCCTTGGCACGCCGATGCAGATTGTTGACGACTCGCGTGCGGTAGCGCGTCTCGTAGGATGAGGCCCCCGGATCGACATACTCCATTCCGTGTCGCACCGCGTTGTAGAATAGGACTGCTATCTTGCGGGCCGTGGCGGTCACCGCCTTGGCCTTGCCGATGCGGGACGAGAGGCGCCTGTAAAAGGCGCCGAGCGCGGTGTCAGTGCGTCCGACGGTGACGGCAGCGAGGCGCAGAAGAGCCGCGGCCCGACCGCCGGATCGGCGCGTTCGTGACGAGAGCACTTTGCCGCCGGAGATCTTATTGCTCGGAGCCAACCCCAGCCAGGAGGTAAAATGCTTTGCACTTGGCCATGAGGTAAGGTCGTCGCCGCATTCCGCGATCAACTTCAGCGAAAGGTAAGGGCCGAGGCCGTCGATCATAGTGATGTCCTTTCCGAGCAACACGAACAGCGCCGCCCGGACGTCGAAAGCCAGAGCGTTCGGCTGATCGGTTCTGTTCCGACGCCGCGAGACTGGCGGTGCGGATCCATGATCACGACCCCTGTGGGTGCTGAGTTCCTTCAACACAGCTTCGATCCGGACATCGCAGGCAGATGCCTTCTCGCGATAGGCGTCGTAAAGGGCGAGTGCCTGATCGAGCGCAAACAGATGCTCGGCACG
Source organism: Bradyrhizobium sp. LB14.3 (assembly GCF_040547985.1). Classification (NCBI taxonomy): domain Bacteria; kingdom Pseudomonadati; phylum Pseudomonadota; class Alphaproteobacteria; order Hyphomicrobiales; family Nitrobacteraceae; genus Bradyrhizobium; species Bradyrhizobium sp. LB14.3. Next base: position 23,389 of record NZ_JBEPQT010000049.1, read on the forward strand.
GTAGTTACCGGTGAGCGCCTTCGCGATCGTCTCGGCGCTGGAGTGGCAGCTGTAATGGCGTAAGCACGCCAGCGCCTCAGGGTCGCGCTCGCCGGCAAGGATCGCGCGAATGATGCCCAGGCCGGTCGCACCGGTGATGTCGGCTACAACGTGGTGGAGTTGAAGATTCATCTCAGTCAATGCTTTCTGCATATGCTGGATGTGTGAAGCCGCGTACTCCAGCAGACGCTCCCGCTGACGCACGTAGGCTCGCAGTTCGGCAATCTGCCCTTTGGGTCGAAAGCTGGCTCGCAGCAACCCGAACGAATGGAGCCGCTGCAGCCACTGCGCGTCGCTGACATCGGTCTTGCGCCCCGGCACGTGCTTGGCATCGCGCGCGTTGACAAAAAACACAGTGAACCCCCGTGCATCGAGAAGCTCGAAAATCGGGATCCAGTAGACACTGGTCGATTCCATGACGACGGTCTCGACGCCGCATTCTGTAAACCAGTCGACCAGCCGATGCAGATCAGCCGTGAAGGTACCAAAGCTGCGTACTGGCTCAGGTGCGCGATCTGCCCTGACGGCAGCCATGTGCATGGTCGCGCCAATGTCGATGGCAGCCGCGTTCGGGTGCACCATGGGCATCGTGCCGTCGGCCCTGGATTTCGATTTGTTGCGGTTCATCTCCAATCCTCCTGCTGACACGGCGGAAGGGCTGGGCTGCGCAATTTATTCAGATTCCTAAA
>NZ_JBEPQT010000050.1:0-22102 GCF_040547985.1 Bradyrhizobium sp. LB14.3
GGTTGAGAAAACCGATATTCAATGGCCAGGTTTTTTCCCTCTATCCAACCTAGGCTTCGCAGCGCATCAAGGAACGCAAGCTCGGCTTGATTGAGGGCCTTCCCGCTTCCATCGCCGATGGCGAGGAAGCCGAGACGACGACGTTTACCCTGCCCGTGCGAAGGGCGTGGCGAAATGAACAGCGCTGCAGTTCCTGCAATGAACTCTCGCCGCTTCATTCCATCCTCTTAGCTGTCTGAGGACGACGACCAAACGACTATACCACCTGTTGACCATCGGTGCAGGTCACTTTCTGACCTCGATTGCTAACGCCCTCACTTCTGCTCTGGGTCACAAGCGGCGGTCGGACCCCGAGTGGGACGACTTCCGCTCTACCTCTCGCTCCGGACATGTCGCTGGGCTGTGCCAACTAACGCGATGGGCCGCTTCCGGACTCATGCAACGAATCTATTCGGTTGCGCTGCACCGGAGCGGAGCCGCCGTTCGACCCGAGAGAATGTCCAGCAACATTAACTCGCCTGCCGGGACCGAGCTCTAGTCATCCCAGCGGCTGCTGGCCCAATTTTGCTGAGCGCGTCAACTATTGATCAGACCTGCGACCTCAACGGGTCATTGCGGTCATCACCAGCCGCTGCTGATGTCGGCACCTCGATTTCTCTCAGTGAAGGTTCGTCTGCGATGACTCCAGATGATTGGCGTCGGCCTCGATATGCCATAGACCCGCACTTCCGACGGTCTGGACTTCGATGCGCTCTCCGAGCGTACGCTGGAGGAATTCCTGCGGACCATTGATGTAGTTGTTCACGTTGATCGGCTTGGGATCGAGCGCCTGTCGGCGCGAAAAGGCAAGCAGGCGACTGGTCAACGCCGCGGCTCTCTGCGCGCCTCGTTTCGCATTCGAGCGCCCGATTCAGATTGGCTCCGGGCAACTTGGCGTGCCGTTCAGCTGTTTCCAGATTGCCAATGACGATCATGAGCAGATTGTTAAAGTCGTGCGCGATCCCGCCGCTGAGTTGCCCAACCGCTTCCAGCTTTTGAGATGCGGCGAGTTGCTCCTGAACGTGCTTGAGCTCGTCCGGTCCGTAACGTCGCGCGTGACTTTTGCAAACCCGACGATGTTTCCGGATTCGTCCGTGATACGATCGATGATGACCGACGCCCAAAAGCGGGAGCCATCTTTTCTCAGACGCCACCCTTCCGCTTCAAAGCGTCCGTGCTCTGCCGCCTCAGAAAGCGCACGTGTTGGCACACCAAGCTCGATGTCCTCGGGAGTATAAAAAGCGCTGAAATGCCGACCGACGATCTCCGGCGGCGCGTATCCCTTAATACGCTCCGCTCCGGGATTCCAGGTTGTCACGTTGCCGAACGGATCGAGCTGAAAGATCGCGTAATCGACCACGGCCTCGATCAGCTGGCGGTAGCGCCGCTCACTATTGAGAAGCTCTTGGTGGGCTTGTTGCCGCTCGGTGATGTCTCGTGTGACCTTGCCCGATCAGTTCACCGCCTTCATTTCGGATCGCATCGACGATCACCGATGCCCAGAAACGACCGCCATCCTTGCGAACTCTCCAGCCCTCGGCGCTGAAACGGCCTGTTTGCGCGGCGACGCTCAAGGCCCGCTGCGGCAGCCCTTTGGCGCGATCTTCCGGCGTATAGAAGGAAGCAAACGATTTTCCGATGATTTCGTCGGGTGTGTAACCCTTCAACCGCAGCGCACCAGAGTTCCAGCTGCGCACCGTGCCGTCGACGTCGATCATGTAGATGGCATCGTCCACGATTCCGCCGATAAGCAGTTGAAGTCGCGCAGTATCTCCGATCCCGTCAAGTTTTGACTGAGGGCTTTGCAAAAGCGGGCTCCGATTGGGGAACACCAGTCAACCGTGCTGATAATGTATAGTTCCGCGAACTCGCAGCCCTGTGGCAGAGACCCGGGCGGTTCAGAAGGCCGACATGGCGACCAAGCTGTTCAAGCACCTCGTCGGCGCGCCGTCGGGCCGCTTAGCTTAATGGTCGCGGTCGGCGGGGTAAGCCGGTGAGACAATCGAGGGCCATACGATCCCAATGACCGAGGTCGGCTGCAGCGCGATAGGTGCTCTCCAGGAAGGCCGTCAGCGCTACTTCTGGGTCAGCCGATTGTCTGACGACATCGTAAGGCAGAAGAAATTCCCCGAGCTTCGGGTCGAAGTACGCCCCATCGGGCATCACCTTAGCCTCCGCAAAATCTGCAGGAGCGGGATAGGCATAGGAATAAAAGGCCGCAAAATCCGTGCTGCCGCCGCCCGGCCAAAAACCCGCCGACGAGACTTCATGACTGTATGCTTCTTGGGTCACCTCGTCCGGCAAAGCCGGAATGCCACCCGGATGTAGGGGCGCGCGGCGTCCGGAGAAGCGCGTGACCGCTAGATCAAAGCTGCCCCAAAAGAGATGAACCGGACTAGCCTTTCCGATGAAGCCGGTTCGAAATCGGGTGAACACATTGTTGGCGAGCACCAGCGCCTCGAAGAACCTTGTCACGGCTGCAGCATCGTAGGGCCTGGTTTGCCGATCATCGCGAAAGGGGATGGGCGCTGACACCTCGCTGGGTCGGTCGTGAAGCTCCGGCGTGCCCCCAATTCCCCGAACGAGTTCGAGGAAATGTACATAGAAGTCAGCCACGGACATTGGTCCTAACGGAAGCTCAGCTCTCCGTCCGTCTGCTGCTTCTCCGATGACGACATGTTTCCGGAGATCAAGGGTGATCTCAGTGCCGGCCCCGTCCGGTACCAGCGAAGTCGTCAAGCCGCGTGTATTGACGTACAGGGTCGCATGCCAGGAATGGTTGAGCCAAGGCGCTCGTGCAAGTCGGTACTTACCCACGATCTGCGAATAGATATGGAGCGCGGAACATGTCTCGCGCCACTGCTCGAACGGGATGTATGGCCAGTTTGCGTTCACAGTGCTTCCTCCAACTAAGCTTCATCCGGTCGGTCACACAGCACCGAAATGATATGAGGCGAGGTCTCTTCGCTGCTCAAGGCCAGACGAAGAAACGCGAATAGGGCCGGTCTCCCATTGTGACGCCATATTGCGCCACGTCGCACCGAAGACCCTTGTGGCGCCAAGCGATCATGCGCCAAATTCCCATTGTCGGCTTTGGTCAGGCTTGGAACCAAGAGTTGGCTCGCGAGCCTATTCCGGTTTGTCACTAAATCAAGACACGGCGACCTTTGGCGGGCGAATCTTGCTAATCGTATACGCAAGACGCACCCTTGCCGGGGAGAACCGTCCTTCTCGAGCATCCAACGGTTGGATTCACACGGCCGCCGTGCGACGCGGGAGCAGGCGACAACCTGCTCTGACCAGGCTGTGTCGTACAGCCGCAAGTGGCTGCCGCTGGCGGCGACGACCATAGTCGGATCGAGCATGGCGTTCCTCGACGGAGCGCGATCAAGGATGAGCTTGATGCTAGATGAAGCCTCGCTGCCCTTTCAGACAAGTCGTAGATGTTTGCGCGCGAAAGAAGCGTAACGACCGCGGTTTCCAACCGTAGCTTTGGTCGACGCGCACAAAAATACGAGCCATTGTAATGAGGTTCGGCGGAGCGGTGATCCTCTGACCCTTGATAATTGGGGATTATCGAGGCAGATGCGCTCCACGCGCGCGAGCTCGTCGATATCGTGCTGATGTGGGCCTCATCCGGCCGATCAGACTCCCGTGGCGGGGCGTCCGTCAAGAGCGGCTCGCTCAGTTGAGCCCCCACGGAGCTTCCTGATGATCTCCCGCAGATCGCACAGGTACTCCTCGACTACGCGTTTGGCCTCCATGCGCGAAGGCTTGCCCACGCTCAAACTCGGCTGTTCACGCAGTCAAGATTGCAGCTCATCGCTCAAGAAGTCACGCTAGCCGTCGTTTGATTGCTCGAATGACGCCGTTGAACGTTCCAACCCGGCGCAAGCCGTAACGCTTACGGACATTTTCCGTAAACCTCAGCCTTCGCACGAAGTTCGAAGAGGACATCAAAAAAAAATCGCAAACGCTCTGGTTGCACGCGTCAAGCCGAATCGCGAGGAGCAGACCTGGCGGGATCGCCTGCACGCACACGCGGTGTCGACGCTCACTTCGCCAGAGAGCTCTAGAACTGCTCGCCAATTAACGTGATGCGTTGCAGCGGGCTGTCTGCTTGCTGCACTGCGTCCACGCTGCGCCGTGCAACACATCCTCAACTATCGGTATGCTATCACCTCTCGGCACAGGATTCCCGCACATGCCCGGAACGCGCCTCAGGAGTTTGCATTGTTCTTGTGTCTTGTGATCTTTAGTAAGGTCGATCATGCGTCTGTTTTCTGGAATGATCGTGATTGCAACAGTCTGCGCTTGGACGGGGCTTCACCCGACCCCTGCTGTCGGGCAAACATTCAATGACAGATGGTCCATCATTCCAAAGGCTCACGTGGAGCCCGCTCCTGAAGGACTCGATCAGATAAAGAAGGATGAGCCGCAAGCGCAACCTCCGAACAGACAAGAGCCCTTGAATGATCGTTCGGGCATTCAATCTTTCAACCGAGTCTTTTCCGGAAAAGCCTCCTACTATTCGTATTCCAAAGGCAAGACAGCGAGCGGTTCATCGTTTGATCGGAATCAACTAACCGCGGCGCACCGCCGTCTGCCGTTCGGCACGAGAGTCCGAGTCCTTGATCTTGAGACGAATAATTCGGTGGTGGTTCGGATCACCGACCGCGGACCATGGGTTCGTGGCCGCGTCCTCGACCTCTCGCTCGCCGCCGCGCGCACCTTGGGGATTACGGATCGTGGCGTGGCTCAGGTTCGTGCTGAGGTGTTGTAGCAGTCGTCCATCGAGTTGCGAAAATAAGCAACCCCGCCCCTTACATCAGCGGTCCGCCTTTGGGTCTGAACCTGCCGTGCCTCTAAGAAACCCTGACGCTATTGCGGTCATCGTGACCGCCCTCCAGCTAACTCACGGCGACGAAGCTGCACGAGGCATGGTGGTCGGCGGCATGAGCCTGGCCGCGCTGATAGAGGCGATGTTCTCCGTACCGGTCGGGCAACGCGATGCCGTTGGCGGCTCTACGGCGCAGGCGACCCCTGCCCGGCCTGCAACGATGCGGCGCCCGAATTGATGCCGCTGCCGCCCGGATTGGAAAACAGCATCACCAGCATCGAAGTCATGCGCCCGCTGTTGAGGAACCCCGCAGCGGCGCCGGAAGCCGTGAAGCTACGACGTGTACTCATAAACGTCGGCCTACCAACGCAAAGCGGAAGTCTCCCATCTTGGCCGTGATCGGCGGCTTGTGATGCACAACGGACTCCGGCCACCTGCGCGAGAAACTGTGCGGGTATGGGCACTCTGCGGTCCGGAGCAGTCTAGGGTGCGCCAATATAGCGTGCCGTCCAGCGTTTTGATGTATCGTCCGAGTTAACCGGCGGAGATAGGAGCATGCGATATTCTTTGGTCATCGCGATGTTGCTTGCGTCGACGCTTTTCACGATCTCGCGCAAGCGCGCAAAGTAGCGCGGTCTCAGCAACCCGCATCGACCCCGTCCGGTCCCCGTCGGCGGCCGCAGAGACTGACAAGTGCCCCGCGGGATCGAGATAAATAACCGACGGCTGTATGAGCTATCTTAAGCGCCGCTTGCACTGGTGCAGCCATTTTGCATTCGTCATAGACCATCCGCTGTCGATTTAATTCGATTTAATTGCATCTTTGGTGTAACAGTCTTTGTTGTAGTTTAATTCAAGGCGCTAAGATTGAATCGGGTCCCGAGATTCTAGCGAACTCTTTTTTGATCGCCGTAGGTGCCCGACGACAATCGATTTGCGCTCTGCGGGGCGAACCCTTTACTCGGAGAAAAATTATGGAGCAGAACAGTTCTCATTCGACACGCATCCCAAAGTCCGGCTCAATCAGCTTCGGCCGCTCGAAAGCAAATTGCTTGATTCGCAGCATCTCTGAATACGGTGCCGCCCTTGATGTTGCAGGAGATGAAAAGATTCCGGACGAATTCGCGCTGACTGTCATTCCGGACGGTGGCCCACGTCGCTGTTCAGTCGTCTGGCGTAAAGAAAAACGTATCGCCGTCGCATTCTATTGATGCGCCACCAACTCATGCGGATGCAGGTGGAAGATCTTGGGGCAAAGCGCTGACTTTTGTGAGAGGTAGCCTCGCATCAAGATTGAAATCCGCAATGCGCATCTCGAGAAACAGTAGTTTACTGGGTCATTGTGGCGCGTCAGGAGGGATCACGGGCGGCTTGAGAGACCTAGCAGATCGACTAAATCCGCATGCTGAGCCGCTACGAGGATCGCTTGCCAAATGATATTGCGGCAACGCCTGCTGCCCTGACGGGGCAAGCCCAGCAGCTGCATCGTGGTGATCGACGGCTTTCTAGCTCGGCAAAGAGTGGTGAATGATCGAAATCAGATCTTCTCGTTCTACCTGGCTGGGGACATGCCCGACTTGCCTACCCTGCATTTGCCGATCGCGGATTGTGATCTTTGCAGCATAGGCAATTCGACGATAGCCGCTGTGCCCCATTCATCTCTCAGAGAGATGATGACCGACTCTCTCGGACTTACACACGCTTTTTGGCGCGAAACGCTGATACAGGCTGCCATCTATCGCGAATGGGTTGAGAATCTCGGAGCCCGCCAAGCCTTAGGTCGACTCGCGCATCTTCTTTGCGAGCTTACCACTCGCATGGAATTCGTCGGGCTGGCGGACAACGGCAGCTTCCGGATTCCGCTCACCCAGCAAGGTGTTGCCGATGCATGTGGGCTTTCAGTAGTTCACGTGAACAGGACCATCCAGGAACTCAGGGCTTTGGGCCTCAGCGAATGGGAAAACCACACCGTTACTCTGCTCCGCGCACAGAAACTGCAAGCTGTAGCCGAGTTCAGCCCTGAATATCTGCATCAGCTAAACCCAAGTGGAGGATCAAAGATCACCAAAGCTGGCTTCGGGTTATAGTAACGTCCGAGCAAATACTGACTTAGCGCCGGATGCCGGCTAGCGGATAAAAACAACTCTGCAGCTCGGGCCGGTCATGAATCGTGGCTTGATCGAGGTATTCTGACGGACGCCGAGCGCAAGGTTGGCGCCACGTAAGCTGCCGGTCCGAATAATCCGCAGCTCCTGCCCTTTTTTGTCGCAATCCGACTGGCAGACCACGACTGCTTTCAAAAGGGACAGCCGGTATCTTGCTCCGCGTTCGTCAGCTCTCCACTTAATGCAATTTCCCGGCTTCATTGTTGACGAGCTTGAGCGACTGCGGGCCGCGATGTGCTGCGGCTCGCGGGCGCGTGTTTCAAAGCCGTGCGGCTGTTTACGCGCAACGGCCACAACTGTACCGACCGATACCCCTAAATCTCCACTCGCGCTGAAGCACCGCGAGCAGCAATTCGTCATCGCGAGCAACGCTACGTTCGAACGTGGTTGTAGTGGCCAGACCATGCTAGTCGGCCCGCCTGCGCTGGCGAATACGCGGCCCGACCGTTTGTCGAAAAGCCAGCCGTGGCTTCCCAATCCGCGAACCAAGGGGAGTAGTGGACAAGCACGACGATCGGTGGCCCGACCGCTCGTTTCCGCTCTAGCGGGCCGCCGCCTAAGTCGGCGGCCTTCGGCTTGTTACGAGCAGGCTGCTCCGGACATTTTTTGACGGGGGGTGCAGGTGGTCATCATCCTTTTCTGCGCGGCCGCGCCCTTCGCTGGTTGCGCCACCGGCGCCTTGGATTTTGCCGCACCGCTAGCGGGCGGCATGGTTTGCGCCTTTACTTCCAACGAAAACGAAACAAAGAGAGAAGCAACAGCAATGATCGCCAGCGCACTCTTCATCTTACCCTCCGTTTGGTTTGGCAGTGAGGCGTTAAACTAAGGAGCGCGACGGCCGGCATTCAAACGAGTACAGGTTGGCCACCCGTTCGACGCTCGCATCTAGACGAGCCTAACGTTGTTCCTTCTTACAGGCTGAGCTATCCGCTGTTTGAGTCGCGCTCGGCTGTCGGCGCTGCGCTGGCACTGAGTTTCCAATTCTGTCGTTCAGTTTTTTGTAAATCCGAATACGCGGCGCGCTCCGCACATCCAATAAATATCAATATAACGAATCAAATAAACTGGCGATATATTTTTCTGATTTTTGCCTTTACAAATCAAATCTAGAGAATTTAACTTCAGAACCGACAGAAGCCCTGACTGTTTTCCTGGCGCTAGTCGCCGCGGCCCCGTCAACAGAGGGTTCACCGCCTACCAGCTGGTTTAGCCGAGCTCCGAACCCAGAGCTGACGATACGGGCGAGTATCGGGTTTGTCACACTGCATCACCAAGAGCTTCAATGATAGTGGTGATGAGACCGGACAAGCAAACGGCGCTGTCAGATAGGCGCAAGCCATTCTTGGTGGTGTTCGCGGCCTCTGTGTTAATTACCTCATCACTCAGCGCAGAGACAGCAAACGGATAATATTGGGGTCGAGTGGCTGAAGCCATTTGCCTGCTCATCCGGCTCGGCAAAACAGAACGGGCAGCTCTGTATACACAATGTCGTTCCGGGCCAGCGCTGTGGTCCCACAGGCCTCTGCTCGGCCATTCACCGGGCCGTTGTGCAACACCGTGTACGGCCAATCTCGGAATGGCACCTATCGCATCTTGGTGGAATAAAAACACTATTGCATGACGCGGGATCGGCGCGGTCGAACTCAGGCTGCCGCAGTCCGATCAATTTTGGCAGGTTTGACGGCCGCTCGGCCAGAACTCATCCTGAGGCAAGTTCGAGCTCTTTTTACGCTCCCCATGAACCGCAACGGGGCGCGCCGCGCCCGTATCACGCCCTCACCGCTGCCAGCAGCGGTTTCATTCCGACGATGTTCAGCACGCGTGTCAGATTGTGACCGCGCGCGATACGCAAGCCCGCGCCCTCAGCGGAGGTGCGTTAGTGCGATGCGCAGGTCCGAGAAAGCGTCGAATGTCGACGTCAACTGCGCTTTCCAATGATCCCGAAAACGATTAATCTCTTTCTCTTCACGGAATTCAGAAACTTGATCGGAGAATAAGCCACAAGTAAATTAGATGGAGGAACCAATGGTGAAGAGAGCGATTACGCTCGGCGGCGGCGGACCGGCAGCAGGGCTACACATCGGGGTTCTGAAAGCGCTTGCAGATGACGGCAAGACGTTCGACGATGAGTCTGATGTGTGGGCGTTGTCCTGTATCGGCGCTTGGGTTGGCATCGTCCACAATCAATTCAATGAAGAAAGAATCAAAAAAGAAAACAAAAGCAGAGCCGAACTGACCTATGAATTCTTCAGGGACGGCGTGTTTCGGGACGATGAAGGCTATAAGCGTTTCCCCATAAACACCGTATTCGGGGCGGATTGGAACGCCAACATCAAGGCCTTCCAGGACTTCGTCACCGATCCCAAAAGTTACAGTGATTTCCGATGGCAACCGTACAAGATGATGGAACAGATCCAGGGCACCATGTCCGCTTGGTTCAACCGTCTGCCTCGTGGTGAAGAACCCTTCAAGGAATGGCGCGAAGGAGACATCAACAACTGGATACTCAATGAGGTGCTCGCACCTAATCCATTCGTCCGATACCTCACCTCTCTGATGTACTTGTCCAAAGTCAACGGCCTGTCCAGGATCAACTATCCGGATAGCGAGTTTATGAAGAGCATAAACTTCGGCGAGCTGAAAAAGGACCGAATGCCACACATCTATCACAACGCCTGGAATCTCGACGAACAGAAGCTGGCGTTGTTTTCCAATCGTCGGATGAAGGAGGACGAGAAAAAGCAGTACAAGGGAGCTATCGACTCACGCAGCCTGTGTGCGTGTTCGTCTCTTCCCTTCGTCGAAGGGACGGTTGAGATCGACCAAGTTACATATTGCGAAGGGGCGTTAGTCGATACTGTGAACTTCGATAGCTTGCTCGAGGAGCACCCCGATTTGGAAGAAATCTGGGTGAGCCGGATCGTCGATGCGAAGCAAATCCGCAGGCCGGAAAATCTTCACGATGCGCTAGCAAATCTCTGCCAACTGTTTGCGGCAACGGTCGGCGAGGATGACGTCAAGCTTTTCAAATATCACGTCAAAGAGGCGCACACACTCGACAGAGCAGCCGAAGCCGGGATACTCGAGAAAGCAGTCGAGTGCGGGATGCTCGACAAGCCAGCCGCGGACGGCAAGAACGGGAAAAAACCTTGGAGAGGCGTAGTCATCGAGATTCACGTGCCGGGGCACATCAATTTCAAATGGAATCACAGCAATCTCGAAAATTCGATAACGCTGGGATACGCCGCCGCCAAACAAGCAATCGACGCATTTAACAAAGCGGAAAACGAGATTAAGGCGAATATTAAAGACGGCAAGCTGCTCAAGCCCATTTTCATAAACGAGAATCCACAGCACGACGCGAATTGGTTAGATCTGCGAGATCGTACTTATGCGGCTCTAAAGAAGGCGGCTAGTGGCGCCAAGCCAAAGTAAGCAGATCGCGTTGCGATTTAAATGTGGGCATGCGTTGTCCCGGTTTGATTACCGCAGCCCATCGAGAAGCACCTTTGCCTCCTTTAGATCATGCGTTTCGAAGCCTTCGGTGAAGCTGCCATAAACCGGTGCGAGGAAATTGAGCGCTTCCTCGCGTCTGCCCTGATCGATCCACAGCGAGGCACGGTCCATTGCGGCTCGAAGTTCAAGCGTCTTGGCGTGTTGGCTTCTTGCCGTATTTATTGCCTGCTCGAGCAGTGCCTGCGCTTCGGCTTCGACGTCTGGTCCACCGCGGAGGACCAGCACCCGCGCCTTCAGCCGATACAATTCGGCCTCCAAAATTCGTTCGCTATTTCGGCTCGTTGTAGCGAGGCCGTGCTCGATCAATTCCAGCGCCGCCTCGTAGTCGTGACCAATCAACAATGGCGGACACAAAAGCACGTAGAGCGCGGTGATGGCCAGCTGATAACCCGCGCTGTGATATTCGTCCAACGCGGCACGGATCTCCCCGAGTGCGCTGGGTGAAGGTTCGAGCGACGCCACGCATATGCCCCGAATAGCGCGCGCCAAGCGCCATTGCCGGAATCCATGCTCCTCCGACAGGGCGATACAGCGTTCGGCATGACCTTGCGCAGTCAGGAACTCGCCGCGAAGGGCGTGAAGAATGCATGCATAGTAACAAGCATACGCCTGCGAATGCGGATGACTGATGGCGTCGGCACGCTGAATGGCGACGTTCACTCGCGTGAGTGCCGTATCAGCGTGGCCGAGCAGCCAGAGCGCCCACGACATCAACGCCAGGTCAGCCACGCCGGCATCCTGGCCGGCCACACGTGCCGCCAGCCTATCCTCCTCGCTGCTCGCCTCAAAGGCATCGTAGGCCCGTTCGATCGCTTCATGGGCACCGGTCAGACGTCCCATGAAAAGGCGGATCATCCCCTGCCCGCGCATCGCATTGAGCAACGTCGGTCGATCGTCGCGCGTTTCGGCGAGTTGGAGCAGGGCGGCGATCGTTTCCTCAGCCACCGGCAACTCACCGCGCATTACGCTCGCGGTGGTCAACCAGAACATCACCTGGAGTTGCTCGGGAGGGTCTCCAAGGCGCTCGCACAGCTCACGCGCGCGGGCAAAGGTTGCCATCGCCTTGTTCGAGGCTGGTCCTTGAGTAGCGATCAGGCAGGGCCCAAGAGCGAATTGGAAGTCAAGTTCCAACCTGTCCTTTCGCGCGCTGTCGGGCAGATGGCCTGAGGCCTCGATACCTCGTTGCAAGTGCGCGATGGCCTCCAGGTTGGCCGAGCGCATAGCGGCCTTCTTGCCGGCGCGCAGCCAATATGCCTCCGCCTTTTGGAACAGCCCGGCCTCCTTCAGATGGTGCGCGAGAGTTTCGGGTTGATTCTCCACAATTTCCGGGAACCGTTGCTCGAAGGCGTCTGCGATCGTGGCATGCAGCGCTGCGCGTCGGCTCTTCAGCAGTCCCGAATAGGCAGCATCCCGCACAAGCGCGTGCTTGAAGGTATAGACCGCCTGGGGTATCTCGCCCCGGCAGAATATCAACTCCGACCGAACCAGCTGCGCAAGCGCCTCCTCAAGTCTCTCTTTTGGCAACCCGGCTACGGTGCTCAGCAGTTCGTAGGAGAACTCGCGACCCACCACAGCGCCGATCTGAGCCACCTCCCTCACCGGAGCCAATCGATCGAGCCTCGCCATCAGCGATGCGTGCAAACTTGTCGGAATCGCCATCGGGGGTAGAGGACGGTTGAGGATGTAGTGATCGCCCTGCTCATGTAATAGCCCGGTTTCGAGCACAGTCTTTGTCAGTTCCTCCACGAATAGGGGCACGCCATCGGTGCGGGCGAGGATCTGCTCCATTACCTCTTCCGGGAGCGTCTTGCCGGCGGTGACGCGCTCGATTAGCGCCGCCCCGTTGCGTCGGTTCAGCCGCGTGAGCGAGATCGTGGTCACATGCGCATGACCTGGCCAGGGCGGCGTGAACTCTGGCCTCGCGGTGATGAGCAGCAGCACCCGAAGCCGCGGTAGCTGTTCCAAGGTCATCGTGAGCAGCTCCAGCGACGTCGGATCTGCCCAATGGACATCCTCCACAATGACGAACACGGGCTGTCGCTCCGCCAAGAGATTGAGCTGAGTCAAAAGCGCCGCCAATGTCATCTCCTTGCGCTTCTGCGGGCTCAGCTCTGGAATGCGGTAGCGCTCACTTGGTGGTAGCGACAGAAGGTTGGCCAGAGGTAGCAACACGCGGTCGGCATCAGCCCGCACGAGCAGAGCCTCGAGCTTAGCGAACTTCTCTGCGGGCGGGTCGCCCCGCTCGAACCGGGCAGCGCGTTCAAGCTGGCGGGTGAAAGGATACAGCGCACTGTTGGTGTGGTGCGCCGAGCAGAACTGGCGCACCGTGATATGCGGTTCGGCCTCGAGCCGCTCCTCAAGCGCCAGCGCAATGTGCGACTTGCCGATACCGGGCTCTCCGATGAGCATCACCGCGCAACCTTCGCCACGCCTGGCGTGCTGCCAGCGACGCAAGAGCATCTCGATTTCCTCGTCACGCCCAATTGGCGGCGCCAATCGGGTTTTGTGCTGAGCCTCGAAGCGGCTTTCCACTTCGGTTGTTCCCAGGACCTGCCAGGCTGGCATTGGCTCCGCCCATCCTTTAAGCGCGACAGGGCCGAGATTGCGGAGTTCGAAATGCCCATCAGTGAGCCGGTGCGTACTTTCGGAAATCAGCACGGTACCGGGATTGGCGAAGGTCTGCAGGCGCGCAGCCAAGTTCGGCGTCTCGCCAATGACCGTCTGCTCTTGAGCTGAACCTTCGCCGGTCAAATCGCCCACGACCACCATACCGGTAGCGATGCCAACGCGAACCTGCAGCTCGGTGGCGGGGTCTGTCCGGAGGCTAGCTACGGCATCGACCAGCGCCAGCCCTGCGCGTGTCGCCTGTTCGGCATCATCCTCGTGCGCCTGGGGATAGCCGAAATAGGCGAGCACGCCATCTCCCATGTACCGCGCGATAACGCCCTCATTCCGGGCAACAACCTCTGCGATGCAGCCGTGATAGGTGCCCATTACGGCCCGCAGGTCCTCCAGATCAAGGCGGGCCGAAAGTGCCGACGAGCCGACCAAATCGCAAAACATGACTGTAAGCTGACGCCGCCCGGCGGGGTCCGCCGACGCCGGCTTAGCGCCCACTTGAGGCTTTCGCGGGACCTCTCCCTGAAGTTCTACGATCGCGCGCAGCATCTTGCGGCGATGCCCAAGCAGGACGCCCAAATCTTTTAGATCCTGCTCCGTGAGATCTCGAACGACCGAGAGGTCGATGGCGTTTTCGCGGAATCGCTCGGCGTACTCGCCCAAACCGATCGATGCTAGCCACTCTGCAATACCGGTCATGGTATACCTATGGCTTATACGATGAGAATAGCACATTAGAGAGGCTTGCGAAGGCACATCTGTCGACCGAAGCGCCGATCACCGGACTTCTTCCCAATGTAACATAGTGGCCCAGGCGAAAAGTGAACGCCGCCAAGCGCGATGTCTGTTAAGGGTCATTGCGGTCCTTGCGCAACGCGCCGCTGACGTCCGATAAGCGCTCTTAACGGACTCCACGCTATTCGGCTCTCGGCCGTTCCGGATGGCAGAAGCCGCAATCGAGGCGGCTGCCCTGCGCAGCTAAGCCTTCGACGCGCAGCTGCTGCGTTTTGTAGCGAGCCTGCACATAGCTGGCAAACTCCTCCCAAAAATAGTTGACGCCGCGGCCAGGACGGTCCGGGCCGCAAGGTCCTTCGCCATTGCGACAACGCTCGCAAATTTATGCCGCAGGTCACGACGCTTAAGGCCGCCCTTGAGGCGCTTCCGCTCAAACCACGCCTGATCCTGACCACGCCGCCGCCTCGAACGGACGCGAGCAACACTGCGCCGATTTCAGACTACACGGAACGCAAGGCACTCGATGCCGCGATCGGAGCCACGAACCGTGATCGATAGCTTTGGCTGCCGCGTCTTCAGCCTCCCTACGAGTGGGAGAATTGCCGGTCCGATACCTGTGCTCGCTCAGCTTCGCGGCCTAGGCCGGTAAGGCTGCACCATCACCGATCATGGTCGGGGACCCATTCCTCCGCGGTTGAGTCCCAATGATGGGTGTCGTCGAAGTGTTTCCAGAGTGGCCGCCTTGACTTGCTTTCACCCTTCTGTCGGTTTGCATTCAGTGCGCGGAGTTGAACGACGAGCGTCCCAGCCATCGTCACCCATTCGCGAGCGTTATATCGGGAGTTCCATTTGATTGCGGTGTGCATCGGATGCCTCCTTCAAAGTAAGAAGCCTTCGCCACATTAGCCCGGGCCAAGAATACAGGGATGTAAACTACTTCACAGTCGGTCAACATCTTCGACATAGCCGCGGGCGATCTTACTGCGCGGTGACCGCAACTACTTCGCTCAATATTCCGGCGCCCGGCATTGGTCATGTTGCCGCGCGATCAAAACGCACGCGACGAAACGTAGCATCGTACTTTGTGCGCGAACGTACGTCCTTTCGACAGAGTGCATTCATCGTTGGTGGGCGTGCGTCGCTAGAGGCCAGCGTATGCTTGAGCTTTGGAACAGACCGGTACGACACCCTGGCCTCGGCGGAGGCGCTTGCCACGGTCCTCGTCATTGTCCCGGTGGCTGCCGGCGCTATTATGCTGGCGGAAAGTCGGCGGATAAGCGGACGTGGTCAGATCGGGCCGGCACGTCTAGACGGGCCAATAGGCGACGTTCGTTAGCCGGCACGGCGACCGTCAGAGAAAGGCCACTCTGCTGCCGTTCCCCGAAGGCTATCTCGGGAGATGGCGAAGATTATTTCTACCTGCCCTGCCCTGCGGTAGCCTTAAGGCCTTCGTGGATGTTGACTCGCCTCTTGCGGCACGGACGATCTGGCAGCAGCTTTCACAGTCAAGTAGGTACCGGCGGACGATGATTTCTGTTGTTGTCGGGTCACGACAGCATGCCTTTTGACCGACGATCTCTACGTTGGAGGGTCAAACTATTTCGCTTCGCACGCCTCTGGCGCTTCTCATCATATCCCTAGGTGCGATCGCCGCGGCGTGGTGGTGGCTGGCCATACCGATCAACTTGGCGCGCGCACCGATCGATCCGAATGCCAAACTGCAATGCATATCCTACGCGCCCTTCCGCAACAACCAAACGTCAGAGTCGCCGACACCAGTGCCGCGGGACCAGATCGCGGAAGATCTCGCCCAGCTTGCCAAAATAACCGACTGTATCCGCACCTATGCGACTGATCTCGGTCTCGATCAGATCCCCGAATTTGCGTCCAAGGTGGGGCTGAAAGTCATTCAGGGAATTTGGCTCGATAGGGACCGACAGAAGAACGCGGCACAGATATTGACGGGCATACGCCTCGCCCAGCAATATCCGGAAACCATCACCGCACTCGTTGTGGGCAACGAGGTTCTGTTGCATCGGAAGATGACGCCTTCCGACCTTGCTGCCTTAATCCGCTCGGTCAGGGCACAAGTGACGGTCCCCGTCACCTATTCCGACGTCTGGGAGTACTGGCTGCGCTATCGGGAACTCGATGACGCCGTCGACTTCGTCACCGTTCATATCCTGCCATATTGGGAAAACGTCCCGGTCCCGGCGAAATCTGCCGCTGCTCACGTCGACGCCGTCCGAGAGCAGGTGGCGTCGGCGTTTCCGGGCAAGGAAATCCTGATCGGAGAAACAGGTTGGCCGAGCGAAGGGCGGATGCGCGGTTCGGCGCTACCGTCGCGCACCAATCAGGCGCGGGTGATCTCGGAGGTTCTCGATCTTGCCCGGCGCGAGAATTTCCGCGTCAACCTGTTCGAGGCGTATGATGAATTGTGGAAGCATGAGTTCGAGGGCACCGTCGGCGGATCGTGGGGCTTATTTGATTCCGCGCAGCGCACGCTGAAATATCCGCCCGGCATCCCTGTCAGCAATTATCCGCTCTGGAAACTGCAAATGAGCAGCGGAATGGCGCTGGCGATCCTGGTGTTCGGCGCTGCATGGCTGACCTCGCGCCGGAAGCTCTCGCAGCCCCGGCTCGTCTCATGGTTTGCGGTCGGAATATCGGCAACCACCGCCGGAGTCCTGTTTGGGGGGGCCGCTCAAAAGGTGTTCTATGAAAGCTACGACGCGGGCAGCTGGCTTCTGTGGGGCGCACTTCTGGTGGCGGCAACTGCCTCGCCGCTGTTCGGCGCCAACGCCCTGATGTCAGGGCGCGCACCGCCCACATTTCTGGAATTGCTGGGTCCGAAGGACTACCGCACCTCATCGGTGCTGGCGATCATGCACGGATGGATCTTGATCGTAACCATCGTGATCGGCACGGAGACCGCGCTGGGCTTCATGTTTGACCCGCGCGAAAAGGATTTTCCTTTTGCGGCCCTCACTATGGCGGCGGTCCCTTTTGCGGCTATGACACAGCTCAATGGCCCCAAGAAAGGAATCCGCCCCATGGCGGAAGCGATATTTGCCGGCGTATTCTTGGTGGCAGCCATCTATGCGGCGCTTAGCGAAGGGCCGGACAATTGGCAGTCGCTGTGGACTTGTGCTGCCTATATATTGCTTGCGGTTACGCTGTGGCGGGCGCGCGCTTGAGTCTTCCCCTTCGGGCCAATACCAGACGTCAGTCGATCACCTGGTCTGCACGGCTGAGCAGCATTGGTGGAATGATGACACCGAGTGCTTTGGCGCTGGCGACGCTGTCCGCTCAAACCATTGAGAAGCTCGCGAAACTGCTGCCGGCGGCAGCTTCGCTCGGAAACCCGGTTGACGTCGCCGGCGGCACGGATGCGGATCCTTCCGTCTTCGCCGCCTGCGCGAAGGCACTGCTTGAGGACACGAATGTGGATGGGGTTCTCATCACCGGACGTTTTGGCGGGTATGGCGTTAGATTTGCCGCCGCATTGTCGCAGATCGAACTGGTAGCGACGGAAGTCATTGGCGAACTGGCAAAGCAGAGCGCCAAGCCCGTGCTGATTCACAGCCTTTACGCCGCCCTGCAGGGAAGCGAAATGCCGCGACCGCTTTCGCACTCGAAAATGCGCAAAGAGAACATGTGCCGCTCAAGCCTGTTTGGGGCTAGAGTCGCTCCGAGCTCGCGAGCGGATGTCGTGTGCACGGTCGCGCGCCTGACAGCCGCCATGTTTGCAAACCGCAAACCTGGCTGGATCGAACGATCGCAAGTTGACGAAAACGAATTCGAAATTGCGCGAGCCCGGCCGAACATTGCTACAAAATGCGTGCACGTCATTCGCAACCCTCGTCTGCCAATGCAGAGCAGAGAGCGTCACCGCAAAATCAATTCACGCAAATTGCTAGCGCTCGCTCGGACGGCGATAGGCCGCCAGCGACAATCCCTGCCAAGTTACGCAAAAGAACTAGCGGTTCCCCCTGCCCATTGTGGCCGGTGCTTGACCGTCCACGTTGGCAATTATTGATTCTGCAATATTCGCGGCTTCAGAAGCGACAACCGTGATCAAGAAGCGCCACGATCATCCCCTCCTGATCAAATCAAATCTATTTAGATTAAAGCGCCAGTCCATTTTTTATTTATTCGTCAAATTTAATGATTAATGCATCGAAATCAAAAACAAAGAGGCTCTTGCGCCCCTCCTTGCGAGGCGACAACGGAATTTTACGGCTTGTCTCCCAGATGCACTCGGTCCGCATGGATCGACAGTCGCAGGGAGCCAGCTGGAGCCAAACTCAGCCTGTCTGCGAAGACGAGGCATGAAAGCAACAGTCTCGCAACACGTTGCGCCAACCTGTGATTATTAACTTGCGCATCCGACGCGATCCGGGCCCGCCGTGAAGCGGCGAACTTGGCTTTCAATGTGATGCTGGTCATCCTCATCGGGTCAGCTTGTCGCCCGGGCGCACGTTCCAGAGCTTGAGACCATCGCGGAACTCAATGGTGGTGCGCTCTAAGAGCCAGGCGCGTAGCCAGACCGCTGACGCAACCCAACTGCTGGGTTATGGCTCGGTAGCCGGCGCACGTGCCCTGGAGGGCGGCGAGAAGAGTCCTCGGTTGGGATTTCTGACATTGCGATGCTCGCGCACGAAGCTTCGCTTCTCGTGTTGCTGCCCGCGCACGTTTCTCGTTCGCTTTACCGCGCAACAGGTTCCCCGCGAGCAAGCATTCGAAATCGATGTGAAGCTTAAACCGAACCAGTTCCCGGTCAGCTTACCAAGGGAACCAAATTGACCGCCGTTAAACGATAAATTTGATTATTGCATATAATCATGATGACTCCATCTCAAAATTGAAAAATATGTTTGGGGAGAACATGGGAGGTTGAAATGGAAGCTGCCCGCCGCCTTCGTGCAATGGCGCTGCTTTGCCGACAGACTGCCGCACTCCAACCTGAGAGAAGCTGGAAACTGCTTGCAGAGGCAGAGTACTGGGAGCATCTGGCGGCTGCGGCTTCAGCTCATTGAGCTTCGGTCGAGTGTCCTTTGTCTTTCGCTTTTCGTCGACTTCTTACTTCAAGTCATTTTCTGAGGCATGTGATGTCGAGTACGCGTCCGATTTTCTCTAGTGCTGTTCTGAGCGAACGGCACCAGGCGCTTCTGGAGGAGCTTAGACAGGTGGAGAAGCTTCGACGTAAGCTCCGACATGTAGAAGCAAGAACAATCGGCAGAAGACGGCGTACCAAAGCGAGCGGCGGAGCAAGAGCCGTTTAGAGACCCGGCGGTCCGAAGGTTGACCCGCGTTGGCTCACTCGCGCGATTCGATGGACGGATTGCCCGCGTTCCTCGCATCTGCCACTATTTTGAAAGAGGACTGGCGCCTTCATCCCCGCAGTAGCGAGGCTCGGCGACGACGTCGCTGCGACGTGTCGGCAACCAGACGGGCCGGGGTGCCCCACAACGCTCGAACTAACTCGGCGACGAGACCGGCCGTCTATTCGGGACCGCGCATTAGCTCCGACTTTCATTCGACGTTGCACTTCGGAACACGGCAACAAGTCGATCGCCTTCCCAAAGCTCAACGTCGTGCTCGTCATGCATTTGCTCGGCTCGGCGTCTCGCCGCTTGCTCGTCAATGCAGTCGAGCTTTGCAGCGCAGATCACTTGCCGGCTGCCGTCCACCACGAACACTTTGTACCGCATGATGCAGGCCCATCCAAAGGGCGACCATCATCGTAGTCGAATGTCCGTCTAAGGCAGTGCCAAATTAAGTGCGGCGTACGGAACCTTTGTACGTGTGGCAGTTCCGCTATACTGGTCCCTGGAATCCCATCGATCGCGCGGCGGCAGTACCTCGTATCTCGCTACCTCAGTGGCGTAATCTCACCGCGTACCGAAGCGTGCGGCTCGAGCTTAAGAGCGAGAGGCCGCCAAGCGTCATCAGCAGCACACCAAACCAGGCCGTCCAGCTGCGGGCTTCGTCGCGCGTCTCTGCAGTGCGCACGCGCAGCGGTATAACTTGAGGTGGGTCGGCGGACGCGGCGGGGAGAAGCTGCCCAACGTCGACTCGGCTGGGCATGGAGTGTTCGGGCGTGAGCTGGTTGCTGGGAAGATCGACAATGGGGACCGCCGACATCAGGGTGAGGCCCGTGAAGAGATCGGAAGCGGCATCAGCTACCTTCATTCCAGGTACAGGCGGCTGAGATTGCTCGGGCGGTGCGGAGCGCAGCAACTCCGCGCGCGCATCAACGACCGCGCGCCGCCTGGTCTGCGTGGTCCCGTTTTCGTCCAAACTGGCGCTGCGGTCTTTGGCCATGCGAGCCCGAATGGGCTTCTTCACCGTCGCGACGCCCTCGGCCAGGAACCAGCATTTGCGGTGACCGTCCGTTCGGTAGACCCAATGCTGTCCGCCGGTGGTCGAGGTACCGGGACGCGGCACGCATTCGGCTTGCGGCGGAGAGGTTACCGTGGGTTGGGACGTAGCAGTATTGAAGAAGTCGGCAAGCGAATTGGAAGACGCAGGCGCTGCCCAAAAACCTCCAACAAGGACTAGGCTGGCGAAGTACAATCGCAAATGACCGGACATCGAAAACTCCCGGGTTCGCCCCACCCCCGCTCGAGCCTCAGCGGCGACAACGGCTCCCATGCGGCTTAAATCGGGCAGCGCGACGAATTAATTGTACTCTTGGCCGCCTGATTAATATGCCGGCCCAGTACTCCGGGGTTGCAACACGAGGCAGCGCGATCGATTCATCGAGCCACCTGAGTTGCGCCGGGCCTCGCTGCCGCCCGCGATCCGCGCCGCCGCCGCCCGGTCGATCGCCATCGTTGCGCTGGTCCCCGAACACGAAATCGCTTCTCGCCGAGGGGTGAGTTTGTGGATGTCACGATACGTGGATACCCCTCGCAGCAATTAAATACTCCGCCACGATATTACCACTGTTGCGCCATTCTGCCCTCCCATTTAAACGTGGATTGCACGATCATTATTTAATTGACGGCTTGTCTGCTCCCGGATTCCCGACTCGTCTGCGTGGGCCTTCTGCCCAAGATTCGGATGGAGCCATGACCACCGCGCATTTCAATTCGCTCTCCGTTGACGAGCTCTGGATATTTCACCAAGAGGTCGCCGCCAAACTCACTCAGAAAATGTTGGTGCAAAAGCACATCTGGAGGAAAGGCTTCACAGGATCGGACTGGCCAATGAGGCCACACGGCTCAATCGTAAGCGCCGCCGTCCATACCCGCCCGTCCGTCCCAAATATCGCAATCCGAAGAACCCAGCGGAGACATGGTCGGGTCGCGGCAGGCTACCTCGATGGCTGCGGCCGAAGCTTCGAGGCGGCCGAGATTTGGACGATTTCCTGATCGAGCGGGCTTCAGCCCAAAAGCGGCAGACAAATTGAGCGCCGATTGCGGTTTGAAATGGGAATGCTGACGCCGGCTGTTACCCCCTGAGGCTCTGAACTTTTCACATCATCGTTCAAATGCGGCTCATAACCATGCTTGGAGGAATCGCCATAGCGAGCGCGCTGGCGATCTGGCTGATGGTTCTCGCTGAATCGCTCGGAGGGCCCGCGGCGCGGTGAAGACATCCACAAGACTCTCAAGCGCGCGATGGCCCGCGTCTAGTCGTGGTGCCCTCTGAAGTGCCGCCTAACCGCATTCCACGCTCGAAGGACTGGAAGGGGGAGGACGACGAAAGAACTCTGATTGCAACCGGCGTCATCCCGCGCCGCAGAAATGGTGGGTCGTGATCGTCCGATCGACGGGCCATCGTGTTGATCGTCACCAGAGACGGAGTTCCTGCTCGCCGAGCAGGTGCCGTTCTGCGCGAGGGCAGGACAACTACAACGAACAGAACGTTCACCAGTAGTCATATTTTCCCACAATGAGAAGGAAAGTACGCACGAGAACGACCGTCGTTTGATCTAAAATCTGCCGAGGTTACTCGTGCCTCATACCCGGCACGCAGCCAGCAACACTGCGTTCGCGGACGGAGCCGCTTCACCGCAGCCAGCACATTGGCATCCCCCGAGGCCGTTGGGCCCCGAGCGCTTCGCGAGCGTCTAGGATCGCTCGCAGCCTAGGGTCTGTTGGGATTCAGGATTCTCATCGGGGCTTGGTTGTGATTCAAGCTTGGGATGGACCGATTCGTTTTGACTGACGCCCAATGG
>NZ_JBEPQT010000051.1:0-20647 GCF_040547985.1 Bradyrhizobium sp. LB14.3
CCCATTGGGCGTCAGTCAAAACGAATCGGTCCATCCCAAGCTTGAATCACAACCAAGCCCCGATGAGAATCCTGAATCCCAACAGACCCTAGACCGCGATATTGTCGATCAGCCGGGTGCTGCCAAGCTTGGCCGCGACCAGGATCCGCAAAGGGCCGTCCGTGCGCGAGGTGGCCGGCGCCAGCGTGATAGCATGGCGCACCTCGAAATAGTCGAGCGCAAAGCCAGCCGCCGTGATCATACCGGCACCGCGCGCCATTGCGGAAGCGATCGCTTCGCCGGCGCGGATGCGCCCGGCGCTCTCCTTCATGGCGCGGTACAGCGTGGTTGCGGTCTGCCGCTCCTGTGGCGACAAATAGACGTTGCGGGAGGACATCGCGAGCCCGTCGCGCTCGCGCACAGTGCGGGAGCCGATCACCTTGACGCCGAGGTCGAGGTCGCGCGCCATCTGCGTCACCACCCGCAACTGCTGAAAATCCTTCTCGCCGAAGATCGCGACATCCGGCCGGCACTGCGTGAACAGCTTGCCGACGACGGTCGCGACACCCCCGAAGAAATGCGGGCGGAAGCGGTCCTCGAGGCCGGCCAGCGCCGGTCCCTCCGGCACGATGCGGGTCGCAAAGCCCTCCGGATACATGGCCTCGGCGCCGGGGTGCCAGACGATATCGACGTCCTCGGCGGTGAGCTTGGCGATATCGGCCTTCCAGGTTCGCGGATAGGCGCCAAAATCCTCGGTCGGTGCGAACTGGGTCGGGTTGACGAAGATCGACACCACCACGCGGCTCGCGCGCCGCCTGGCGAGGCGCACCAGCGACACATGGCCGTCATGGAGCGCCCCCATGGTCGGGACCAGCGCGATCGTGGCCTTTCGCTTGCGAAGATGGTCGACGGCGCGTCGCAAGGCGGGGACCGTGCGGGCGATCAAGGGGCTGCGTGACATCAGAACTCGACGGAGTTGGGAATCGGCGAGCGCGTCCCGGCGCCCGGCAGACTAACCTTAACAAGCGGCGACCGTGGACGCCATGCGTCCGACTGCGGCACAGCATCCCGCGCAAGGCCGCGCACGACACGATGTCGCGATGTTGTGGGTTGGATCACAGACGAGAGAAGACGCCGCGATTCATGATGAAGAACGGCGCAGTGCGAATTGCATTACCTGTCGCGCATTTCACTTGACCGCAGGCGCGGCCAACTCGAAGATATTTGTTAGGGGTGTTAAGGATCGCGATGCTTGTGCAAGCTAGCCAAGGCCAGTCCGGCGCGGCGCATGTGGTCGTGCTCGGCAACGAGAAGGGCGGCTCCGGCAAGTCGACCACCGCCCTGCACATCGCGGTCGCGCTTCTGAAAGCCGGCCAGCGCGTCGCCACCATCGACCTCGACTGCCGTCAGCAGAGCTTCACTCACTACATCAATAACCGTTCCGCCTGGACGCGCCGCACCAAGCTTGACCTCGAACTGCCGCTGCATCGCTGCATCAAGCTCGGGGAGACCATGCAGGTCGCCGAGAACGAGAATTCCGAGTTCCTTCAGTTCATGGAGGCGGTCTCGGCGGTCGAGAGCAGCTTCGACTTCATCGTCATCGATACGCCCGGCACCGACAGCTATCTGATGCGGCTTGCGCACTCGATGGCCGACACGCTGGTGACCCCGATCAATGATAGCTTCCTCGATTTCGACGTGCTCGGCACCGTCGATCCCGCCAACTACGCGGTGACGGGCGAGAGCCACTACGCCGAGATGGTGCGAGACACCCGCCGCAAGCGCCGCCAGCTCGACGGCGCGACCACCGACTGGATCGTCGTGCGCAACCGCCTGTCGATGCTCGGCTCCCGCAACAAGCAGCTCGTCGCCGAGGGGTTGAAAGATTTGTCGCTGCGGCTCGGCTTCCGCTACGTCGACGGCTTCGCCGAACGCGTCGTCTATCGCGAATTCTTCCCGCGTGGCCTGACCGCGCTGGACGAGATCGACGAGGCCACGCTCGGCATGCGGCCCAATCTCGGCCATCTGACCGCGCGGGAGGAGGTGACGAGCCTGCTCCGCCAGCTCAAGCTTCCGCTCGACGAGCGCGGCCGCCGCCGTGCGGCCAACCGCGCCGAGTGGTTCAGCCAGGTCGATAAGCCGCTCGAGGTCCACGACATCCTCGGCGCTTGAGACGGCGGTATATTGCTACTTCCAGTCGATCAAAGCGGCCGGGTCCTCACGGGAACCGAGCCTTCGCTCGGCCGTTTTCACCTCGCGTTTACTGCGAAATTGAACCCAATCGAGACCGTTGCGTAGGAGGGTGACGTGCACCCTGACGTAGCCGTATGAGAGCAGGGATGCCCAAGAAACGTGTGCGACGCACAATGAAAGGGCTGTCAGTTCACAATATTTGGCCTTCCTGTCACGCCCCTGTGACATATATTAGGGAATAGGCGACCAGGGGCCGAAGAGCTCCGGAAGAACACGATTTTCAACAGGGATTCAGGCCGCACGAGCCTGAGGCTGAGGACGAAAATGAAGCGTGGAATTGCCGTTCTGGTTTCGGTCAGTGCCCTCTGCGGCGTCGCCTATTTCACGGCGAGCAAGTGGGCGATCAAACACGAGACCATCACCTTCTACGACGCCTCGCGCGACAACCGCGCCGTGCCTGTCGATATCGCGATCCGTCGCGACAAGGAAATGCAGGCCAATGCCGGCATGATCACGATGCCGGTCGCCGTGATCAACCACGGCAACACCGTCAAGAACACGGAGTACGGCTTCCTCGCCAACATCTTCGCTGCGCGCGGCTACCTCGTCGTCAGCCCGCAGCATGATCTGCCGACCGATCCTCCGATGGTGACCAAGCCCGGCGAGCTCTATGTCGGCCGGCTGCCGCAGATCCTGCGCGGCGTCGCCAACATCCATCTTGCCATGCAAGAGATGAAGAAGGTTCAGCCCAACGCCGACTACGGCAGGGTGACGATGGTCGGCCACTCCATGGGCGGCGACATCACGATGTATTTCGCCAAGCAGTATCCGGACGAGGTCAAGAAGGTCGTCACGCTCGACAATCTGCGCGTGCCCTTCGTCACCGCCGGCAAGTTCAAGATTTTGTCGTTCCGTTCGCAGGACCCGCAGTTCAAGACCGATGCGGGTGTGATCCCGACCGACGAGGAATGCGAGAAGGCCGGCATCCAGGTCGTGAAGACCGAATTCCAGCACAACGACATGCGCGACACCGGTCCGGACGCAGCCAAGAACTCGATCCAGGGCATGCTCGACAAGTTCCTGAGCGCGACTGATAGCGAGGTCGCGCCGGTCGACACGCAATCGTCCCCGCCCAAGATTCTCGAGCCCGGTCCGGTCGCGTTGATGGCGCCTGCCAAGAGCTAACGTCTTCCTCATCGTCAGTATCGATTTTCAAAGCCCCCGCCGGCTCCTGCCTGCGGGGGCTTTGCACATTGACCGGGCTGCGCGCGCTAACCACATTAGCCGCTCACGCAGGGTCAATGGATGTCGGGCGAACCCATCAAACCGCGCGGCCGCGATGCCGTCTCGGCGAAACCAGGCGGCGCGGTGCCGCAGGCGGGGGCGTCGACCTCGGAGGACATCGCCGCCTTCGTCGCAAACGCGAGAGCGCTGTCGCCACATGCTCCCGGTGCGAAAGGCCGGCTGATCTTCGCGCTGGATGCGACGATGAGCCGGCAGCCGACTTGGGACATGGCCTGCGCGCTTCAGGCTGACATGTTCCGTGAGACCTCCGCGCTCGGCAGTCTCGACATCCGGCTCGTCTACTATCGCGGATTCAACGAGTGCCGCGCCACGGGATGGATTTCCGACAGCGCCAGGCTTGCGGCGCTGATGAGCAAGATCGATTGCCGCGGCGGCGACACCCAGATCGGCAAGGTGCTGAGCGAGGCGCGGCGCGAGGCGGTCGCATCCGGCGTGCGCGCCGTTGTCTTCGTCGGCGACGCCATGGAAGAGAACGTCGACGAGCTCTGTGCCAAGGCCGGTGAGCTCGGCATGCTCAAGGTGCCTGTGTTCGTATTTCAGGAGGGCCATGACGCCGTCGCCGAGCAGGCTTTTCGCGAAATCGCGCGCCTGACCGGCGGCGCCTGGTGCCGGTTCGATCCGGGCGCGGCGGCGCAGTTGCGCGAGCTGTTGCGCGCAGCTGCCGCCTACGCCGCCGGCGGACGCGAGGCGCTGTTGCAATTGGCGAAGACCGCCAGCGGCGCGGCCAGGCTGATCGGCCAGATGAAGTAGCGCTGGCGCGGTCCGCGGGGGACAAGACACCATGCATTTTGACGATAGGCCGGGTATATTCCGGCCATGACCCTGATTGCCGGCGCTATCGCTGTTATCACCCTTTATCTGCTGCTCCAGATGTTTCGTTCCGCCAATCCGGCCGTGCTGGCACGCACGATCAGGTTCGGTGGCGGCGTGGTGGCGCTGGCTGTCGCAGCGTTCACGGGCTTGCGGGGCGAACTGGTGGTGGCGATCCCGCTCGGGATCTTCGGCGCCGGGCTCCTGGGCTGGACACCACTGGCAAACGCCGGCTTGGGCAACGTCGGCGGACTGTTCGGCGGAGGCGCGACGCGCCCGGCCGGTCAGGCCTCGCGCGTGCGCTCGCAATTCCTGGATATGCGGCTCGATCACGAGTCTGGCCAGCTCGGAGGCCGGATCGTCGCCGGGCCTCATGCCGGGCGCGATCTCGACGAGTTCAATCTGGCTGGCCTGCTGGCAATGGTCTCGGCGTTCGACGCCGAGAGCGTGGCCTTACTTGAAAGCTATCTGGACCGCCGGTTTCCCGCCTGGCGTCAGAACGCGCAGGGCAACGCGGCAGGGGGGCAGCGCCGCACGGTGGCGAGCGGCAAAATGACGGCGGAGGAGGCCTATCAGATCCTTGGCTTGCAGCCGGGGGCGGGGCGTGACGATATCAGCCGCGCCCACAAGTCCCTGATGAAGAAATTGCATCCCGACCAGGGGGGCTCGACGTATCTCGCTGCCCGTGTAAACGAGGCCAAGGATACTCTGCTTCGTACGCATAACGGCTAACTCCGGCACCACGCTACAAACGCCCGTCCCGTGTGAGCCCCACTTGCTCTGTTTGCCGTCGCCCCGATGCCCGCCATTGTCGGCGTGGTCGATCCCTTGCGCAAAATTTTAACCGTAAATCCTTGACGAGAGGTTGTCGTGGAACAGCCCCGGTATCAAACAGCCTGGCATCACGGCCTTTGGCATCGCAGCCTTGCTATCGAAAGGTCTTGGCATCACCGCATCCCGAAAATGAAAATGCCCGCGCAAGGCGCGGGCATTTTTTGATTGGCGCGATGCGAAAGATCAATTGCGAACGGTGATGCAGGAGATATCGGCGCGCTTCAGGGTGCGGCAGACGGCTTCGGCCTGGTCGCGCTCGAGCCCGGCGAAGCGGGCGCGGTAGAGCTTGCGATTGTCTTTCGCTACGACCTCGGTGAACGGGTCGGCCTTGCTGAGCAGGCCGCGGGCCGAACTGCGCGCCGCGTCGATGCGCTGCTGGGCTTCGTTCTCGCTCTCGAGCGCGCCGACCTGGACGATCCAGCCGCTATGGGTGACGGCCGGCCTGGTGGTGGCGCTCATCTGGATCGGCTGCAGCGTCGGGTCGGCTGAAGCGAGCTTCGCGACGGCCGGAGCGGGCGCGGCGGCGGTTGCGGCCGGCAATACGCCGAGGATGCCATTGCCGGTGCCGAAGCCCGCCGGCTGCCGCGGCAGCTCGGTACGGGCGAGCTCGGCCCTCGGAGCTTCCGGTTGGCTGACGACCTCACGCTTGTTGATGAGGTCTGCCCGGGCGACGACGGCGCTGGAGGTTTCGGCGATGTCGGAGCGGGCCGCGATCGTGCTCGTGACCTGCGGTGCGACCTGAGCCGGGGCGGCGGAGGCGACCTTCACGGTGCCGGCCTTGACCTGGACAGTCTTGACCCGGACCGGCTTCATCGGCTCGGACGAACCGGGGATGAGGGAGAGCGGCTGGCTCGAGATCACGCCATTGGTGAGCGGCGCGGGCTCGATCTTGGATTCCGTCGGCCGAACTTCAGGCTTGCTGGATTCAGATCTGGGCTGAGCCGGCGGCATCGCGGCGGTCGCAGCAGCAAGCGCCGACAGGCGCGAGGCGAGACGCTGCGGGGCTGTTTCGGGGGCAGGAGCGGCGGCCTGAACCTGCGGAACGGAGCGGGCCGGGGTATCCGACGCATCGGCGACCTCGACAGCGGCGTCAGAGCCATTGCGCTCGGTGACCGCGGCGACGGTGTGGGTGGTCGCGCCCTTATCGAGGTTCTCTGCGAGCAGGTTGCGCATGATGGCATCGCGCGAGCCGCCGCTGCGGCCGCCCAGCACGACGCCGATCAGGTGGCGGTTGCCGCGGCGCATCGAGGTCACGAGATTGAAGCCGGAGGCGCGGGTGTAGCCGGTCTTGATGCCGTCCACGCCCTCGACACTGCCGAGCAGATGATTGTGGTTCCGGATCGACTGTCCGTGCCAGGTGAACGTCGAGGTCGCAAAATAGCGATAGTAGCGCGGGAAGCGCTCCTGGATGGCGCGGCCGAGCGTGGCCTGGTCGCGCGCGGTCGTGACCTGCTCGTCGTTGGGAAGGCCGTTGGCGTTGCGGTAGACCGTCCTGGACATGCCGAGCGAGCGCGCCTTGCGCGTCATCATCTGGGCGAAGTCGTCCTCGTCGCCGCCGATCGCTTCCGCGATCACCACGGCTGCGTCGTTGGCTGAGCGGGTGACGAGACCCTTGATCGCGTCCTCGACGCGAATGGTCTGGCCGGCACGCAGGTTCAGCTTGGTCGGATCCTGATCGGCGGCGTGCTGCGACACCGGCATCTCGGTGTCGAGCTTCATCTTGCCGGACTCGAGACGCTCGAACAGCAGATAGAGCGTCATGATCTTGGTCAGCGAGGCCGGATGGCGGATCCCGTCGGGGCTCGTTGCCTGGAGCACGGAGCCGGAATTGCCGTCGACGATGATCGACGCGAATTTCGGGCTGGAACTCTCGGACACATCGCGCTGCACGCGATGCTGCGCGTAATGGCGCCGATGGCGCCGCGCCTCGGCAGCATCGGTGGTGAAGATGACTGCGGTGGTGACCGTAAGAAGCCCGAAAACGCCAATCCGCGCCAAGCGCGAGGAAGACAAGTTTTTACGAAGCATGAAACCCCGTCCCCGTTTCTGACTTGATCACCGGCTCGTGAGGCGAAATTGTGCCCATGAGATCCGGGATCATTACCTGCTCAGGCTGCCCCTCCACAGGTGTTCGCCGCGGGGGAGGTTGGGCCTGAGCCGCTATTCTGGCTAAGGTGATGTTCTTCAACGGCTTTCGGCCGCTTGCGGAAGTTGAAGACGTCCAGGGAATCAAAGTACGGGGCCGCGGTTTCCAAAAGCTTAAGGAACCATTGCGGGACCCCCCGGGAATCTCCGCGAATTTGCATGCATTTTTGTGCGCCGCACAAGATTCTTGACTTTTTTGTGCGTTGCACTAATTGTGAGCAGAGTCAGGGAGCCGGGGCTTCCGACGAGAGCTAGGGAAAAGGATTCCGAATGTTCAAGGTTGAAGACTTTCAGGGCTACGGGAAAGAGCACTTCGAGCAGTACGTCGCCTCCGCGACCTCGATGCAGCACGGCCTTCAGGCGATCGCCAGCGCCTATGGCGACTACACCAAGAAGTCGTTCGAAGACACCAAGTCCTTCGTCGAGAAGCTTTCCGGTGTGAAGTCGCTGGACAAGGCCGTCGAAGCGCAGACCGATTTCGCCCGTTCCGCCTACGAGACCTTCGTCGCGGAATCGCAGAAGATCGCCGGCCTCTACAGCGATCTCGCCAAGCAGGCGTTCAAGCCGGTCGAGACCATCGTGTCGAAGTTCACGCCGGCCGCCAACTAACGTTTCCTGGACATCCTGGAATCAAAAGCCCGGCTGAAGCAGCCGGGCTTTTTTGTGTCGCGGCGGGTCGGTCTTAGCGCGCCACGCGCAGCTTCGACAGCGACGTACCGATGTCCTTGAACACCGAGACGGTCTGATCTGCCTTCGTTACCAGATAGAATTTGTCGGTGCCGCTCGCGCAATATTGCAGCACGCTGGAGGTCGGGTCGCTGCCGGTGTTCACCTGCACCGTATAGATCGTGATGTTGCTGGGCTGAGCCTTGGCATTGTCGCACAGCTTCTTCTGCCGCGTGTCGATCTGCGAAGCGCTGCTGTACCAGCGGTTCTGCGTATTCAGACCGTCGGAAAGGATCACGATCGCGTCCTTGTAGGTGTAGTTGGTGTCCTTGGCCGGCGCGTTCATGGGATCGCCGGTCGACAGCGTCATCCAGCCCCAGGCAAGGCCAATGCCCTGGTTGGTGTTACCGGTGGGCTTCATGTCGTCGATCCGGCCCTTGAGCGAGCTCCAGTCGTAGCTCAGCGGCATGATCGGCTGCAGATAGGACGAACTGCCTGTGTTGCAGTAGGAGTATTGTTCGGCCGGGAACAGCGTCCCCACATTGCCGCTCGTGGGCGTCGTGTTCTTGATGTCGTAATCCTGGTCGCGGTCGACCACGCACCCTGTCCAGGCATTATGGTTGGCCGGTGTCCACTTCCAATTGTTGCAGTTGTTGTTGCTGCCTGACGTGCAGCTCCAGCTGCCGTTCGCCGCGTCCCAATCGCTGAAATCAATCCAGTACTTGCTGGAATTGCTGTTGCCGACGTTGACGTCCTTGGCAAACGGAACGACCGAGATGTAGACGTCGCCGCTGGTCTTGGCGAGCGCGCTGAGCTGATCGACCAGGCTCTTCGCGGCGGTCTGCATCGCCGCCATCTTGCCGTCCTGCGCCATCGAACCGGTGTTGTCGAGCACCAAGGCCACGCGCATGCGCACCAGGCCCCAGGCGCTGGTGGAATTGGCGCCGACGTCGAGCGTCGGGAAGCCGGCGACCTTCATGAAGGTGGTCGTGTAACTGCCGGTGCCGGTGACCTGGATCGTGGAGCCCATGCTGGTGCTCGCGGTGTAAGTGGCCGCGACGGTGACTGACGGCAGGGTGCTGGTGGCGGTGAACAGGGCCTTGAAATAGTCCTGCGCCTTGGTGCTGATTTGCGACGTCGTGATGGTGCCGGACGACAGATCCTTGGAGACCATCAGTGCAGTGGAATCGAGGGCCGACTGCATCGCGGAACGGGCCTGGACCGCACGGCTGTAGTCGACCGCAGCTCCGACGAAGGTCAAAACCGGGAGCAGCGCGATGGCGAAGATCACGGCGATATTGCCTTGTTCGGCCGCTCCGAACCGGGCGAGCTGTCGACCGATACGGCTGACGAGGGGCAGGCGAGACATGGCGATCCCCGAAAATCTTTGACTTTGCCAGTTTTCGCGCCACGCCATTGAACGCCCGGTAAATTCAACCGTAGAAAACCGAAGTATCCCGCGCGAAACCGTCGCAGCGGTGTTAACGGCCGGGTTCCTGGTCAACATCTTCTAAACGGGCGGGCGGAAGTTTTTGTCAAATCGGTCCGGATTGATTAACCTTGCCGAGGATCGCTCCGACCGGGAATCGGGGCCGCCGCGGCCGCATCGGCCGATCCGTCGCATGCTTGCGGCGAGCCGGGGGCAGGCCCATATTCGCTGAAGCCGATCTGGTTTGGACCGGATCGGTTGAAAGCGGCGATCCAACAAGGCGGCGCGCCTGTGCGAAGCTCCGAAGACGGGGCTGCGAGGTGAACCGTCATACGCTTCCGTGGGGAATTTGAACGCCTGAGCCATGCCGCAATTGTCTTCCAGACCAGAATTGTCCGCCGCCGCCCACGCTCCCCGGATGAGCAACGACGAGAACCGTCCCGGCGGTCCCTCCGCGCCAAACACGTCCGTCATCACCAAGGTCAAACCCAAGACCAAGCGGCCGAACCTGTACCGCGTGCTGATCCTGAACGACGATTACACGCCGATGGAATTCGTCGTTCACGTGCTGGAGAAATTCTTCCAGAAGGACGCCGAGGCCGCGACCAAGATCATGCTGCACGTCCATCATCATGGGATCGGGGAGTGCGGCGTGTTCACTTACGAGATCGCCGAGACCAAGGTGACGCAGGTGATGGATTTCGCCCGCAAGCACCAGCATCCGCTGCAATGCGTGATGGAAAAGAAGTAAGACGCCTACGGCGCGTTCGAGGCCGGCTCTTGTGCATGTCGCAGTGTGATCGTCGCGTGGGGTCTGCGCGCGATGTTCGTTGCGGGCAAAACTACGGAATTCTGCACCGGCGCCGATCGCGCCCGAACGGAACGGGTTTTGCATCAAAAGGTACCGCAGCCGTGCAGCCGCCTGAGTCGCGGAACCGGTCTTTCGCCGCGATCTTATATACCTATATGTGACAAAGGTTGTTGTTGCCTGACCGGTCGATGACGATCATGATGGTGGGGGCCATAGAGGACGCGAATGCCGACTTTTTCCCAAAGCCTTGAACAATCCCTGCATCGTGCACTGGCGATCGCAAACGAGCGTCATCACCAATACGCGACGCTCGAGCATCTTTTGCTCTCCCTGATCGACGACTCCGATGCAGCCGCCGTCATGCGCGCCTGTAGCGTCGACCTCGACAAGCTCCGCACGAGCCTCGTCAATTATCTTGAGACCGAATTCGAGAATCTGGTGACGGACGGCGCCGACGACGCCAAGCCGACTGCCGGCTTCCAGCGCGTGATCCAGCGCGCGGTGATCCACGTGCAGTCGTCCGGCCGCGAAGAGGTGACCGGCGCCAACGTGCTGATCGCGATCTTCGCCGAGCGTGAGAGTCATGCCGCGTATTTCCTGCAGGAGCAGGACATGACGCGCTACGACGCCGTCAACTACATCAGCCACGGCATCGCCAAGCGGCCGGGCGTCTCCGAGGCGCGCCCCGTGCGCGGTGTCGACGAGGAGACCGAGACCAAGGGCAGCGACGACGCCAAGAAGAAGGGCGAGGCGCTCGATACCTATTGCGTCAACCTCAACAAGAAGGCGCGTGACGGCAAGATCGATCCGGTGATCGGACGCAATTCCGAGATCAACCGCGCGATCCAGGTGCTGTGCCGCCGGCAGAAGAACAATCCGCTGTTCGTGGGCGAGGCCGGTGTCGGCAAGACCGCGATCGCGGAAGGCCTTGCCAAGCGCATCGTCGACAGCGAGGTGCCGGAAGTTCTGGCGGCTGCGACCGTGTTCTCGCTCGACATGGGCACGCTGCTCGCCGGCACGCGTTATCGCGGCGACTTCGAAGAGCGCCTGAAGCAGGTGCTGAAGGAGCTCGAGGCGCATCCCAATGCCATCCTGTTCATCGACGAGATCCACACCGTGATTGGTGCGGGCGCGACGTCGGGCGGGGCGATGGACGCCTCGAACCTGCTCAAGCCGGCGCTTGCCTCGGGCACCATCCGCTGCATGGGCTCGACCACCTACAAGGAATATCGCCAGCACTTCGAGAAGGACCGTGCCTTGGTGCGGCGCTTCCAGAAGATCGACATCAACGAGCCGACGGTCGAGGACGCGATCGCGATCCTCAAGGGGCTCAAGCCTTACTTCGAGGACTACCACCGGCTGAAATACACCAATGAGGCGATCGAGGCCGCGGTGCAGCTCTCCTCGCGCTACATCCACGACCGCAAGCTGCCGGACAAGGCGATCGACGTGATCGACGAATCCGGTGCGGCGCAGATGCTGGTCGCCGAGAACAAGCGCAAGAAGACCATCGGCATCAAGGAGATCGAGACCACGATCGCCTCGATGGCGCGGATCCCGCCGAAGAGCGTGTCAAAGGACGACGCCGAGGTGCTCAAGCATCTCGAGCAGACCCTGAAGCGCACCGTGTTCGGCCAGGACAAGGCGATCGAGTCGCTCGCCGCTTCGATCAAGCTGGCGCGTGCCGGCCTGCGCGAGCCGGAGAAGCCGATCGGCTGCTATTTGTTCTCGGGCCCCACCGGCGTCGGCAAGACCGAGGTCGCAAAGCAACTCGCGGCGTCACTCGGCGTCGAGCTGCTGCGCTTCGACATGTCCGAATACATGGAGCGGCACACCGTGTCGCGCCTGATCGGCGCGCCTCCCGGCTATGTCGGGTTCGACCAGGGTGGCCTGCTTACCGACGGCGTCGACCAGCATCCGCATTGCGTGGTGCTGCTCGACGAAATCGAGAAGGCGCATCCTGATCTCTACAATGTGCTGCTCCAGATCATGGACCACGGCCGGCTCACGGACCACAACGGCAAGCAGGTCA
Organism: Bradyrhizobium sp. LB14.3; assembly: GCF_040547985.1. Classification (NCBI taxonomy): domain Bacteria; kingdom Pseudomonadati; phylum Pseudomonadota; class Alphaproteobacteria; order Hyphomicrobiales; family Nitrobacteraceae; genus Bradyrhizobium; species Bradyrhizobium sp. LB14.3. The sequence continues at coordinate 12,205 of NZ_JBEPQT010000051.1, forward strand.
ACTTCCGCAACGTGATCCTGATCATGACCACGAATGCCGGCGCGTCCGATCTCGCCAAGCAGGCGTTCGGCTTCACGCGCTCGAAGCGTGAAGGCGACGACCACGAGGCGATCAACCGGCAGTTCGCGCCGGAATTCCGCAACCGTCTCGATGCCGTCGTCTCGTTCAGCCATCTCAGCGTCGAGGTGATCGGCACGGTGGTCGAGAAGTTCGTGCTTCAGCTCGAAGCGCAACTCGGCGATCGCGACGTTACCATCGAGTTGTCCGAACCCGCCAAGACCTGGCTGGTGAAGCATGGTTACGACGAGCAGATGGGCGCACGTCCCATGGCTCGCGTGATCCAGGAGCACATCAAGAAGCCGCTGGCAGACGAGGTGCTGTTTGGCAAGCTGAAGGGCGGCGGCCACGTCCGCGTCGTCCTCGTCAAGGACGAGGCCGACGAGACCAAGGACAAGATCGGCTTCGAATTCGTCGAGGGTCCGGTTACGCCGAAGCAGGAGAAGCTCCCGGGCGCCCGCAAACGCCCGCCGGGCAAGTCCAAGCCGGGCGGTTCGAAAGGGCCGACCAAGGGTCCGCTGGTCAAAGCTTGATCTGCGCGCAATGAATTGAAAAGGCCGGCTGAAGGGCCGGCCTTTTTATTTGGAGGGCCACACTTCCTTAGGTAGGGGCGCCGATGCCCTCGTGAGAGGCGAAGCTTACTTTTCTTCCGCTGGCGGCGCAGCCGCAGCGGTAGGAGCGGGCTCGGCCCTCGGTTTCGCCTTGGGTCTCTTCGAAGGCCCCGCGACCACCTTTTGCGCCTCTCCGGTGACTCCCGCTGCGACGTTTTGAGTCGGAGAGAGGCGCGCTAATCGCCGCGCAGACGCTGATCGTCCTGCACGCGGACATGCTCGGCACCGCGCGCGCCCGCGGGCGACAGCCGCAACATGCTCAGCATGGCTCCGCAGAGCGCGAAGCCAACGCCGGTGAGCAGTGCGATCCTGGTTCCTTCGATCGGATAGCGACCGAGGAACAGCGCGACCAGCGCCGCGCCAGTGGTCTGGCCGAGCAGCCGCGCGGTGCCCAGCATGCCGCTCGCGCCGCCGGCGCGCTCGCGCGGAGCGGCGGCGATCATGGTGCGGTTGTTGGGGGTCTGGAACAGGCCGAAGCCGGCACCGGCGAGCGCCATCCGCCAGATCACGTCGAGCGGCGTCGGCGTCGCCGGGAGGAAGGCGAGCGTGCCGAGGCCGCACGCAAACAGCGTGAGCCCGATGCCGCCGAGTAGGCCGGCCGGATAATACTCGACCAGGCGGCCGGCCAGCGGCGCCGCGAACGCCACAGCGATCGGCCATGGCGTGATCAGGAGGCCCATATGCACCGCCGAATAGCCGAAGCGGCTCTGGAGGTAGAACGGGATCGCAACGAAGGCCAGCATCTGCCCGCAGAACGAGGCGATCGAGGTCGCAATTGAAAGCGCGAACACCGGGATGCGCAACAGGTCGACCGGCAGCAGCGGCGAAGCCACGTGGGTTTCGCGGTAGATCAGCAGCGCGCCGGCGACGATGGCGATGGCAAACTGCACGAGGCAGGCGATGGCGGCCTCGCCATGACCGACGCTGTCGACGGCCGCGATGCCGACGCCGAAGGTGATCGCGGACAGCCCCGCGCTCTGCCAGTCGAAGGAGTGGCTCGCAGCCTTGGTGTGAGGCAGGCTACGCAGGCCGAGGACGAGTGTCACCGCGCCGAGTGGGACGTTGATGGCGAACAGCCAGGGCCAGCTGCCGAACGCTAGGATGCCGGCGGCGAGCGTCGGGCCGACCGCGGCCGAGAAGGCGACGACGAGGGCGTTGAGCCCGATGCCGCGGCCGAGTTGGCTGCGCGGGTAGGTGAAGCGCACCAGCGCCGCGTTGACGCTCATGATGCCGGCCGCGCCGAACCCCTGCACGATGCGTGCAATCGTGAGGAGCGGCAGCGTGTGCGCCAGCGCGCAGAAGGCCGACGCGAGCGTGAACAGCACCAGCCCCACCAGATAGACGCGGCGATAACCGACGATCTCGCCGAGCGAAGCCAATGGCAGCAGCGAGATCGTGATCGCGAGCTGGTAGCCGTTGACGATCCAGATCGAGAAGGCCGGGCTCGCGTCGAGGTCGGCCGCGATCGTCGGCAGCGCGACGTTGGCGATGGCGCTGTCGACGACCGCCATGATGATGCCGAGCGCAATCGTCAGCACCGCCTGGTTGCGCTGCGGCTGCGGCAGGCCGTCGGCATGCTCGATGGGGGCAGGCGACATGGTGGAGGCGCGCTTGATTCGAGCCGTGGTACATCTCCGAATAGGAAATAGCGAGATGCATCGCAACCCGGCAGGAGACGGACAGTTCCTGCACCGGGAGCGGGTCTCCCGGCGGCGAGGCATGGGCAGGACGGCTTTCGCAGCCTGCCAGGCGATTTCGCGTTTCCGAAGGTGTCTACACCGGCGGCGGATTGCGGTCGGTGAAGGTCGTGCGCTGGTGCCAGTACGGATAGGGCAGGGTCACCTTGCTCGCGGCATCGAGCTTTGCGATCTGATCCGTGGTCAAGGACCATCCGACCGCGCCGAGATTTTCGCGAAGCTGCGTCTCGTTGCGCGCGCCGATGATCAGCGTCGAGACTGTCGGACGCTGCAGCAGCCAGTTCAACGCGATCTGCGAGACGCTCTTGCCCGTTTCCTTCGCGACCTCGTCGATGGCCTCGACGACACGATAGACGTGCTCGTCCGGCACCGGCGGGCCGAACTCGGCCGTCTTGGGCAGGCGGCTTACGTCAGGCTTTGGCTGGCCGCGGCGGATCTTTCCGGTGAGGCGTCCCCATCCGAGCGGCGACCAGACCACGGCGCCGAGCCCCTGGTCGAGGCCGAGCGGCATCAGCTCCCATTCGTAGTCGCGCCCGATCAGTGAATAGTAGGTCTGGTTGGCGACATAGCGCGGAAAGCCGTGCTTGTCGGCGACGCCAAGCGACTTCATCAGGTGCCAGCCGGAGAAGTTCGAGACGCCGACGTAGCGGATCTTGCCGGCGCGCACGAGCCCATCGAGGGTCGCAAGCACCTCTTCAGGCAGGGTGAAGGCGTCGAAGCCGTGAAGCTGGAACAGGTCGATGTAATCGGTGCCGAGCCGGCTCAGCGAAGCATCGATGGCCGCGAGCAGATGTTGCCGTGACGATCCGATGTCGTTGGGGCCGTCGCCGAAGCGGAACGTTGCCTTGGTCGAGATCAAAACCTTATCGCGGCGGCCTTTGATGGCCTCGCCGAGAACGCGCTCGGACTCGCCGAGCGAGTAGACGTTCGCGGTGTCGAACATCGACACTCCGGCATCGAGGCAGATATCCAGAAGGCGCCGCGCTTCGGCTGCGTCAGTCGTGCCCCACGCAGCGAGGCGGCCAACGCCGCCGAAGGTGCCGGTCCCAAGACTCAAGGCGGGCACCATGAGGCCTGAGCGGCCCAAGCGTCGGTATTCCATCGATATGCTCCTCGGCTGGCCGCTGGTTGAACGGTGCGGCCTTGGTGCCGAATGGTAGTGCAAGCAGGCGCCGTGTCCTATTCCACGCCCACATACCGGCCTTGCTTGGGAGCGGCCCTAGTCGTGCAGACGCATGTCGTCGAAGGCTGCGTCAGTCACGCGCGCGCCGGTCGTCGTCGCCGGAAGCCGAGCCTCGCTCCACGTTACAGGTGAGGGAAGGCAGCCGGCGTCACTCTCGCGCGCCTGCCGCGGCAAGAGCGTCAGGGTCCAGCCCACCACGACCAGCACCGCGAGCCGGATCGCGATGACGCCCAGCAAGACCTCCGATCCGCTTGTGTTGGCGTGAGTCCTCATGTGCGCTAGCCTGATCCCGGCGGCAGCACCTGACAATCTGGAATTCACGAGCATTGCCTTCGCCTGAAGCGAAGGCTCCGGCGAATGGCTACCCGGATGTCAATGCCGCAATTGGCTCTGTCTGAAGTCGCGCGGCGACATCCCGAAATGCTCGCGGAAGACGCGACCGAAATGGGAGAGGTCGTTGAAGCCCCAGGCAAAGGCGATCTCGCTGATGTGGCGGTGGGCGAGCACGGGCGAGGCGAGGTCGCGCCTGCATTGAGCGACGCGCTCACCGAGGAGGTAGCGCTGGAACGAGGTGTCCTCGTCGGCGAGGAGATCGTTGACGTAGCGGGAGGAGATGCCGAGCGCCGCTGCGGTCTCGGACAGCGAGAGGTCGGGATCGGCAAGGTAAGCCCGGATATGCGCTTTCAGCCGGTAGAGCAGGGCGGAGCGATGGGTCGAGGACGGCAGCGGCGTCTGGCCTAGCCGCTCGCCCAGCGCCATCGCCAGGACGTCGACCGCCTGTTCCGACAGAGCAGCGGCGTGGAGCGGATCGATCTGATCCGCGCTCTGGCAAAGACGGTAGATGAAATCGTAGGCGATCCTTTGCAGCGGCGAGTCCGGTCCGAAAGTGCTGGCGGTAAGGGCTTCGGTCGCGCCGAGCCGGCGCTGCAGCATCTCGCGCGGCACCTTGAAGATGGTCTGCGTGAACGTGCCGTCGAATTTCAGCTCGTAGGGACGGGTGGTGTCGTAGAGCGCAAACTCTCCCGGATGCACCACGGCCTCGCGGCCGTCCTGCACCACGCCGCCGGCGCCGCGATTGCCGAGCGCGATCAGGATGAAATCTTGATCCGAGCGCGCGATGCGAGAGGGTGTGCGCAACACGTGCTGACGATCGGAACAGACCTCGGAGCATTCCGCCTTGCCCAGCGGCGCCCGGGTGACCGAGCCGCGAAAGGCGCTGCCAAGGTCGGACTTGCAGTCGAGCCCGACGAAGACGTCGCAGACGATATCCTGCCAGAGCGCAAGCCGGCGGTGGCCGGGGCTGTCGTCCGTGGTGAACTGGATTGGCATCTGCAGAGCCTCCCTTTCACATCCCGTAAAATCGCATGTTGCGCGGATCGCGCCTGACCGAGGCAAATCCCGTACCGCCGTTCCAGTCGAGTTTTCGTGCCGGGGCGGTCGAGCGGGCCTGGTCCGGCTCTGGCCCAATAGACTGCATCGGACGTAGCTTCCGATCAACCGGCAAGGGAGGCGGGAATGGGCATCCAACATCCGAAATACAAGGTCGCGGTGGTGCAGGCAGCGCCCGCCTGGCTCGACCTCGATGCCTCGATCGACAAATCGATCGCCCTGATCAGGGACGCCGCCGAGAAGGGCGCCAAGCTGATCGCCTTTCCGGAGGCCTTCATCCCCGGCTACCCCTGGCACATCTGGATGGATTCGCCGGCTTGGGCGATCGGTCGCGGCTTCGTGCAGCGCTATTTCGACAATTCGCTGTCCTACGACAGCCCGCAGTCCGAGCGGCTGCGCGACGCTGTACGCAAGGCCAAGCTCACCGCCGTGTTCGGCCTGTCAGAGCGTGACGGCGGCAGTCTTTACCTGGCGCAATGGCTGATCGGGCCGGATGGCGAGACCATCGCAAAGCGCCGCAAGCTGCGGCCGACCCATGCCGAGCGCACGGTCTATGGCGAGGGCGATGGCAGCGATCTCGCCGTGCATGCGCGGCCCGACATCGGCCGTATCGGCGCGCTGTGCTGCTGGGAGCATCTCCAGCCGCTGTCGAAGTATGCGATGTATGCCCAGAACGAGCAGGTGCATGTCGCGGCCTGGCCGAGTTTTTCGCTCTACGATCCTTTCGCGCCAGCGCTCGGCGCCGAGGTCAACAACGCCGCTTCGCGCGTCTACGCGGTGGAAGGATCCTGCTTCGTGCTCGCGCCTTGCGCGACGGTCTCGCAAGCCATGATCGACGAACTCTGCGATCGGCCGGACAAGCACGCGCTGCTGCATGCCGGCGGTGGCTTTGCTGCGATCTATGGCCCTGACGGGAGCCAGATCGGCGACAAGCTCGCGCCGGACCAGGAAGGGCTGTTGATCGCCGAAATCGATCTCGGCGCCATCGGTGTCGCCAAGAACGCCGCTGATCCCGCCGGGCACTATTCGCGGCCCGACGTGACGCGGCTCCTGCTCAACAAGAAGCGATACCAGCGCGTCGAGCAGTTTGCGCTGCCGGTCGACAGCGTCGAGCCCACCGACATTGCCGCGGCGGCGAGCTGATCGTCGGGATCGAGGGAGGGACACGATCATGGAATCCGCAATTCCTCTGCATCTCGAGACCCCGCGCACGCGCAACAAGCGTGTGCCGGACGATTACCAGCCGCCATATCCGTCCTTCGTGGCGCGCTACAAGCCCGCCGTGAACCGCGTGTTGATGGCCTATTTCGGCGTTCAATATCGTGGCGCGGCGCCGGCGGTCGCGACGGACGCGCTCGCCGAAATCGCGGAGCGCTTTGCGGCGGAAGACGGTCCCTCGCATTGGGACCGCGCGCAATATGTCGATCAGGCCGGCTACGAGAACGTCGTCTCAGTGGCCTATTGGGACAACATCGCGCGCTTCGACGCCTGGTTCGGACCGGCGCGCGAGGCCTGGACCGGGAAGCGGCTCGAGAGCGTCGGCACCTTCATCGAGGTGCTGCGCCCCACGGTGGCGCGGCACGAGACGCTGTTCTCCTCGCTCGACCGGCCCGAGGGCGTTGCGGTGATTGCGCAGGGCATGAGCGGCGAGGTGCAGGAGCACGCCTATTGGGGCGGCATGCGCGACCGCATCCCGCTGTCGCAGACCGATCCGATGTCGCCGGGCGGCAATCCCGAGCTGATCCGCGACGGCGCGCGGCTGCGCGTGAAGGCGCACGACAATCTCTGCCTGATCCGGTCAGGACAGGATTGGAGCGATACCGAGACCTCGGAGCGAAAGCTCTATCTCGACGACGTCGAGCCGGTGTTGCGCGAGGGGATGGATTTCTTGCGCCATGACGGTCTTGGCATCGGCTGCTACGCCAACCGCTACATGCGCGTGCTTGCAGCCGACGGGAACGCGAGCGAAAAGTCCTACGGCCAAAGCTGGTGGAAGAGCCTGGCTGCGCTGGAACGGTGGGCGGAATCGCATCCGACCCACGTCAAGATATTCGGCGCGGCGATGAAATATCTGTCGACGCTCGGGCCATCGGCAAAATTGCGGCTCTATCACGAGGTCACTGTGGCCGCGGCGGACGAGCAGTTCTTCGAATATCTGAACTGCCACGCCAAGACCGGCATGCTGGCGGCGGTGGAGACCGTCAGTGCCTAGAACTTAGGCCACGCAGTGAGTGAGCAGCTCGGGATGCGCAGCGCATATGTGATGCGCGCCGGCGTCCCGCAGCTCGGCCTCGCTGCCATAGCCATACAGCACGCCGATCGCCGTCATGCCATTGGTGAGAGCGCCGACCACGTCGTGGCTGCGGTCGCCGATCATGATCGCGCTGGCGGGATCGACCTTGGCTTCGTCGAGCGCGTAGCGCAGCAGGTCGCGCTTGTCGACGCGGGTGCCGTCGAGCTCGGAGCCGAACACGCGCTCGAAATACGGTTTTAGTCCAAAATGCTCGACGATGCGGATGGCGTAGACCGCGGGCTTGCTGGTCGCCACGAACATGCGCGGTGTCGTTGCGGCAAGCGTTGTCAGGGTGTCCATGATGCCGGCATAGGCCTCGTTCTCGAACAGGCCGACATCGCTGAAGCGCTCGCGATAGAGCAGCAGCGCCCGGTCGGCGAGTTCCGCGCTGCCGGTGAGCTTTTCCAGGCTGGCGTGCAGCGGCGGGCCGATGCACCAGGTCAGCTCGTCCTCGCTCGGCACCGCCACGTTCAGCCGCTCCAGGGCGTACTGGATGGAGCGTGTGATCCCGGGTTTTGGGTTGGTCAGCGTGCCGTCGAGATCGAAATAGATTGTAACCATGTTGCCGCGCCTGGGTTGATACCGCCATCTATTGCTTGACCTAAACGAGGCCGCGGACCAAGGCAACGCGCAACAATTGTCACGCCGACATCCGCCTTCTTGATATTGCGTATCCCTAAAAGCTCGCTATTCGCGGGAGGGACGCGTAGAGTCGCGCCATCACCGCCCTTCCATTGGCATCAACCGGTGACTGAGGGTCACCAGTGCTCCCGCCGACTGAGCAGGAGCGTGTATGGCTGGATTTCGTCTGGTCGACTGGATCCGCCGGAGAGCGCTTCTTGTCGCGTTGATGCTGGGCACACTGTCGCAAGGCGCTGTCGCGGCAGGACCGGACTGCCGCGCGATCGAAAGCACGAGCGAACGTCTCGCCTGCTACGATGCTGCATTTCCTCCGAAGGAGAAAAAGCCCGCTGCTGCGGAGAACGATGCGTCCCGTAGTGCCTACAAGGACCCGTTCGTTGCGGAAGAGGCCAAAACCGCAGCGAAGCTGAAGAACATCTGCCGCGGCTGTTGAGGGTTGCTTGTTCGCCGTGTTCTCGTCGACCGGCGATTCCGGACTAGCAGTCTGCTGAAAAACCTTGAAATGGAGAATTTTCATATTTCCGCCGATCGTTTTTGGAGCGGCGCGGTAGAGTTGGATGTAATTTCTAGC
>NZ_JBEPQT010000052.1:0-17866 GCF_040547985.1 Bradyrhizobium sp. LB14.3
CAGCCCGCGGTCGGGACGAAGAGGTGGCCGCAGTCGAACAAAAAGGTGACTGCTCTCCTTGACACACACATTCCCCATGTGAGCAATCCAGACTGCCAGCCGCGGAAAGATTCTGGATTGCTTCGCTACGCTCGCAATGACGGAGTGTGCGGCCCCAGCGCGGCCTACTCCGCCAGCCCCTTCATTTCCTTGTAGAGGTCCGACTTGCTTTCGAAGCCGATGCCCGGCAGATCGGGCATGGTGATGTGGCCGTTCTCGACGCGGACGCCGTCGGGGAAGCCGCCATAGGGCTGGAACAGGTCGGGATAGCTCTCGTTGCCGCCGAGGCCCAAGCCGGCTGCGATGTTGAGCGACATCTGGTGGCCGCCGTGGGGGATGCAGCGGCTTGGCGACCAGCCGTGGGTCTTCAGGACTTCCAGCGTGCGCTGGTATTCGCACAGGCCGTAGGACAGCGCGCAGTCGAATTGCAGCCAGTCGCGATCGGGCCGCATGCCGCCGTAGCGGATCAGATTGCGGGCGTCCTGGTGGCTGAACAGGTTTTCGCCCGTTGCCATCGGCCCCGGATAGAATTCGGCGAGCGCAGCCTGCAGTGCGTAGTCGAGGGGATCGCCGACCTCCTCGTACCAGAACAGCGGATAATCGCGCAGCATCTTGGCGTAGGCGATCCCGGTCTCTAGATCGAAGCGGCCGTTGGCGTCCACCGCAAGCTGCGCGTCCTTGCCGATTTCCTTCAATACCGCCTCGATACGCGTGCGATCGTCCTCGATTCCCGCGCCGCCGATCTTCATCTTCACGACGTTGTAGCCACGGTCGAGATAGCCGCGCATCTCGCCGCGCAGCATCGAGAGGTCCTTGCCGGGATAGTAGTAGCCGCCGGCGGCGTAGACGAACACGCGCGGATTGGCTTGGACGCCATGACGCTCGGCCAGCAGGCGGAACAACGGTTGGCCTGCGATCTTCGCCATCGCATCCCACACCGCCATGTCGATGGTGCCGACCGCGACCGAGCGTTCGCCATGGCCACCCGGCTTCTCGTTGGTCATCATCGCGCCCCAGACCTTGTCGGGGTCGAGATTGTTACCGGCCGCATTCAGCAGCGACTTCTGATCGGCCTCGAGGATGCGCGAGGCAAAACGCTCGCGGATCAGGCCGCCCTGCCCGTAGCGGCCGTTGGAGTTGAAGCCATAGCCGACGACGCGTTTGCCGTCGCGGACGACGTCGGTGACGACGGCAACCAGGCTCGTCGTCATCTTGGTGAAATCGATATAGGCGTTGCGGATCGGCGAAGAGATCGGTTTCGTGATCTCGCGAACGTCGACGATGCGGACGGACATGGGGGACCTTTTACTTTCGTCATTGCGAGGAGCGAAGCGACGAAGCAATCCAGACTGTCACTGCGGAAAGATTCTGGACTGTTTCGCTTCGCTCGCAATGACGAGTGGAGAGAGCGCGGCGAGTTCTACTTCTTGTCCCTGAAATACGGCTCGACCGGGCCGTGCACCTTGATGGTGAGCGGGTTGCCGTGGCGGTCCTTGGCGTTCCCGGCGGTGACGCGGACCCAGCCTTCGCTGATGCAGTATTCCTCGACATTGGTCTTCTCGACGCCCTTGAAGCGGATGCCGACGTCGCGCGCCAGGATGTCCGCGTTGTAATGGGGGCTGTTCGGATTGACCGAGAGGCGGTCCGGAAATTCGTCGCTCATGATTGTCTCGCTCATAACAGGGTCTCGATTTGCTGCCGCAATCCTTCGGGCCGCGCGGTCGGCGCATAGCGCGAAACCACCTTGCCGGCGCGATCGACCAGGAATTTTGTGAAATTCCATTTGATGGAGGCGCCCAACAGTCCGGATTGCTGGCGTTTCAGGTACTCATACAAGGGATGCGCATGGGCGCCGTTGACGTCGATCTTCTCGAACAGCGGGAAGGTAACGTCGTAATGGGTCGAGCAGAACGCCTGGATCTCACTCGCCGGCCCCGGCTCCTGCGCGCCGAACTGGTTGCAGGGAAAGCCGAGCACCGAGAAACCGCGCGGCGAGAGCTCGCGATGAATATCCTCCAGCCCGCGATATTGCGGCGTGAAGCCGCATTTGCTCGCAGTGTTGACGATCAGGAGCACCTGCCCTTCGAAACGTTTCAGGGCGACTTCCTCGCCCGCAAGCGAATTGGCCTTGAAGTCGTAGATCGCAGACATCGCTAACCCACGGGGTCGATCGGCGACGGCGGCACGCCGCCCGCCTCGATCGCCTCGCCTGCGAGCAGACAAAGATCCTCGCGATAGCGGCCGGACACGATGTGCACGCCGACCGGCGCCTTGCCGACGAGACCGGTGGAGACCGCGAGGCCCGGCAATCCCATGAAGGGAATCGCGATCTGCGGCAGTTGCGCCTCCCAGACGCGCTTGAAGGAGTCATCGTCCTTGCGGTCGAGATGATCCGGGAACGGCAGCTCGCCCGACACCGGGGTCAGCAGCACGGCATATGTCTCGAAGAACAGCATCCACTCGCGGGTCAGCGCGGCGCGGCGGGTCAACGCCTTGGCGTAATTCGCCTGGTCCATCGGCGTGACTCTGGCGCGGTTGCCGCGGAGGCACGCCAGCGCACCGGGATCGCCCTCACGCTCGGCCATCTCGAGCTGCGCCTCATAGCCGTCGCCGAGCCAGAGTTTTGTCTGCCACTCCACCGCTTCGCGCATCGGCGGGGTGTTCTCGATCATTTCGACGGTCCAGCCGGCGCGTTCCAGCCGCTTGCCGGAATCGATGACGGCCGCCTTCACCTCGGGAGCCGTCGCAAGCCCGTCAGGGTTGAGGCAGAGCGCGGCGCGCTTCGGCCGCGCGGGGCCTTCCAGCGGCGCCGGCACAAACCAGGGGTCGCGGATGTCGCGGGCCGACATTGCCGCGAGCGAAATCCTGAGATCATTGACGGTGCGCGCCAGCGGTCCCGACACCGCCATGATCTGCGGCCCGATCGGACGCTCGGGCAGCGCCGGGTTGAAGGCGGGAATGCGGCCCAGGGTCGGACGCAGGCCGTGCACGCCGCAGGCATAGGCGGGATAGCGGATCGAGCCGGCAATGTCGGTGCCATGGGCGATATGGCCGATGCCGGCCGCGACCGCCGAACCGGCGCCGCCGGACGAGCCGCCCGGCGTCAGCGAGGCGTCGCGCGGGTTCTTGGTATCGCCATGGACCAGATTGGTGGTGAACCAGCGATAGGAGAAGGCCGGGCAATTGGTGCGCCCAAGGAGAATGGCGCCTGCTTTGCGGAAATTGGCGACCACCGGATTGTCCTCGCGCGCGATCAGGTCGCGCTGGAGTTTCAGGCCGTTGGTGGTGGCAAAGCCCTCCTGGTCGACATTGGCCTTGATGGTGACGGGCACGCCGGCCAGCACGCCGGGGTCCTCACCCCTCGCAATGGCCGCATCGACGGCATCAGCCTGCCTGAGCACGTCCTCCGGCCGATGATCGATCACGGCATTGAGGCTGGGGTTGACGGCATCGAGCCGGGCGAGGCCGGCCTTGGCGGCTTCCCTGGCGGAAACCTTTTTGGCTTTGACGAGGGTGACGAGGTCGGCGGCGGACAGGCGCCAGAGATCTTGCATGGCTTGCTCCGTATAACCGGGCCCTTTTAGCCCCGGGAACGCGGCAAAGTCATGCAGATTTCGCAGGGATACCTCCGTCATTGCTGTGACGGGGAGAGAGCTGGGGGCTCAATGCCGCGTAGCGGACTGGTCGGGCATGTCGAGGAGCGCCTCGGTGAAGGGGAATTCGAGCACGATCTCGCCTTCGACGTCAGTGACCTCGATGACCGCTTCCATCAGGGCCGGCTGGGTGCCTTCCGATTTCAGGACCTCAAGGATCATTTGGCGGGCGACCTCCCAGGCGCGATCGGGATTGCGCAGGACCTCCCCTTCGGGATCCACGATCAGTTCGTTGCCGATGCGGGTGTTGAAGAAATATTTGGGCATCACCGAGATCCAATTGGGTCGCCTGTACCGGATTGAAAGCTGCACTGCACTCACAACTGCTTTATCAGGACAGCGTTCGCGGCCGAATGCCTCTTGGCGCAAGACTGCCTTATCAAAAGCGGTGTTCCAACCCCGATATTTCGCGCCGCAACATGGCTTTATCGGGAAGATTTCACTAGCGAACTTTTGCGCCCGCACTAACTTAAGGGGTGGGCGGATACGTCCGAATTCGCGAAAATGGAGAGCCGAAATGGCCTGGAAAGCCCCGAAGATCGTCGAAGTGCCCTGTGGCATGGAAATCAACATGTATGTGAGCGCCACCCGCAAGTAAGCGGCTGGCGATCTGCGTTCAGCGCAGGTGGGTCTCTCGGTCACGGCAGGTTTCCGAACGACGGAAACTGTGTTGGCCTGAGATCCACCTCGCAGCGTTCCTTCCAGGAGACGGATCATGCTTCGCGTCGTCGTCCTGGGCGCCGCAGCCGGCGGCGGAGTGCCGCAGTGGAATTGCGGCTGCGAGGGCTGCCGGGCGGCCCGTGAAAACGGCCAGGAGCTCCAGAGAACCCAGGCCTCGGTCGCCTTCAGCGGCGACGGCGAGCACTGGTTCCTGATCAACGCCTCCCCCGACCTCCGCCAGCAATTGAATGCCACGCCACAGCTGCATCCGAAGACAGGCGCGCTGCGCCACACCCCGATCGCAGGCGTGATCCTGACCAACAGCGAAGTGGACGCGGTGGCAGGCCTGCTGTCGATGCGCGAGGGCTCGCCCTTCACGGTCTATGCGCATGAGAAGGTGCTGGCGATCCTGAAGGCCAACAGCATCTTCAACGTGCTGAACGAAAAGAACGTGCGGCGTCAGCCGATCGACATCGATGAGCCGTTCGAGCCGCGGCTGCCGGACGGGGCGCGCTCAGGACTCGAGGTGCTGCCCTTCGCGGTCTCGGGCAAATCGGCCTGGTATCTGGAAGGCAAGGCGCATCCGGGCGGCGAGAGCGGCGACGGCGATACGCTGGGATTGAAGATCACCGACAAATCGACCGGCAAGTACTTCTACTTCATCGCCGCCTGCGCCGAGGTCACCGACGCGCTCAAGGCCGAGATCGACGGCGCCGCTTTGGTGTTCTTCGACGGCACGGTGTGGCAGGACGACGAGATGATCAGGGCCGGGCTTAGCCATAAGACCGGCAAGAGCATGGGCCATGTCGCGATGTCCGGCGACGATGGCGCCATTGCGCGGCTCGCCGATCTCACACTCGACAGGAAGATATTTCTGCATATCAATAACTCGAATCCGGCGCTGCTGCCCGCATCACCCGAGCGCAAGGCCGCTGAAGCGGCGGGCTGGCAGATACCCGCTGACGGAACGGAGATCGTGCTGTGAATGCCGCGTCACTGACTGGAATGACCTCGCTCTCGATCGGCAAGGACATCAAGCTCAACTCCGCCGAGGAGCTGGAGGCGACGTTGCGCCATATCGGGGCGACGCGCTATCACAGCCTGCATCCGTTCCATAAGCTGCTGCACGGCGGCAAGCTGAACAAGGGCCAGGTGCAGGCCTGGGCGCTCAACCGGTACTATTACCAGAGCACGATCCCGATCAAGGACGCGGTGGTGATCTCGCGCTTCCGCGACCGCGCCACCCGGCTGGAATGGCGCCATCGCATCGAGGACCATGACGGCGATATCGGCTCTGAGGGCGGCATCGAGCGCTGGCTCAAGCTGACCGACGGTCTCGGGCTCGACACGGCCTATGTGGAATCGACCGAAGGCATCCTGCCGGCGACGCGCTTTGCGGTCGAAGCCTATGTCCACTACTGCCGCGAAAAGAGCCCGCTGGAGGCGATCGCCTCCTCGCTCACCGAATTGTTTGCGCCGAACCTGCACGAGGAGCGCATCTCCGGCATGCTGGAGCACTACGACTTCGTCAATCCTGACACCATGAGCTACTTCAAGCGGCGGCTGGCGCAGGCACCGCGCGACGCCGGCTTCGCGCTCGACTATGTCAAGGCGCATGCGAGGACGCCGGAACAGCGAGCCTTGGTCTGCAACGCGCTGATCTTCAAGACCAACGTGCTATGGGTGCAGCTCGACGCGCTCCAACACGCCTATGTCGAGGGCCACATTCCGCCGGGCGCGTTCGTGCCCCAAGACCACGAAAAGGCGAGCTGAGGGAACAACCGATGGCCGGGCCGCGTAACATCAGCGTCAGCGAGACGAGCCGGCCGGTTCTGCCGCGGCACGCCAAGCTGAAGTATGACGAAACGCGAAAAGTCTGGGTGATCCTGGCGCCGGAACGGGTGCTGGCGCCCGACGAGATCGCGGTCGAGGTCTTGCAGCTCTGCGACGGCGAGCGCAATGTCGGCGACATCTCCGACCAGCTGGCCGCGAAATACGCCGCGCCGCGAGATGCGATCCTCACCGACGTGATCGCCATGCTGCAGGATCTCGCCGACAAGGGCTTTCTCACGGAGGCCCGGGAGAAGACGTCATGAGCGATGTGCTCGGCAATCCCACCGTCCCGCCTGACGCCAGCGACAGCCTCGCGGTGCTCGAAAAGCAGCGCTCTACGGCGGAAACATTCGGCATTCCGCTCGCGGTGCTGCTCGAGATCACGCATCGCTGTCCGCTGCAATGCCCCTACTGCTCCAACCCGGTCGAACTCGACCGCTCGGGCAAGGAGCTGACCACCGAGGAATGGAAGAAAGTCCTGAGCGAGCTCGCCGAGATCGGCGTGCTCCAGGTGCATTTCTCGGGCGGCGAGCCGACCGCGCGCAAAGACCTCGTCGAGCTGGTCAAGCATGCCAGCGACGTCGGCCTCTACACCAACCTCATCACCTCCGCCGTGCTGCTGACGCGCGAGCGGCTGAGCGAGCTGGCCGATGCCGGGCTGTGCCATGTGCAGATCAGCTTCCAGGGCGTTGAAGAAGCCCTCGCCGATCGCGTCGGCGGCTACAGAGGCGGGCACCACAAGAAGCTCGAAGTGGCAAAATGGACGCGCGAGCTGGACCTGCCGCTCACCGTAAATGCGGTGATGCACCGGCAGAACCTGCATCAGCTTCCTGATATCATCCAGATGTCGATCGATCTCGACGCCGACCGGCTCGAGGTCGCCAACGTGCAATATTACGGCTGGGCGTTGAAGAACCGCGCCGCGCTGATGCCGACGGTGGCGCAGCTCGACGAGTGCACCCGCACCGTCGAGGAGGCGCGCGAGCGGCTCAAGGGCCGGCTGACGATCGACTATGTCGTGCCCGATTATTACGCGCTGCGGCCGAAGAAGTGCATGGGCGGCTGGGGCCGGCAGTTCTTCAACATCTCCCCGGCCGGCAAGGTGCTGCCCTGCCACGCCGCCGAGAGCATCACCGGGCTCGACTTCGAATCGGTGCGCTCCAACCATTCGATCGCCTGGATCTGGCAGAACTCGGACGCCTTCAACCGCTATCGCGGCACCGGCTGGATGAAGGAGCCGTGCAAGTCGTGCGAATTCCGGGAGATCGATTTCGGCGGCTGCCGCTGCCAGGCTTTTGCGCTGACCGGCGACGCCGCCAACACCGATCCGGCCTGCGCGCTGTCGCCGCTGCACGAGACCATCTTCAAGCAGGCCGAGCGCGAAGCCGAGGGCGAAACCAACCGCTTCCTCTATCGCAATTTCGCCGGCGGCACTCTGGAATCCGAGAATGGTGCCTGACGCCGACGCGGCCGCATCCGCCAAACGTACCGATCCCTTTGCGCCGCTGACCTCCGAAATGCTCGACGTCGGCGACGGCCACGAGCTCTATATCGAGAGCACCGGCCGCACTGACGGAATCCCTGCGGTCTATCTGCATGGCGGCCCCGGCAGCGGCTGCCAGCCCGACCATCGCCGGCTGTTCGATCCCGACCGTTTTCATGCCGTGCTGTTCGACCAGCGCGGCTGCGGCCGCAGCCGGCCGAAGGGATCGCGCGAGCACAACACCACGGCGCACCTGATCGCGGACATGGAAAAAATCCGCGAAAAATTCGGCTGCGAACGCTGGATGGTGGTCGGCGGCTCCTGGGGCGCAACGCTGGCGCTGGCGTATGCGCAGGCGCATCCCGAGCGCGTCTCCGGCATCGCGCTACGCGCGACGTTTTTGGGTACGCGAGCCGAAGTGGAGACGGCCTTCAACTCGCGCCTGTCCCAGTTCTATCCCGCGCTCTACGAGGATTTCTTGAGCGTGCTGCCGGTCGGGGAGCGCGAGCGGCCGGTGGACGCCTATTGGCGCCGCATCCTCGATGCCGATCCCGCTGTGCACGGCCCAGCATCGCGCGCGTGGCATGATACCGAGCGCGCGTTGTCCGAGCACAAGGCGGCAAAGACGCGGATCGACCTGGCCTCGCTGAATGTGTGGCGCACATTGCCTGCGACGCCATTCATGGAGGCGCATTATTTCGTCCAGGACAGCTTCATGTCCGAGAACCAGTTGCTGCGGAACGCCGGTCAGCTCGATGGCATTCCGGGCATCATCGTCCAGGGACGCTACGATCTGCTGTGCCCTCCTGAGACATCTCAGGCGCTCGCGAAAGTGTGGCCGGGTTCCGAGATTCGCATCGTGGAAGAAGCCGGACATTCACTCTATGATGCCGGCGTGCGAGACGCGGTCATGAAGTCGATCGCGGATCTCGCCTCGAAGGCCGCGCGATAGATCTATCTCCTCATCCTGAGGAGCGCTTCGAAGGAGCGCGTCTCGAAGGATGCAGGCCGAGATGCGAAAGCCGGGCCTTCATGGTTCGAGACGCCACTTCGTGGCTCCTCACCATGAGGGTGTGGATGGGAAGGACAACAACAAAATGCCGCTCGCCGGAACAGGCATGCTGCTGACGTCGATGAACATCGACGCGGCACACGAAGCCGATTTCAACCGCTGGTACGATCGCGAGCATCTGGAAGAGCGCGTCGCGATCGAGGGATTCCTCGAGGCGCGGCGCTATGTCGCTCACGCCGCCAATCCCAAATATCTCTCCCTGTATTCGACCGAAACGCTCGACGTGCTCGACAGTCCCGCCTACCGGGCGCGGCTCGCCAATCAGACCGAATGGTCGCGGCGGAACATGGCGCATTTCAAGGACATGCTCCGCGTTGTCGCGCGTATCACCATCAGCGATGGTACCGGGCGCGGAGCTGCGCTCGGCGTGGTGCGACTGCGGCCGACGCCTGAGAATGCCGGGGCATGGCGTGACGCGCTGCAAGAAAAGCTGGCGCCGCAACAGCGCGAGGGCATCATCTCCATGCATCTGCTCGAGAGCGAACCCGAATTGTCAGGCGCGACCGCGGACATTCCGGCGGTGCGCAACGAAGGAGCGCGCGACTGGTTCGTGCTGGTCGACGGCACGCATGTCAGCGCGGTCTCGGCCTTGATCGCCGAGCGCTTCACCGGCCCGGCCGCGGCGCCATTCCCGCTTCCTGTGTCGGTCGGCACCTACAGCCTCATGTGGGACCTCGCGAAGAGCGACATCGCTCACAATTAAAGCAATCGGACGCATCGCAACATGCTGCACCGCCGCATACCCGCGCGGCCGTTAATGCTGTGCGCGCGGAGCTCCCATGAAAGAGGGGAAGCGCGAAAATTTGCCGTTGTACTTCGGAAGGGTTCTAATAAGCTAACCCAATGACGTCATTCAGAAACCAGATCGAAGCGAGTTAGCGTTCGCCAAGCTCAAGAAAAGGCCGCGGGGGTCTTTGGGCCTGCGCGGACAGGGTAGGAATGAAACCGACCGATATCGCGGCCCCCGACTACTTTCACAAAGTGGTCGATTGCCAATGGGCCTGTCCTGCACATACCCCCGTCCCCGAATACATCCGACTGATCGCCCAAGGCCGCTACAGCGACGCCTACATGATCAATTGGAAATCGAACGTGTTTCCCGGAATTCTGGGACGCACTTGCGACCGTCCATGCGAGCCGGCGTGCCGCCGCGGACGCGTCGAGGAAACGCCGGTCGCGATCTGCCGCCTCAAGCGCGTCGCCGCCGACTTCAAGGACGATATCACGCAGCGCCTGCCGCGGCCTTCGGCGAAAAACGGCAAGCGTGTTGCATTCGTCGGCGGCGGCCCAGCCTCGCTGACGGTCGCGCGCGATCTCGCGCCGCTCGGCTATCACTGCACCGTGTTCGACGGTGACCCCCAGGCCGGCGGGATGATGCGCTCGCAGATCCCGAAGTTCCGGCTGCCCAATTCGGTGATCGACGAGGAGACCGGCTACATCCTCAATCTCGGCGTCGACTTCAAAGGCGGCCATCGCATCGAGAGCATGAAGGCGCTGCTCGCGGAGAAATATGACGCGATCTTCGTCGGCTCCGGCGCACCGCGCGGACGCGAACTCGACATCCCCGGACGCAAGGAAGCAGACGCCAACGTCCATATCGGCATCGACTGGCTGTCCTCGGTCTCGTTCGGTCATACCGACAAGATCGGCAAGCGCGTCATCGTGCTCGGCGGCGGCAACACCGCGATGGATTGCTGCCGGACCGCGCGCCGCCTCGGCGGCGAAGAGGTGAAGGTCGTCGTGCGCTCCGGCTTCGAGGAGATGAAGGCCTCGCCTTGGGAGAAGGAAGACGCGCTCCACGAGGACATCCCTATCCTCAACTTTCTCGTCCCCGTCGCCTTCGTCCACGACAACGGCAAGCTCACCGGCATCACCTTCCAGAAAGTGAAGGCCGAATACGACGCCAAGGGCCGCCGTAACCTCGTGCCCTCCAGCGAGCCGGACCAGACCATCGAATGCGACGACGTGCTGATCGCGGTCGGTCAGGAGAATGCCTTCCCCTGGATCGAGCAGGATTGCGGCATCGAGTTCGATAAATGGCACATGCCCAAGGTCGATCCGAAGACGTTCGTATCGACCAATCCAAAAGTGTTCTTCGGCGGCGACGCCTCGTTCGGACCGAAGAACATCATCTGGGCCGTGGCGCAGGGCCATGATGCCGCGCTGTCGATCCACAGGATGCTCTCGGGCGAGGACATCACCGAACGGCCATTGCCGGAGGTGCATGTCTCATCGCAAAAGATGGGCATCCACGAATGGAGCTATGACAACGACATTTCCAACGACAAGCGTTTCAAGGTGCCGCATCGCGACAAGGTGATCGCGCTGAAGGACATTCGCACCG
The DNA here is from genome assembly GCF_040547985.1 of Bradyrhizobium sp. LB14.3. NCBI lineage: Bacteria > Pseudomonadati > Pseudomonadota > Alphaproteobacteria > Hyphomicrobiales > Nitrobacteraceae > Bradyrhizobium > Bradyrhizobium sp. LB14.3. Next base: position 11,085 of record NZ_JBEPQT010000052.1, read on the forward strand.
AGGTCGAGCTCGGCTACGACGTCAAGCTGGCGCTTGGCGAAGCCGAGCGCTGCCTGAACTGCGACGTGGAGACGGTGTTCTCGACCTCGCTCTGCATCGAATGCGACGCCTGCGTCGATATCTGCCCGATGGATTGCATCACCTTCACAGAGAATGGCGAAGAGGCCGATCTGCGCCAGCGCCTGAAAGCGCCCTCGCCCCGTCCGGACCAGGACCTCTACGTCTCCAGCGACCTGAAGACCGGGCGCGTGATGGTCAAGGACGAGGATGTCTGCCTGCATTGCGGGCTGTGCGCCGAGCGTTGTCCCACCGGCGCCTGGGACATGCAAAAATATTTCATCGAGATGACTTACGCAGGTTCAGCATGTCCGACAAAAAGCCGATCAGCAGCGTAAACGACTTCGTCGTCCGCTTCGCCAACGTCAATGGATCGGGCTCGGCCAGCGCGAACGAGATGTTCGCGCGCGCGATCCTGCGTCACGGCGTTCCGGTGAGCCCCCGCAACATCTTCCCCTCCAACATCCAGGGGCTGCCGACCTGGTACGAGGTGCGGGTGACCGAACACGGCCATCTCGGCGCCCGCGGCGGCGTCGACATGATGGTGGCGATGAACCCGCAGACCTGGGACAAGGACGTCGCCGGCATCGAACCGGGCGGCTATCTGTTCTACGATTCCACCAAGCCGATGCCGTCGACGAAATTCCGCGACGACATCACCGTGATCGGCGTCCCCCTGACCGCGATCACCAACTCGACTTACACCGATCCGCGCCAGCGCCAGCTGTTCAAGAACATCATTTATCTCGGCGCGCTCTCGGCGCTGCTCGACATGGACCCGAAACTGATCGAGCAGCTGATCGGCGAGCAGTACAAGGGCAAGGAGAAGCTGCTCTCCTCCAATGTCCACGCGCTGCATCTCGGCCGCGACTGGGCGCTGCAGAACCTGAAATGCCCGACCGGGCTGCGGGTGAAGAAGTCCGATAAGGTCGGCGACCGCATCTTCATCGAGGGCAACAGCGCCGCCGCGCTCGGCGCCGTCTATGGCGGCGCCACCGTGTGCGCATGGTATCCGATCACGCCGTCCTCGTCCGTGGCGGAGGCTTTTACCGCTCACTGCAAGAAGTACCGGCACGATCCTGATACGGGCAAGGCGAAATACGCGATCGTGCAGGGCGAGGACGAGCTGGCTTCAATCGGTATCGTGATCGGCGCCTCCTGGAACGGCGCGCGCGCATTCACCGCGACCTCCGGCCCCGGCATCTCGCTGATGACGGAGTTCATCGGCCTTTCATACTTCGCCGAAATCCCGGCCGTGATCATGAACATCCAGCGCGCCGGTCCCTCGACCGGCATGCCGACCCGCACCCAGCAATGCGACGTCATCGCCTGCGCCTATGCTTCGCATGGCGACACCAAGCATGTGCTGCTGTTCCCGGAAGATCCGGCTGAAGCGTTCGAATTTGCAGCCGCCGCTTTCGATCTCGCCGAGCGGCTCCAGACCACCATCTTCCTGATGCTCGACCTCGATATCGGCATGAACCACCGGCTCTGCCGTCCCCTGAAGTGGGACGACGCCAAGCAATATGACCGCGGCAAGGTCATGACCGCGGAGATGCTGGACGAAGGCCGTGACTTCGGCCGCTATCTCGACGTCGACGGCGACGGCATTCCCTACCGCACCTATCCCGGCACGCATCCGACCAAGGGCTCCTATTTTACCCGCGGCACTTCGCGTGATCGCTATGCGCGGTACTCCGAGGAAGGCTCGGTCTACGCCGACAACATGCAGCGTCTCATGCGCAAGTTCGAGACCGCGCAGGATCTGGTGCCGCGGCCGCTGCAGGCCAATGCGGAACGGCCGACCAAATACGGCGTGATCTATTTCGGCTCGACCACGCCGGCGATGGACGAGGCGATCGGATTGCTGGAAACGCGCGGGCATCAGCTCGACCGCCTGCGCATCCGCGCCTTCCCGTTCCACTCGAGCGTGGCGAGCTTCCTCGCCGAACACGATTTCGTCTACGTGGTCGAGCAGAACCGCGACAGCCAGCTGCGCCAGCTCATCGTCAACGAGAACGGCATCGACCCGGTGCGGCTCGTGCCGATCGTGCATTACGACGGTTCGCCGATCACCGCCCGCTTCATCGCAAAAGCCATTGGCGACCACCAGGATCACCTCAAGGTGACCCCGCTCCGCAAGGCCGTGTCATGACCTACATTGCGAAGCCGAAATTCCATCATCCGGGCCTCAAGAAGAACGAGCTCGGCTACACCCATCGCGACTACGAGGGCAAGATCTCGACCCTGTGCGCCGGCTGCGGCCATGACTCGATCACGGCGTCGATCATCGAGGCCTGCTACGAGCTTTCGATCGAGCCGCACCGGGTGGCAAAAATCTCGGGTATCGGCTGCTCCTCGAAGACGCCGGACTACTTCCTCGGCAATTCACACGGCTTCAACACCGTGCATGGCCGCATGCCGTCGGTCCTGACCGGCGCCAACCTCGCCAACCGCGATTTGATCTATCTCGGCGTCTCCGGCGACGGCGACTCTGCATCGATCGGCTTCGGCCAGTTCGCGCATTCGATCCGGCGTGGCGTCAACATGACCTATATCGTCGAGAACAACGGCGTCTATGGCCTGACCAAGGGCCAATTCTCCGCGACCGCCGACCGCGGCTCGAAATCCAAGAAGGGCGCCACCAACACCGACAACGCGATCGACCTCGTCGCGATCGCGCTGCAGCTGGGCGCCACCTTCGTCGCGCGCTCGTTCTCCGGCGACAAGACCCAGCTCGTGCCGCTGATCGCGGCGGCGATCGGCCACAAGGGCGCATCGTTCATCGACGTCATCAGCCCCTGCATCGCCTTCAACAACCACGCCGGCTCGACCAAGAGCTTCGACTATGTCCGCGAGCACAATGACGCGGTGAACCGGCTCGACGTGCTGGTCGGCCGCGATCCCATCGCGGTGGATTACGCACCAGGCACGGTGCAGATGGTCGAGCAGCATGACGGCAGCAAGATCGCACTGCGCAAGATCGACGCCGACTACGATCCGCATGACCGGCTCGGTGCCCAGACCTTCCTCCAGAAGCACGCCGCCAAGGGCCAGATCGTCACCGGCCTGCTCTACGTCGATCCCGACGCGGAAGATCTGCACGAGCATCTCAACACGGTGGAGACGCCGCTCAACACGCTGGAAGCGGACACGCTGTGCCCAGGCTCGGCGACGCTGGACAAGTTCAACGCCAGCCTGCGGTGATCATTTGCCGCGCTGAGGCAACGGCCTGACGCGCACCGTGATCTTGTCCGACACGACGGGCGGCTCGAATGGGTAGTGCTTGGCATCGCCGAGCACGAGTTGAAGTGTGTGCGTTCCGGGCGGGAGGTCGAGAAGGGTTTCGGTCTGCCCTGCCCCGAAATGCAGATGCGACTTGTCCTGCAAGATCGGCTCCTTGGGATCGACGGGGTCGTTGACGTCGATCAGCAAATGATGATGGCCGGCGTTCTGGTAGTCGTCGCCGGCATGCGTCACGCCCATGTTCCGCAAGCCGAACCGAACCAGAAATCCGCCGCGCACCTTCTGTCCGTCATGCGGGGTGATGAAATAGAGTTTTGCGTCCTTGGGGGCGGTCTTGCCTTGCGAACAAGCGACACCCGGAAGCAATGCAAGCGCCGTCGATAGCGCGATGCAGCGAAGGATTTGCATCAAACCTACTCCAGCACTTAAGGACTGAGCGCGACGCGGAATCCGTGCGTCGGATAACGGACATTGGTATCGTAGCCATCGCGGTTGGACGGCCGCACATATCTCGAATCGTTCTTCCAGGAGCCTGAGCGCAGGACATGAGCGCTGCAGTCCCCGCTGCTCCATGCCGAGCCGTCACCGGGCGCGCCCTGATAGGTTTTGTGCCAGCAGTCCTCGACCCATTGATCGACGCCGCCGCCCATGTCATGCAGTCCGAACGGATTCGGCTTGAAGCTACCGACCTTCGCGGGCTGCTCGGCCGCGAGGTCACCACAATCCTTGCAACCGGCCATGCCTTGCTGAAGCTTGTCGCCCCACCAATATTTTGTCTGCGTTCCGCCGCGCGCGGCATATTCCCATTCGGCTTCGGTCGGAAGCCGGTAGGGCTTCTTCGTCGACCGCACGAGATAGGCCGCATATTGTTGTGCGTCTGACCAGCTCACATTGGTGACCGGCGCATCATCCTTGCCGATGGCCGTGAAGCCGCATACCTTCGCGGCCGCGCATTCGTTCCATTCCTGCACGGTCACCGGATATTTTCCGATCGAGAAGGGTTTGATCGTGACCTGATGGACAGGTCGTTCGGTCGGATCTTCATTGCTTCCCATCGCGAAGCTGCCGCCGCGAATGGCGATCAATTCGGGTTCTCGGACAGCCGTTGCCGATTGGTCGGGCGCCGGGGCGGACGGCGAAGGTGATGAGGCCAACGAGGGCGACGGTTGCGGTGTCGGGGTCGCCGCTTCGCGCGGCGGAGGCTGCGGGATCGGGGACACGCTGGGAGAGACGGCCGGCGTGGCCGCCTGCTCGTTCGTCCTGATCGGCTGCGTCAGCAGGTACCAGAGCACGCCGGCGGCAATGACCAGCAGCGTGATGCTCAAGAGAAAGATGAGGGTATTCTCGCGCCGGCCTCGCGTCGTGCCGACCGCATTTGCGTCCGGCAGCACGCGATAGATGCGCACGGGATCCGTGATGTTCTTGACCTTACGGTCCCCGAGCGACTCATAGCCGCACACCACCTTGTGCTTGATCTGCTCGTAGATCGCGCCCGAGATGTAGACCTGACCAGGCTCCGCAATGCCTTCGATGCGTGTCGCGATGTTGACGCCATCGCCGTAGACATCGTCCGGCTCCACAATGACATCACCCAGATTGACGCCAATCCGGTATTCGATCCGGGTATCTTTCGCGAGCGATGCGTTGCGGCCGATGAGGTTCTGCTGAATGACGATGCTGCATCGGACAGCCTCGACGGGACTGTCGAAAATCGCGATGAAGCCGTCGCCCGTCGTCTTCACCAGTGATCCGTGGTGCTCGACGATGCTGGGCTGGATGAGATCCCGTTCGATCCGTTTGACGCGGACGTGCGTGCCTTCCTCGTCGGCCTGCATCAGGCGACTGTAGGAAGCGATATCACCGACAATGATCGCGGCGAGACGACGAGGCATGGGGCCGTGTGAAGGCGGCTCGTCATTCCCGGATCTGAAGTTGCGAATTTCGCCCATCGCGGGGGGACTCCACCAACTACAAAGGCAGTCCCAGCTTACGACTTCCAAACGCGTCTGTCTGTGAAGGCTATCACATCGATGAAGCGGGGCAACGTCGAAGGAATCGCAGGCATCGAGTTCCGAAAGGCGACAGCGCCACCTCGATTGAACCTTCACGATCCCCGCGACGACTAACGCCCTGCATGGAACTATCAGCTCGCTCCGTCCCAGCGATGATCATGTCAGGGACGCGCGACGTTGAACGCGTCGCACCCGGGCCGCGTCTACAGCTGACAGCTCAGCTGCGGCGTTCGAGGCCATCATGAAGTTCTCCCTTTTTGTTGCTGCCGTCATTTTTGCCACGTTCATCGGCGCCGCCCGGGCCGAGGAGGCCGAAGACATCCGCGAGGCGGGCAAGACCGAGGCCGAGACCTTCAACGCGCGGATGTACGCAGGCACGCCCGGCAACAAGGCTTATGCCTGCTTCGTCCGCCGCTACGATGCCGAACACCTGGCGCGGCATCCCAAGCAGAAAGTCGCCTTGATGAAGCTGCTGGTCTCCGCGGAATTCGACAGCGAGGACAAGCAGCTGCACAATTCCTTCCGGCTCGGCTTCAAATATCGCCATCGTAGCGGCGATTTCAATTCCGGCGGCTCCTGTAGCCATGTTGCGTTTGTGAAGGACGGGAACGATGTCCGCCTCGGCTGCGGCGTCGACTGCGAGGGCGGCAGCATCGGGGTTGCGCTGTCGAAGGACGATAAATCGGCCGTCGTGCGGCTGGTGCGGGTCAGGGTCTGGCAGAACAACAAGCCGGATGACGACGCCGAGCAATCGCTGGTCGCCGGCGCCGACGACGGGATCTTCCGCCTTGACCGCACTGACGCCCGAGAGTGCGCCTCGCTCGTGACCGATCGCAAGGAAGTCGCCGCGCTCCGCCACAAATGATATGTCTCGGGCGCAATCGAAGGAGATCGTCATGAACCGCCGGAACATCCTGTGGAGCGCCGTCTCGGCGGTGGGCGCGGCGCTTGGCGCCTCGCGTGCACAAGCCGCCACCGAAGCGAGCACGGGCAACAAGCTGAAGGTGGTCTATCACCTCAGCGACGCGGAGAAGGTCAATTTCGTGCTCGGCAACATCCAGAACCACATCGACGGCGTCGGCGGTCCTGATCATGTCACGATCGCGCTGGTGATCCATGGACCGGCGCTGAAGGCGTTTCACGGGACGCAGGCCAACCCTGACATCAGCAAGCGCGTCAGCGATTTCTCCAAGGACGGCGTCGAGCTCGCCGCCTGCGGCAACACGATGAAGGCGCAGAACGTCACGCTTACGGATCTCTTGCCGGGCTTCGTCAGCGCGGAAAAAGGCGGCGTGGTCCGCCTGGCCGAGCTTCAGTCGCAGGGTTATCTCTATCTGCGGCCGTAGGGTTGCGCGCTCGCGCAGCCTTCCTCCGTCATTGCGAGGAGCCCTTGCGACGAAGATTCCATGGGGAGTGGATAGCGACCAGGTCTGAGGCCAGACTGAGGTTGCTGAATCACTCAACCTG